>JBGTCF010000322.1:0-3012 GCA_041748975.1 Pyrinomonadaceae bacterium
GGCATGATACGTTCGGGCAGAATGAACTGGGTAGCGAAAAGTGTGATGAATCCGAGTGCGAAAACTCCAAGTGTATGCGTGATCGTCACCGTCAAGCCGAGAAAAGCGGCGTGTTTGGGGGTTCCCTTCGATCCGATCAAATATGCTCCGACCACCGTTTTGCCGTGACCGGGCGACATCGCGTGCATTGCACCGAGACCTAAGGCAATAAAGATACCGACGAGAGCGATCGCTGGCGTGATCTCAGGAACCGCGATAAGAGCGGCGAACCTGTCAGTTTGGATGGGGGCGGCCGTGCCGCCGTTTCGATTTTTCAGGGCCGTTGCGTTCACCGGGAGTGCCGACGCAAAGGAAAGTTCCGCCTTCCTTTCCGCCAACGGAGCGGCCAGCATATCCTCGGGATAACTCTCCAACTCGTTGGTTATTCCGTTGCCAAACGCAGTGCTGTCGAAAATATGCACACCCGAGACACGGTTGACGACGATCTCGTTCCAACCGACGCGTTCAGTATAGTTAGCGTTCTCGAACCGCAACTGTTTGATCGAATCTTTCTCAGTCGGCGGTATTTCCGCAACAAAATCCCATTCTATTCTCAAGGTCGGCAGGTTCGCCGACCCACTCAGAAGAGCGATATTCTTTTCTGCGGTTTGAAGTTGGAGTGGTTGATCGTTAAGAGCTAGATTCAGATTTTGAAGGTACTGTGGGGTGATTTTTTCTAGATACGCCTTCAATTCGTCGTCCGAAAGCACATCGTTCTTGTCTGTGTCGATGTCCAGCGATTGCTGAAAAGTCGGGATCTCCGCAAGGTCCAAAACACAACGAATCTTAATTTGATCTTTGTCGACCTCAATTCGCGAATAATTGTTGACGCTGAAATTTCCCAGGGGATGAGCCGATACCGTCGAGACGATAACGGCTAACAGGAAAATCAAAAATAATGCAGCTTTCTCTGCCATGCGATAAATTTAGATCGCCTTCAATTTCTCCCTGGCAATATCGGCGTGGAGAATGTCGAACGAAGGGTTTATGGTTAGGGCCTTCTTAAGATAATTCGAGCCAGCTTTCTTGTCGCCTAACGACAAACTTATCATGCCGGCGTGGTAAAGTAGTCGCGGATCAAGCGTACCGAGCCGCAATGCCTCGTCTATAGCGGCCTTTGCTTCCTGAAAGCGACCGTTTTTATACAGGATCCATGCCAATGTGTCCGCCGTATAAATGTCGTTACGCCCGGCCCGCTCACGTTGGGCGATCGCCAGAGCCTCGTCAAGACGTATATCATGGTCGGCCCAGAACATTGCGATTTGAAGGGAATAGGTTCCGCTGCTGGCCCCGGCTTTTTCGATGAACTCAACCTGAGCATATTGCTGTTTTGCTTCATTCGTGCGACCGAGTTTGGTGTACAGGTCTCCGAGCGCCGTGACATATTCGGGAAGCGGAACCCGATCGGCGGCTCGTTTGTAAAACGATATTGCGTTTTCGGTATCGCCAGAGGCGAAGCGAGCTCTGCCCTTTGCAGCCAGAGCCAGATGATAGTCGGGAAGAGTAAAAAGAGCAAAATCGTATTCCCGTTCGGCTTCTTGCAACCTGCCGTCATTCATCAATTCGTCGCCAAGGTGAACGCGGCACCAAGCGATGCCTTCCGGGTTCGCGGGGCTGGCGGATTCGGCCGCCATCCTCATCATTTCTATCGAGCCTTTTGTATCACCGTGGAGCGAACGCAAATAGGAAATTCTTGAGTAGGCGGCCGTGTCCGGTCGTATATCAACTCTCTTCTGCGCCGATTCGACGGCACGGTCATAATCTCCCAGTTCGACAAGTGCATCCACCATCACATCGTAGACAGTAAAATCTTTGGGACTAACAGCGAGAGCTTTCTGCGCGGTTTGGAGCGCTTCAGGGAATTTATGGAAATTGAGCAACAGAGCGGCTTGATGCTTTGTCGCATCGTAATTGTCCGGCGCAACCCGAAAGGATTCTTTTAAGGATTGTTCGGCACGCAGGTTGAGGCTAAAATCTCCAGTTTCGCGAGCCTTCTGCATAAAAGCATTAGCCAGTAAATTATAACCCTTTGCATTGTTCGGCTTTTCTTCGATCGCAGCCTGAGCCGCTCTTATATTATTATCGGCAAGCGTAAATTGATCACTTGTAGCGGTGACGGGTTCGAGAAGTTCGCTTGAGGCAGAATGTGTTGTGCTTTCGGATACAGCGGACACTATCCAAGCAAACACCAGTCCTAAGATCACTCCGGGAACGATTATGAGAAGCAGTCGTTTGAGCATAAGTCTCGATTTCGAATTTGTGGTGAGTGGAGTTTGAAAATCAAACTCCACTCACCATTCGTTACAACCTTTCAATCATTAAAGCCTAAGGAAGCCTAAAGATTAAATTCCCTTCGCCTGATTGTTGTAACTAGGGTCTCGGCGTCGGCATTTGCATACACGGTGACGTCGTGTCGGCCGCGCAAGTCCGTCCGAGGTACGGATTCTCGTAACCGCTTACAGGCGAAGCAAGATACGGAAACGTCGTACGAAACGGCCTGTCATTCTCATTCACGCCATCGCCAAGTGCGTTGTTCGGAGCCTGATTGCAGCTCGCCGTTCCGCCGGCACAAGAATTACCGGGCAGTAGTACACCTGCCGCAACGCGCAAACTGATGTCAACCACGTCATCGCCAACTCGGCGTCCGTTGGGATAGCCCCCCAAATCGCCGGCTATGACGCCTAGACGATTACCAGGGCCGGTAGAAGCAATGGCCGTGTTAAGACGCATAAGGTCCGCTGTCACCGCTCCGAGCCCGGCGGTAGGATCGTTAGGATCGGCTACCACAGGAGGTCTGTTCAAGCCGGGGACGCCGGTTAAAAAGACCCTGACAAGATCGACTCGACCTGACGTTGGGGCATCAAGCAGAGGCGGATACAGAATATTCATCAAATTTACAGGTTCCACCGGACGGGAAGCACTACCTTGAATGAAAATTCGACGGCTTTCATCCGTTCCCGGCAACTGAGCATT
>JBGTCF010000323.1:0-17685 GCA_041748975.1 Pyrinomonadaceae bacterium
ATTTGGGAATGCTTAAGCACGTTCACGATAAATGCACCGGATTCCTGAAAGGCGTAGTGGCTCGCTGTGCTTTTTTCGATACAGATCAAGACCAGCGGAGGGCTAAGCGATACCGAACAGAATGCCGATACTGTGATCCCGTAGAAATTGTCTTGCCCGTCTCTGGTCGTAACGACGCTGACGCCGCTTGCGAACCTGGAAAGGGCATTTCGAAATTCGGCTTCAGAAACAGGCATAACAAGACAGCAATTTACAGTATCATCGGCGAATTCGCAAAAATATGGTTTTTGATAATCCTTGGCGAATAAAAGATAATTTTTTGCGATGCAACTTATAGCCGAATTTCTTGACCAGGTTAAAAGTGAGGTTGACGTAACGCTCGATTCACTTATTCCGACAGACAATGCCGAGCCCAAAAACCTGCATTCAGCCATACGTTGGAGCGTATTTGCGGGAGGGAAAAGAGTTCGGCCGGCTATCGTCATTGCTGTCGGGGAAGTACTGGGAGCGACGCGGAAGCGACTGCTCGCTACAGCCGCCGCCATTGAGATGGTCCACACATATTCACTTATTCACGACGATCTTCCTTCGATGGACAACGACGACCTTCGGC
Organism: Pyrinomonadaceae bacterium; assembly: GCA_041748975.1. Lineage (GTDB taxonomy): Bacteria > Acidobacteriota > Blastocatellia > Pyrinomonadales > Pyrinomonadaceae > OLB17. The sequence goes on from JBGTCF010000323.1 coordinate 614, forward strand.
GGGGCAAGGCAACATGTCATCGAAAATACGGTGAAGCTACTGCCATTCTGGCTGGTGACGTTCTTCAAACCCTAGCATTCAAAGCAATTGCCGAAGATGGACTTTTGTCTTATGAATGTCGCGTCCGAATCATTTCGCTTCTGGCGACCGCATCCGGGTCGCCGGCCGGCATGGCTGGCGGCCAGCAGCTCGACCTGGATGCCGAAGGAAGAATTACCACTATTGAGGAGGTGGAACTCATTCACCGACATAAGACAGGGGCACTAATCTCGGCCGCAGCAGCTTCAGGGGCAACGATAGCGGATTCGTCCGGACATGATGTCGAGGCAATAAATAATTATGCTTCGAAATTGGGGTTGCTGTTTCAGATCACGGACGACCTTCTGGATGTGACACAGGGTACAAAGGAATTAGGCAAAACAGCCGGTAAAGACATCAGTGCCCTTAAGGCTACATACCCCGCCCATTTCGGCGTCGAAAGGACACGCGAACTGGCCGCAAAGATCCGTGACGAGGCCATCGCTGCCATATTGCCGATGGAGAAAAATACTGAGATATTAAAAGGGCTAGCTAGCTTCATCGTTGAGCGTACGAACTGACCTGTTTTCAATCAACAGGCTAAAAGTCGGAATACCCGTGGCATTATGCTTTTTTAAGATGGTGGCCCATGACCGAATCCGGTTCTAATCAAATCTCTACAATTAAAATCACAGCATTGATCGGTGCCGTAGTGTTTTCGTACCTTGCAGTACTGGAAAAACTCGGACGCGATTGGTGGGTCGATGAGAATTATTCGCACGGATTGCTCGTCCCGATCATAATAGCGGTGATCGTCTGGAGGGAATGGCCGCGCCTGAGGTCGATGGCCGTACCGGTGACCGTTTGGATCGCCGGCCCGATCATTGCGGCGGCGTTTTTTTTGCTGCTGGCAGGAACATTTGCTGCGGAGTTATTCACCCAACGGATCTCACTGGCGTTGATGCTCTTCGGGATCGTGATCTATCTTTTTGGTGAGCGTGTCCTAAATCTGCTAATGGTGCCATTCGCACTATTTCTCCTGGCGATCCCCATTCCGCAAATTGTATTCAATCGAATTGCGCTGCCACTTCAGATGTGGGCCTCTCAGGCCGCCGTTTGGGGAATAAGGCTATTTGAGGTTCCGACGCTTCGAAATGGCAACGTTATCGACATTCTTCCCCGCGGCTCGACACAAACAATCTCACTCGAGGTAGTGGAGGCATGCAGCGGCATAAGGTCGCTAATGACCCTCGTTACCCTCGCACTTGTGCTCGGATATTTTACGCGGCGGGACGAAGATGGACCAATCGGGGGCTTTTGGAAGGAGGATCTCGTCCGCACAGTGCTGCTAATGGCCCTTGCCGTGCCGATCGCTGTTCTGACCAATGCGGCCCGTGTGGCCGGGACCGGAGTTCTCACCTATTACTACGGTATGCAGGCGACCGCTGGTACATGGCACGAACTTTCGGGATGGCTCGTTTATGTAGTTGCACTTGCATTGCTTATCGGTTGGAATTTTCTTTTGTCGAAACTGTTTCGCGGCTCATCCCGCAATGTGGGGGATGTCGCGGCGGACCCAATGAAGAAAGATCACCGCCGGGCGGCCGTATGGCCGCTAGTGATCTCACTTTTCCTTAGCGGGGTATTGGTCCAGTGGTTTATCAACCGGGGCGAAGTCGAAATTCCCCGCAGGAGCCTTTCCGAATTGCCGATGGAACTCGGTGAGTGGAGGCAGCGAGGCGTCGAAATAAAATTCGGCGAACAAGTCGAGAAAGTTCTGCGAACGACGGATTACACTATGCGTGAATACGCACTGCCTAACGGGCGGATCGCCAATCTGTACGTTGGCTACTACGCCTCGCAACGCACAGGAGCAACATATCACAGCCCTCAAAACTGTTTGCCCGGCGCAGGTTGGGTGATGAAAGATCCACAATATATCGACATTGTCTCGCCGAAGGGGCGGGCGTTTAAGGCCCACCGTTATGTAATTGAAAACGGCATTTACAAAGAGGTCATGATCTACTGGTATCAAGGTCGGGGACGTATTGAGGCCAGTGAATATCAAGATAAAGTCAATACGGTTTTTGACAGTGTATTCAGTCGCCGCAGCGACGGAGCAATGGTCCGGGTGATGACAAGTGTCGGAAACGATGAAGCGGCTGCGGTAGAGGCAGGGTCTGAGCTGGCAGGGCGGGTCGTGGACGAACTCTCACCTTTTGTGCCCGAGTAGCCTTCCCGTCATTCCGGTACTTCCCTTTCACGGAGGCAAACCAATTCTGGCAGTGCGGACCGAGCCTTTATTTATCCCAGATAAGTTAGGAATTTGCTCGCGAATTACGCGAATCAACGCGAATGAACCTTGGATTCCGCACGGGAAGTTATGAGCCTTCATTTATCTACGAAGAGGACTCGCAGGAAGACCATTTGGCACGAAGATTGTGGATTTGGCGTAGTTGCCGTGAAATCGTTCATTTAGCGTGATGGAGATGTTGCCTCGGAAAATGGAATGACTTCATTTGGCGCCTTAGAATTGGAGAATCGAAGGCTATGCCCCATTTCTATATATGCCCGTTTGATGGACACCATCCGGGCAGCAGTTTGCGCACGAATAAGTACTTGCGACGCCTTCAGACAAACTGATCTGTTCGCTTCGCCCGCTAAGAACTTTATTTTCGCCTCCCTTGACCGTCCAGGCAATCTGTCCATTGTCTGCTTCAAGCGGGATCACCCTTCCCATTCCGTCCGGTTTTTGGCTTTCCCTTAGCTCTCTAAAATTTATCGCGATCGTCTGATTCGGTTTGATTAAGGATTCTACTCCGCGTCAACGAGAAACCGTCTTTATAAAATCAGGACCGACCCCATTTTTTCGTTGCTTTTGGTCCTGAAGAATCCGACCACCTTACGAGATCATTTCCCGCGAAGCAACTTCTCGAATTTTTCCGATTGACTGACGGTTGTTCCGCGCCGGGACAGCAGAGCGTCGAGATTTTCTCTCAACGCCGCCTTTACAGTTGGAGTCATGTACCTCTTTATGTCGGCACTCCCATGTTTATTAAAAACCTCCATTAAAATGATGGTTGCGCCTTCCGCTCTTTTATGTTTACTAGTGGCAACTTCGATTACGTTTCTAAAAACGACTTCTTTAGTTTCCGGCTTTATGGGAGTGCGGTGCTTTCGCTCCCCTAAATATCCAATCAATTGGGCGGTATAACCTCCAAAGCGATCTTCAGGTACCTGATAGTTCTTATAGACCTCACTAATCGATAATGCCTTAGCATCGGGATCATCATCGCCTACGCCAATCGCAAGAAACCGGACCAGATAACTCAAGAAGACATTGCTATCGGATTCTCGAACCAGCTTAGGAATCTCCGATATGAGATCAGGTCTTTGTCGATAACTAGCATAATGCTGTACAGATTTATTGATGTCGGGAAACAATTTCTTGTCAGAGGTAACGAATGGAAATCGTGACACAATACTACGTTCTCGGTAGAAAATTATTAACTCGCTTCCCTTACTAAGATCCAATCTAAAGTCCAAAGAGCTTTGCGAACCTTTCGGAGAAAGCCAGGCAACTTTCATTTCCGAAATCGGAACAATAATCTCACGTAGGTTAGGTGTGTGTTCAAAACGTGTTTCGGTAACGAAAAAATGGATTCCCCTTTCATTTGCCTCTTGAATTCTCCCAACATAAACTGAGCAGTTGTTGCCCTGAAGTGCGGTTGCAATGTTTTCACCTAGAAGGAACTCGTAGTTTGTCGCCCGGTCAACACGTCCAAGTTCCTGAGCTTTGACTGGCCAAGAAATCCATAAGTGAATACTTATTGCAAATGCTGCTAATGTTAATGACGTTACGAAGATTTTCATTTTGTCCTCACTCAATATTTATGGTTCCACCCGGATAAAAGGTCGTTACATTCAGCGATTGACCATTCGTGGTCGTGACAGTTCGGCCTGGAACCACAGCTCCTCCGGAACCGAGCACCGAAAAATCCGAGGAACTTGTACCGGTGCCATTTAACCAAACCAATGCGCCGTTATTTTGCCAATCGAGGTTCACGTCAGGTATGCCGGAGAACGAAACGGTAAAAGTGGCTTTCGCAACGACCACATAAGCGTCTGGGAACGAGGTTGAGACCGCGGCAATAAAGTCCTCGTATGCAGGACCTCCTCCATTACTTATCCAAGGTGTTTCGTTGTCAGGATGGTACTTCGATATACTTGGAGAAATTTCCTCCTTTTCATACAGTATAAAGCGGTTCGAACCTGTCTGATCATTACCGTCTCTGAATACACCTGCCGATGGCGACCCGTCGTCGTCATGTTTATATGCTTGAGGTAAGACGCCCTCGGTAAGCAGAGAAAATGACCCAGTATTATAAAATACCTTGTAAGTTTGGAGGTAAATGTTGGTTATTAAGCCGACTTTAACCTTGTCTAAACCGACAGTTGTTTGACTGCCACCTCCTTCCAACGTGAGTTCGCATTCTCTTCGCACTTCACCGGCGGAGACTTGTAGAATAAGGGGGACTGGAGTCGAAAATGTGTTCGCATTAATCAACTGACATTCACCCACAAAAATCCGAATGACTGCAAATCTTAGAACTCTTACCTGCTCTCCGGTATCGAAGGTTCCGTTATCGTTGCCGACATAATATGCAATCAATCTGAAGTTTCCGGCTACGTTTGGCGTTAAGTCTACGGTTGCACCAACCGCCGTATTTAGAGTCGGTACACCCGATTCAGTGTTGCCGGTGTCCCGGTCTACTTGCCATTTGATCAGACCTTCGGCGCTTGTGGGGTTTGTTTCCTTCGCGCTAACAGTGATGTAATCGGCCCCCTTAAAGACAACCATGAAATCATCAGGACTAGTTCCACTGACAAAATCAATATTGGTATTTTGAGTTGACATTGTTCCATCTCCGGAATTAGTTGAAGGCATGGACGCTAACAAACTCGTCGGTGGCGTTGCGATATGGAAACTACGGGTATTGCTGGAAACCCCGTCTGTAACTACTTTTATTGGAACTGCACCTGCGAAAGCATTTGTATTAACAACGAAGCTGGCAAAGATCTTTGTTAATGAGTGATACTCGAACGATGTCACCGTTATCGGACTTTCTGAAAACGCTGGTTCGACTGTTGATGAGATCTTGAAACCAGCGCCGGTTATAGTTACTTTGGTTGTTTTACCTGCAAAACCAGCATCTGGAGAAATATCGGCAATTTGCGGCGCCACCTCCATAATCACGGCTTCTTCTTCCGAGTTATAAGTCGGGTCGCAATACGTGCCGAAGTTTGTCCAGGTGACGCTTTCCCAGTTTGCACGAATAATCGATTGGCCCGTGCCGACGGCTTCGGCCAGGCCGTCGCCGTCAATCAGGGCAACGGGAATTTCGGTGCTTTCCCAGATCACATCCGCCGGATAGTACCAGGGCTGGAATTGGTTCATGCAGTTTATATCACGCTGCTGGGCGGCAAATTGCTCAATTCCTCCGACGGCAGTGAACTGCGTACCTGTCGGCAAAATGCCAGTCTGAAAAACACTGTCCGCGCAGCAGTTGGCGCACGAGTATGTGCTTGCGAGACCCCGTGACAGGCTGATCTGTTCGCTCCGCCCGCTTAGAATCTTGTTCACTCCGCCTTTCACCGACCAGGCGATCTGTCCCTTGTCCAGATTGAGCGGAATCAGATTGCCCATCTCGTCCGGCACTTGCTCGTCTCGGAGCTTTCTGAAATCGATCTCCACAGTCTGGTTCGCCTTCAGCTTCTCGACGCCAAGCGTATAACCTCTGCCTTCAAAGTTCAGGTGCACCGTATATTTCCTTTCGATGTCAGTCTCATTCTTGATATAAACAAGCGTAGTGAAATCACCGTCCGCCTTCCACGGAAATCCGCCGGCACTCGACGAGATAGCGGCGCGTCGAACATCGGAACCTGAAAAGATAGGGGGTGTGCCCCCCGTTTAATTACTTAACAAGTACCACATCATGTAGCTTGCTCTTAAGAGTTCCTTTAAAGCAATTGGTGCCGTACTGATTGCGATATGTTACCGAGATACTATAGACACCGGGCTTCAGTCGCTCGCTCGGCAGTTGATAATCCTTGAGATTAATTCGGACCTTCATGGTCTCATTTTCTTTCAGTTCCGTATATTTCGCGTAACCCGGTGACATATCGATCCGGCCCCACCCACCCCCGATATCGATCGAGGATCCCTCAGCGTCTTTCAAAACGATGTTAAAGAAAACTCTTTTAGCAGCCGGGTTGTCGAAAACGTCGAGAATGCGTAAAGGGGCATCTGAACTATTCTGGAAAACGATATCGAGCGGGACATCGTCGGTGGTATATAGCTCTCCATCAACCACACTCAGTTTCATCTCAAGAACTGCATTTTTTTTTGGCAGTCCGGGTTCAGGTCCTTTCTTCTGCCCCTGGACGACCTCAACCGCAAACGAATCAGGAACGCTCACGGAAGTCGCTTGCCCTAATCCCACCACTACGGCAAAGATTAAGAACGTAAAAATGCTGCCTCTAAGATATTTGCTTTTCGACATAAAGTTGCTCCTTCATCTCTCAACATTACTGCGATCTCCCTATTTCGTTAGGGATAAGCGTGATAGGTTGCGGAGCAGAAAAGGCATGCGGGGTCAAATAGGAATGCGGTGGTCAGGCTTGTGATTTTGCGATTCATTTATATCATCGACGATCTGAACTATCAGATGCAATCCAGAAATCGCAAGATCGCAGGCCTGACCTTGGTTTTTCTTCTAAAACTTATTCAAGACCAAATTTAGTGGCTGACTTGTGACCGTTCCCTTGAAACAGTCTTCGCCGTACTGATTACGATACGTAACTAAAACGCTGTACAATCCGGCCTTCAATGTTTCGTGAGGAAGATCATAGTCGATCAGATTGATTCTGACACTAGTTTGCTCGCCTTTTTTCAATTCTATGTATTTCATTGAATTTTTAGAGAAACTGATCTTTCCACCTCCTGATGTAAAAAAAGGAGATTCATGACCGTCACGCAAGGTAACAGTAAGGAAGATTCGTTTTTTATTGGAAGTGTCGAAGGCGTCCAAAAGGTTAATTGTGTAACTGCTAACATTTGTAAATACAATTTCAAGGGGAATGTTTTCAGTAGAATAGTTCTCCCCGTCGACAACTTTCACCACTATATCTAATTGTGACTCTCTTTCCTGAGGTCTTAAACTGGAGTCAGCTCGCGTCCCTAACTCGTGGCTTCGCGCAGAAGGAATTTGAGTAATCACTCCCGCGACAACAAAGCCGAATATAGCAACCACCACAACAACTAAATAGGCGCGGTTTGATACTAGCATGTGCGTCTCCTTTCTTCTGTCCATTCCTGCCATTTTTTCCTAAGGAAAGCTCAAATGACACGGATTACTCGCGTTTGGCGTGGCTGCAACCCCAGGAATCCCCGTCCAACCATTTGTAGTAGCTAAAGCCACTATAGCCGTAATATTACCATTCAAAACCAGTTGTCCGGCTGCATAGGGTCGCGAGCCCGGAGAATCAGGAAGGCTGATAAAATAACTTCCTGCAGTGTTCACAAAGCTCGTAAACCTGCTATTGGCTCCGTTCCCTTTCATTTGGTTAATCGCTGACGCCTCAGTGTTATGAGAGGTATAGGAAACCGTCAGGGCTTCAATATCTGCTTCGGTTGCAGGCCAATAATGGTCACCCGAGCACTTCCATTGTGCATCATGATGATGCTCGTGTGCTAACGTTGCGGCTGAGGTATGCCAAGTTCCACGGCCGTTTAAAAAATATTCATTCATTACCTCGTTCGCGTCGATCGCCTCGCTTTGGCTCGTAGGCGGAGAAGTTGATGGATTTCTAGAGCCGCCTGTTCGAATGAGCATATTGGTTCCGCCATCTACCTTCTTAACACGTAGTCTCCACAAGTTAGACGCCGGTTCTGCACAGGCTGAGTATTCTTCAACGAACGGCTTGTTAACAGTTTCAGAATCGCCTGTTGTTGAACTCATAGTTACGACTGGCGATGCCCACGTTATATTGATATTTGCATTCGCAGGGCCAACGTTTACAGTAGCCAAAACCGTGTTACCACTCGTCGCCGATACTGTTCTTGCTCCCCCGGTCGAGAAAATAACCGTTTTCTCAGCGCCTGTGCCGCTGGCATCACCACCCCAAGTGGGCTTACCACTAGGGAACGATCCACTCGTTGGCACTGCGCGTAAATCGACCGAAGTTCCGTGACAAAATGGACCCAATCCGCCTGACGGTATGTCAGTCCACGTGCTACCGACCTTATATTGAATCTTTTGAACGCCGACAACCTCGATGATCGCGGCTTCTTCTTCCGCGTTATAGGTCGGGTCGCAATAGGTGCCGAAGTTTGTCCATGTGACGCTTTCCCAGCTGGCCCGGATGATCGAGAATCCCGTGCCGACGGCTTCGGCCAGGCCCTCGCCGTCGACCAGGGCGACAGGAGGTTCGGTGCTTTCCCAGATCACATCCGCCGGATAGTACCAGGGCTGGAATTGGTTCATGCAGTTTATATCATGCTGCTGGGCGGCAAATTGCTCAATTCCTCCGACGGCAGTGTACTGCGTACCAGTCGGCAGAATGCCGGTCTGAAAAACACTGTCCGCGCAACAGTTGGCGCAAGCGTATGTGCTTGCAATGCCCCGTGACAGGCTGATCTGTTCGCTCCGCCCGCTTAGAATTTTGTTCACGCCGCCTTTCACTGACCAGGCGATCTGTCCCTTGTCCAGATTGAGCGGAATGAGATTGCCCATTTCGTCCGGCACTTGCTCGTCGCGCAGTTTCCTGAAATCGATCTCCGCAGTCTGGTTCGCCTTTAGCTTCTCTACGCCGAGCGTATAACCTCCACCTTCAAAGTTCAGGTGCACCGTATATTTGCTTTCGATGTCGGTCTCGTTCTTGATGTATACAAGCGTAGTGAAATCGCCGTCAGCCTTCCACGGAAAGCCGCCAGCGCTGGACGGCATATTCTGCGGATCGTACATCGGCACCTGAAATACATGGTCGCCGTTTTGACTAACGCTTTGAACCGATGTGATGATCGTGCCCTTTGGCGTGTCGTACTCAAGCTCGATGCCGCCGTGTTGGATGGCGTTCGGGATATCGGCGATCAGGTTTTCAAGATCGATGAGCTTTGTATTACCCGGCGCGATATTCTTTTCGGGGATATTGATCGAGTCCGTATTACCATTTAGGCGCGTAAATAATATCCTGCCTTTGACGCGTGAAGTTTGATCGCCGGTGTTTCTGACAGCGAGAACCGGTTCGAGTTTCTGGCCGTTCAGGTGTCTGAATCTAAGCCCGTTACCGTGCCAACGCTGTGAGGCGGCTGCATCGGGGTCGATAAAATTGACCGCCGCCGAATAGCCTTTGTTTGGTTTGGAGATAAACATCCGGGCAAGTATGGCTCCCGGCGCACCTGAGTGGGTTATCGAAATCCCGCCTTTGTCGTGAATATGCCCGTTCTCGCGACCCGCGATGTCCCGCAGAATATCGAGCACGCGGGTTTCCCAAGGAGCGAGCGATATAAGCAATGGCCCGGATTGATGCGGTGACGTACCTTCCACTGTCATCGAAGCCATGATCGTGCCGCTCGACGTGTTTGACACGACGACTTTTGTATCCGGGTTCTGAAAGGGCAGCCACCAGAGATTTTCCAGACGGCTCGAAACAAACTTCGACGCGTAAATAAACTGTTCTGCCCAGATCAGACTGTTGGTTGCGTCGGTCATTTTTACCTGGGCTCCCAACTGCTGGCTGATTCCCTCATAAGCGATCTTCATGCTCCCCTCTTGAAATTCGTCCGCCGCTTCTGAAAGCAGTTCTTGCATGTCCACATCGATATAAGATGCGGCCGGGACCGTGATGGGTGCAAGCTGCAGCCGCGTGCCCGCGAGGCTGTAGAATGTCGGGACCGCGAGGATCGGCTGTGCTCCCTTGTTATTGAGCATCAGCGTCGTGGTCAGACCGCCGCGAAGGCTGTAGTAGGTCGCCGTCAATCGGTAAGTGTCGTATTCGGGAGCCGCGAACGCTGTGAAAGCCGTAGTGTCCACCTCTGCGGCACTGCAGCACGACGCTTTCTTACGGCTCAGATCAAGCAGATCAGGACCATTTGATCCCAGAAAACTGCCGATCTTTTGCGCATTTGAATATTGCGGGATGCCGACGACTAACAACGAAGCCGCGAACAACCATAGAAGATAGCTGCGAATGGGACGATCAGGTCGGAACATTTTGCCTCCGTGTAATGGTCGGGAGAAAAGGCCTACAGTCTTTCTCTCGGGTTGTGGGTTAACCGAAATCGTCGTCAAAAATGCATCGGCGACGCGTAAAAGGTAAAGCTATGCCCCAAGTTTATATCAGAGCTTTATTCCCACTGTTAAGCTTTTTTTGCTCCTGTGTTAGAACTCTATGAGCATGTCCTGGATTGAATCAATAGAAATTGTCGGCCCGACCGACCGGGGTACTGCTCGGCAGCGATTTACCGGTTCCCTCCTCGGCGAGGCCGAACAGCCAAGCTCGAATTACGCCGATCAACGCGAATGAACCGCGGATTCCGAAATCGGAAGTTATGAGCCTTTATTTTTTCACGAAGAGGAACCACGAATAAGCTCTAAGTGAAGACGCTCCTGTTCGGGGTACTTCGTGTGCTTCAGTTGTCTTTTTGATAGATCGCCCTGCAGCTCGCGTTAATGCGAAATCTAGATTTATCGGAAAATTTTTGAAATCAGCCTTGGATTAAACCTATTTTCCAGATGCCGATAGAAGTTTTTTTATCGGGTTGAAAATCATAACCAGGCATTCGGTTAAGGAAAATCCTTCAATGCCTGATTACGCGGTCAAAGTTCCTTGCCCGGAACATTAGCTGTGAGCCAAAAATATGATCTATCGAGAGTGCCAAGTCTCATCACGCCTTTTTGCCGTCTTATTTTTCGCGGTCCTGTTATTTACTGCCTGCGGACACCCCACGGAAACTTTCCTGGCTAAAGGGGAAGAATACCTTCAGAAACGCAAATTTCACGATGCCTTAATGCAGTTTCGTTCGGCGGTCGAATCTGATTCGACCTCGTCGAGAGCGCATTGGGGCCTAGCGAGATCATATGAAAACCTCGGGCAATTCAGCGAGGCCTTAGAGGAACTTCGCAAAACCGTCGATCTCGATGGTCAGAATCTCGAGGCCAAGGCAAAACTGGCCAACTATTTTCTATTGATCACGCCGCCGATGACCGGCGAAGCGGAGAAGATCCGGGATGAGATCCTCGCGAGCGATCCGCAATTCATTGAAGGGCATATGCTTTCAGCCGCGATCATGGCGGCCCAGGGCCTATCCGACTCCGTCGTCGTCGGTGCCGTCAACAGAGCGATCAAGCTGAACCCCAAAAGGATCGAGTCACATATCAGCCTTCAGCGACTTTATATGACCCGCGAAAATGGGGTGGAGGCAGAACGCGCGATCAAGGCGGGAATCGCCGAGTCACCCGAGTCCGTCCTGGGTCATATCGAATATGGGCGTTTTCTGATGTATTCGAATCGGGACGAGGAAGCCGAGACTCAATTTAACCAAGCAATTTCGTTTGATGGAGCGAATATCGAAGCCCGGGAGGCAATAGCTGAGTTTTTCCTTGTGAGCCGACAGCTGGACAAAGCCGATCAGGCCTATCTGAAGCTTACAGAGATACAGGAGAACAGCCCCGAAAGCCGCGTGGTGTTAGCCGAGTATTATCAAAAATCAGGACGAGCCACTGAGTCACTCGCGGTGCTTGAGCAGATCCTTACAGATACGCCGGAGTATGCGATCGCGCGATATCGACTCGGTCAGGTATATCTGGACCGGAGGGATTCCGCGAAAGTGAATGAGCAGCTCGATGCCCTATTCAAGATCAACAGCAATGATACCGAGGCGTTGATGCTGCGGTCACGTCTGCGTTTGCAGGAGAACTTGCCTGAAGAAGCGATCAAGAACCTCGAAGACGTTTTAAAGAAACAGCCGAGCGGCCGGGAGCCACTTTACTTAATGGCGCAGGCGCGACTTGCGGCGGGACAGATCGACCAGGCAAATGCATTTATTGTGGATCTTGAACGATACCATCCCACTGACCTCAAAGCAGGTATCCTGAGGATCCAATCTGCCTTTTCAGCAGGAGACCCAAATGAGGCGTTTAAGTTAGCGTGCGCCTTTCTTGAAAGGGTCGGCGACACGATCCCGGATGCGGTGAATGGCCCGCTAACACTTCAGGAACTTCGACTTAAAGCGCTTTCGTCCAGAGGGCTCGCGAATCTGGATCTCATGAAGCTTGAGGATGCTCGTCTAGATCTTGAAAATATTGTTAGTTCTTCACCTAAGTCATCGACCGCAGCCGTCAACCTCGCCAGGGTCTATGCTGCTGAAGGCAAATTTGAGCTTGCGAGAGAGATATATCAAACGGCATCGGTTCTCGATCCGCAGAACTTTGACTCAGTCAGTGGCTTGGTTGACACGCTGATACGGCTCGGTGAACTCGATCTGGCTCAAGCGAAAATGGATGAAATGATCCTATCTCATCCAGGAAATCCTACTTTCGTTGCCGGCCTGCATTACTTGAAGTCAACGATTTTCGCGGCTGAAAAGAATTGGGCCGCCTCGGAAAAAGAGTTGATCGCCGCTATTAATACCGACTCTAACTATCTTCCGGCATATACAGGTTACGCCGCGTTGCTTGTCCAACAGAACAGGACGGACGAAGCCGCTGCACAGTATCAGAGGATGATCGAATTGCGACCAACGGCCCAGATCTATACGCTGCTGGGGATGCTTGAGGATTCCCGAGGCCGCTTTGAATTGGCCGAGGCCGCATATCGAAAAGCCCTGGAGGCAGATCCTGGCTTGCCGATCGCGGCTAATAATTTGGCATGGCTCATAGTCGAGCAGCACGGGAACCTCGACGAGGCCCTACAACTCGCGACGGCAGCTGTAAACAAGAATCCCTCCGTGCCCGGTTTCCACGACACGCTCGGTTGGGTCTATCTCCAAAAGGGATTGACGTCGCCTGCGGTCGAAAAGCTGAAGAGAGCCGTAGCATTGGAGGACGCCGGGGTAAAGAAAACGGGAACATCTCCTAACGCAGGTTACAGAGTCAGGCTTGGGATGGCCCTTGCCAAAGCTGGTGACCGGTCAGGTGCAAGGCGCGAAGCCGAAGCGTCACTCAGATTCCCGAACAGTCTTAGCCAACGAGAAATCATGGATGCTCGCGGCATTTTGGCAGTTTCTAACTAGAGAGGATCAAGGATGAGTGTTGAATTCAGACAAAGAAAACCGGGTGAACTGCTCGCAATGTTAAAACGGCAGAAGTGGGTAATTGTGCTGCCGATCATCACGTTCACCTTAGCCATCGGGTATGTCGTTTATCGGCTTCCCAGTATTTACGAGTCGACATCTCTTTTGACTGTTAAACCACCTACGATCTCCTCCAGCCTGGTACAGGCGCTCTCTACCGAGGCCCTTTCACAAAGGCTCTCAACGATCAACCAGGAAGTTCTGAGTCGTTCGTCGCTCGAGCCGCTTATCCAGAAATACGACCTTTTTAAGCAGGAGCGTTCGGCAGGAATGCCGACGGAACTCATTGTCGAGAAGATGTACAAGAACATCGTCGTCGACCTTGCCGAAACTGGCCCTGAGAAGGTTGCGGCTTTCCGCATAAGTTATAGGGACCGTGATCCGCAGGCGGCTCGAAGTGTGACCGCCGATCTTGCCAGCAAATATGTAAATGCCCAGGTGCAAACATCAACCGAAATCGCAGAATCGACGAATCAGCTCTTCGAAAAGCAGCTGCAGGACAAAAAGATCGTTCTCGACGAACTAGAAAAACAACGTTTGGACATAATGATGCAAAACGTTGCGACCCTGCCGGAATCGGAACAGGGACTGGTGGCTCAACTCGAAGGGTTAAGGTCGAGGGATGACACGCTGGCCAAGGAAAAACAAACCTTATACGTAGAGAGGGGCCGATTAAGCGACTCGATCGCGGCAAACAACCGGCAGATGCGCCTTATCGAGGATTTTGGTGAGAAAGAGTCACAGGACTCGGCGAGGCAGGCTTCACAGGTCGAAGATACTCCGGCATACGGTGAATTGATAAGACGGCGAGCCGACCTGAATGCTCAACTCGATAATCTTCGCAAAGTTTATAAGGAGAAACATCCGGCTGTAATAGCCAAACAAAGCGAGATCGATCGGGTGAATGAAGAATTCGATAACCTCCGCAAGAGCACCGACAAGCGGGTCCAAGTGGCAACTCAGGCGACAGGGCGAAGGGCCGAACTTCAGAAGAAAAACCTGGAGCTTGAGAACCAGAGGATACAGGCGCAGATCGGACAGATCGAGCAGCAGTTGGGCGTGAAAGATATTGAGCGTCAAAATAATGGTTCGCAGATCGCGATGCTGGAAGCCAGGATCAATACGATCCCGAACGTAAAAGTCGCATTGGAAGGCGTGACGGCCCAATATCAATCCGCCAAACAGACGTACGACGAGATCCTAAAGAAAAAGAATGACGCCGAAACGGTCGTCGGCGTTGAAACAAACGCTCAAGGCGAAACGATACGCGTTCAGGATCCGGCGAACGTACCTCAATCTCCTGTCGCCCCCAAACGATTTCTTATGACAATTTTCGGCGGCGGAATTGGTCTCTTCATCGGGCTGCTATTGGCCGCCCTTTTCGAGGTGCCTCGACTATTCAAAATACAGAACGTCGATGATGCAAAGCACTATACAGGACTACAGGTACTCGCATCGGTTCCCCCACTTCTGACTCCAGGAGAAAAATCGTGGAACAGGCGGTCCCATTGGTTAAAGCTGTCGGCCGGAGTTGCGGCCGCTATCGGGATAATTCCTCTGATCATTGTGATCCTTCAGGCCACAAGATTATTGGACAGGTTGGTTTCTTAGCAATTAATGACGGCGACCCCTTTTAGAAATGGTCGCGGAGAGGATCTATGTACAAAGAGTTTTTCGGGTTGGTCGACACACCATTTACCTTAACACCGGACCCGCGGTTCATCGTTTTCACTCCAAGTTATAACGAGGTACTCGCGAGTCTCTATTACGGCTTGGAGAACGCCAAGGGCCTGATTGTGATGACCGGAGAGGTCGGAACGGGAAAAACAACCGCGCTTCGATGGATCCTCCGCCGGTTGGATTCAAGTGTGCTTGCCGCTTATGTTTTCAACCCCCGGCTCTCGATAGACGATTTCTATCATCATGTAACCCAGATGCTGGGCATTAAAGAGTGGTCGAACAAGAGCGAACTTCTTTATACGCTTGGACGCGTGCTCGAGGAACGTCACCGGCGAGGCTTGAGGACGGTGATCATCATTGACGAGGCTCATGAGCTTTCCGACTACGTTCTGGAAGAGATCAGGCTCCTTCTTAATTTTGAATCGGACAATGCGAAACATTTGCAGATCGTGCTCACGGGTCAAACCGAGCTTCGCGATAAGCTGAACCAGAAAAATTTGAGGCAGTTGAAGCAGCGAGTTGCTCTAAGATGTTCGATGCACTCCTTTCCAAACGCCAATGAGGTTGATCGCTACATTACGGAAAGGCTGTCGATCGCCGGCTGCGAACAGCCGAATATATTCACACCAGGTGCGGTCGATTTCATTTTTCAATGTTCCGAAGGGATTCCGCGGCAGATCAACAACATCTGTGACAACGCTATGTTGGCGGCTTACTCGGCCGGCGAACAGTTCATCAGCCGTCAGATCATCGAAACCGTCGCCGAGAATCTGGACATGCTTCCGAACAATGACGCGCTAATAGCAGCCTCGACCTCATTCGGACAGATGCCGGGTTCGGTGATTCGTCCTGAGGCCGAAGCGGATTTCTTGCTGCCGTCGGAAAGCGTCAGAAATACAATAGAAAGAAATGACAATGCTGCGTTTGGGGTCTATTCGACCGGTGAACAGGTCATCGAGCGTCAGACAGTTGAGGCCGCTGCTGAAATTCTGGACATGCTTCCGATTGAAGATGCATTAGAAGCTGCCTCAATGTCCAATGAACAGATCGAAGAGCCGGATGTTTTTGCCGAGGCCGATACGGATCGATTTATGACGACGGAAAGCGGCAGATCCTCAGACGATATAGATGAAACTGACACGGCCGAAGGATTTATTGGTTCCAGCAATGGAAACGGGGACGGCAACGGATATTCTAATGGACACAAAAATGGAAATTCGACGATTGACGGAAATAACTTTGATCAACAGGGAAAGGATGACGTGGATCTTGAGCTTGAGGAAATTGTCGGCTCATTCACCAAATTTAACCCATAACAGCCGCAATTAGCGGTTGTCGATCTAGCGGAGCAACAAGATGAGCATCCTAAAAGCATTACAAAAGAAGCGAACCGAGAACTCGAACGGCGACACAGTCGTTGTTCCAGAGAATATCGTCCAATTCGACCAGGCGGGCCGGCGCCCTAATATGCCGCCTGATTTGTTGATATCGGCCGACCTTGTTATCGGTAGCCCAGGTTCGGCGTTCATAGGGCAGCCAGATTCTACTATCGGGACGGCACTCCCTGATTTAGGATCGGAACTTACTGCCGGGGCAAAGTTGAACGCCGATGTCTTAACGCGTTCGGTTGGTCGACAGCTGCCTGACTTTGTCAGTTGGACTGTCGACCCCGAACGCGTTGAGCCACGTTTGGTTGCAATAACCAACCCGAATTCGACCTACTGTGAGGAATATCGGAGCCTGCGAACACACGTACTGCACAAAAGCCAGAGGCAAAAACTCCAGTCGATTGTGGTTGCCAGCGTAAATCCGGGAGAAGGTAAATCGATCACCACGCTTAATCTTGCATGGCTTCTGGCCCAGACAGACGGCATGAGAGCGCTGGTCATTGACAGCGATCTTCGAAGGCCGAGCCTTGCGGAATACATTGGCATCGAGGCCGACAAAGGACTTTCACATGTTCTTGCCGGCGACGCGACTCTTTCCGAATCGATTGTAAGACTCGAACCTTCCGGCCTGC
>JBGTCF010000324.1:0-4553 GCA_041748975.1 Pyrinomonadaceae bacterium
ACTTCGAAAGAAAACTGCACTGATAAGACCCTTGATGGTCGACAGCATAGAGTCGCTCCTTGCAGCTGACTTTCTCGATCATCCGACTAGGGCCGAAGCATTGACGAAGGTGCAGGAACGCCTGAAAGCGTCGAACAAACCGAAAACGTCGGCTGACCTTCGCCAACGGGTCATTCAAAACCTCGCTGAGGTTCGCGACCATCTCGGTTCCGTTTCATCGACTACAGTACCCGATGAGTTGAAAGAGTACGTGCGACAACAGAGCAGCCCGCACTCCGAGTCGCAAGGCATCCCCGTTATAGTCCTGCAACAACTCTTGACCGCGATCGGGACTTGGATCAAGAACCCTGACAAGATGACGACCCAGATCGAGAGCGACCGGACAGGGCAAGGCACTTTTGTAAAAGTCGGAATGAGATCCAACGCCTGGCCCGGCCAGGCATTGGCACGGAAAATCTACGACGTCCTGGCCGACATAATTCCAGAACCGAATCAGGATAGATTAGACAGGCTTTGGTGGAAAAAATTCGCACTTTCAGTAAATTTCTACTCCGAAGAAGAACAGTACCGAATCTTCTACAATATTCTCCCCAAACTACCGGAACTGGGTAGGCATGACCTCTATATCGATAAGCCTAGGCGAGAAAATGCGGCGCGCAAACTGGCTCGCATTCCTACAATTTGACTATGGATAATAAACCAATATCAGAGGCACGACCGGATCCACTGCCAACGCAGGCCCTCGCCATAGACGATGCGGTTACTAAATCGTCGATGGATCGGGCCGGTAAATTCATCTCCCAGTCCTCGAAGGACTGGTTGCTTTCACTCCTCAAGCAACCGCAGAGCCCGCCATTTGAGTACGATGCGGATTTTGACCACGAGTTTGATCGGGTTGTTCGGCTCATCGTGGCGGTTCTATTCCTGTCGGGCGTACTCATCGGGGTTATCGACTTCTTCACGGGCGGCGGACAGCTTTTGAGCACACTCACGGATGCTCTGGTCATCTTAGTCGTCGGCCTCTTTCTCGCACTGGTGTATAAGCCCTTTTTCTTCATCTTCCAAGTTCGAGTCCGTCCACCAGCCGGTGTCGGAGCGAGCGAGGTAGGGGCAAAGGCGTTGACTCTCAGCCAGATCTTCTACTCGGTCCTTTACACGTTCGTACCCTGGATTCCCGTAGTTCTCGCTGTCCGAACCTGGGCAAAAAATGCGGAGGATCTTCTTTGGCTCGACTTCCTATTGATCGTTGCACCGATCTTGTGTCTTGCCTATATGCTGACCAATCTAGGAAAATCCGTTCGGCTGATTACGAATGACCGCTGGGCACGTATCTGGCCAGCAGTTTTTCTACCATTGATTATCCTTTTCGGTTATTTGCTCTACGCAATGTCAGACTGAGGCCACCCGTGCTCTTACTTGCCGATCGAGTTTGAAAGTCAGACACCGTTCGCACGAAAATGTAGTCTATAATTGGAAATACTCCCACCTTATCATTTTCTATACATTGCAAAGGGCCCGGACCGAAAACGTTACCCGCGTTCGATCAGGGTGAGCGGTTTCGCCGGGCAGTCCTGCGTGCGGCTATGGCGGCTAACTGAGCCTCAGGATCGCGACTGAATGGTGAATAAAAACACAGATCCGATACGTGTGCTGCTGGTCGACGACCACCGGCTGGTGCGTGAGGGCATTCGAATGGTCCTCGGCAATGGTGATCGTATCGATGTCGTCGGCGAGGCCGAAAGTATCGACAAGGCGCTCACGCTGATCGCCGAAACAAGACCAGACATGATCCTGCTCGATCTCGAGGTGGACAAACAGTCGTCACTTGATCGTCTTGCCGAGATCAAAGCCGCAAGCCCCATGTCGCGGATCCTCTTTCTAACCGGACAAATGGACGAAAAAACAAATGAACGGGCACTGTTGGGCGGGGCCCATGGGCTCGTTCTGAAAAATAGCGCTTCTGGAACCCTGCTGATGGCCGTAAAAAAGGTCCACGGCGGAGAGGTTTGGTTTGACCGTAAGCTGACCTCGCGGATGCTGAGTGAGTCGGGTACTCGAGACCGGAACACTCAGCTGGAACAGCAAAAGATCAACAGCCTGACAAAACGCGAGCTTGAGGTCGCTATGCTGATAGCCGCCGGCCACGTTAACAAAAATATCGCCAAGCATCTCTTTATTTCCGAAAAAACCGTGCGTAATCACTTGACGACAATTTACAGCAAGGTCGGCGTGATAAACCGCCTGGAGCTGGCCATATTTGCTTCGAAGAACGGACTTACTTCGTAAGTGCTCCGCGGCCGGGACAGCGATAGACGGCATCCTTCAGATTTCCTTCTTTATGTCTGTAATCAGGATATTTGTCCTAGAATAATCGGGACATCTGCCCCTTTTACACGCTACTTGCTTCTACGACAATAGACCTTTATTACGACGGCTGGAACCTAATAAAACGATCGCGTTTGGTCCGGAAAGACGTTTCTTCCGTTGATGTTTCTTGCCGCTGGATAGAGAGAGGGCCGACCCGAATTTAATGTCCGACAATTTTGGAATCGTCTGCGAATTGGAACTGTAACTTCGTTTACTGAAGATCGAAATTGAGTTGCCGCCGGTTGGAGGGGATAGATACGATCCCGGCGAATTCGTCAAGGGGTGCGTTCACGGCGGCGACTCGCAGATCGAGCCGAGCTAATCGGATATCCGGCGGCCCGATCTGCAAAAATCAGGAACTCCTTGCTCCTTGCTGAAATTCGACAGGTCAACGCTGACCTGTCATTTTTTCGGAATGGATGGGCTATCTTAGGCCTTGCCCAATGTGCTCGGTCCCGAAGGAGCCGATCCCATTTAACCGAAAGCTGAAAACAAGCCGATTCTCTTTGCGGATACCGACGTTGAAGCTATAAAACTGGACCGCCATCGAGCAGCAGTCAGACGCGTAGCCGAGGGTCAGCAGCGAACTGATAAGAGGAGTTTGCCGGGCTTCGCGCCGGTTTTGAAAGTCAAAGAAAAGTGACGCCCCGCTGAAAAGGCCGCGATCACGATTGCCGAGAAACACCGACGGGCTCCATTGTGAGCCACGCAGCGTGCCGGGCTCTTTGCCGTCGGCATTTGCAAATTGGGCAAGAGACGGCATGAGCGTCACGGCCCGCGTATAATAAAATGTTTGAAAAACCTTCACCATCGGCGAGTCGTACCCAACGGTAGCCGATACTGCCCTCAGACCGTCACCCTGCAATCCGTAATCCAGCCGGCTATTGATAAATACTGTTTTGAAAGGCTTGTAGGTAGCATCAATATTGATCGGCGACCATCTCCGCGGGACGCCGCCAAAAGTGTAAAAGCTAAGCGCCGTAATCGGCTCGATCTGGTTTCGGCGTCCCGGGATCAGAGCCCCGCCAAAGGTTTTGTCGAAAAAATACTTTCCTCTTACGGTTAGCGTGAAGATCTCATAAGGCTGCATTTCCGCTGATTTTTTATCGTCGACTGTACGAATAATGCCCTCGGGCGACACGGCTAATGAGTCTTGAGTGTCAGAAGTCGAATTTTCGAGAAGCCGTTTTTGCGCCTCGTCCGTAACAGCCTGGCTGTAACGCCGCGTGTAAAAACGGTTGACGACGCCAAAATCGATCTCGTTTGTATTGGTCATCGTATCGACATGGTCGAATCGTATGATCCGGTTGAAGTTATTGATGCCGCCGACGAGCCGATACGTCAGGAATGGTTCGATGACGTGCCGAAAGCGGAATGCATCATTCTTACCGTAAAAGTTGCGTGCCAGAGCCACGGGTCGCACGTCGAATGTGAATTCGCCGTATTTGCGGATGAGATTGTCCCCGACGACCTGCCGAAGCCCGTTCAGCGAGTTTGAGTAATAGGTGATACGCCCTGCACCTGTGGCCGTGAAATTGAAATACTTTGTTTGAAACGGAACTATTAACTCTGGATAAAAATCGAGCCTTTGAGATAACGACGGTGTAACCACGGGGTCGGCTCCGGCCATTTGCCTATAAAGTTCCAGGTTGTCCACTTCCTCGCGTCGAGATACTCCCTCGATGCTGGTGCGAAACGAAAAGTATGCGTCCGGAAAGAACGATAAAAGCGTCGGACGTTTTTCAAAGTTGATGCTCGGCAGGTTGCGGGTTTTTTCCCGGACGTTGGGTATCGATATCACCTGCGAACGTGCCAGTAGATTGAGCGTGTAATCATCCCAGCTCTTATTGATGAAAACCTGTGAGACCTCGATAGGTGAAATGATCTGCTGAATACCGTCCGAAAATTCCTGCCTGAAGGCGAGGCTCGACGTTAAGCGAACATCCACCGCCGCCGTGAACCCATTTCGAAAATAATGGACCCCGTCCGCATAAAAGACCGAGCCGCCCTGGTCAGGATGCTGTGCATCAGCATTAGGCCCCAAAACCCGGTCCTTAACCCCCCAAAAACCCAGGTTGAAAAACGACCGTGAGTTTGCCCTTGTGCGGACATCCGCTCCGTACCCGAAACCACGTTTTGAAAATATGTCCCCCCGTAACGTGATATCCGCCGAATCACCGAGCGTC
>JBGTCF010000325.1:0-5895 GCA_041748975.1 Pyrinomonadaceae bacterium
TTCTCACGCAAAGGTGCGCAGAACGCAAAAGAGCCGTAACAGACGCCGTGAACAGTCGGGCGGCGGTTCTGGCGGGGGCAATGATTAAATGACAGATAATCCGGGCAAACTATGGGGCGGCCGATTTACGGAAGAACCGCACGAGACATTTGCCGAATTTAATGATTCTTTTCAATTCGACCGCAGGCTCTTCGCTGCCGACGTTCGGGCGAGCGTGGCTCACGCAAACGGATTGGCAAAGGCTGGTGTTTTGACACTTGAGGAGGCGGAAGAGATCGTGGGCGGTCTGACGCAACTGGCTGCCGATCACATCATCGACCCCGATTTTTTTAATTCGCCTGACGCCGAAGATGTTCATTCGTTCATAGAAGCAAAGCTGATCGAGGCGATCGGCGATACGGGCCGCAAGCTCCATACCGGCCGAAGCCGCAATGATCAGGTCGCGACCGCCTTCCGTTTATGGCTTCGCGATGAGATCGATTCGATCGACGCTCTCATCCGCGAACTGCAGGCCGCGATCGTCGATACCGCGAATGGATACCGCGATGCTGTCCTTCCAGGTTATACGCATCTTCAGCGGGCCCAGCCAGTGTTGTTCGCACATTGGTGCCTGGCATATTTTGAGATGTTTCGGCGTGACCGTGACCGGCTCGCGGATGTGAGAAAGCGAGTAAACATAATGCCGCTGGGATCCGGAGCACTAGCCGGAACGGGCTTTCCTATCGACCGCGAATCGGTCGCGACCGAGCTGCGATTCGACGCCGTTTCGGCAAACAGCCTTGATGCCGTTTCGGACCGGGACTTTGCGGTCGAATTCACGGGTGCGTGCTCATTGATAATGGCCCATCTTTCACGACTGGCCGAGGACCTCATAATATATTGTTCAAGAGAGTTTGGATTTGTAACGCTTAGCGACGCTGTATCGAGCGGTTCGAGCCTGATGCCTCAGAAGAAGAATCCCGATGCGCTCGAGCTTCTTCGAGCTAAGGCGGGTCGGGTTTTCGGGCATCAGATGTCGCTGCTTGCGATGCTCAAAGGGCTTCCGCTAGCGTATAACAAGGATATGCAGGAGGATAAGGTTGCGGTCTTTGACTGCGCCGATACGGTCGAGATATCACTCAGGGCGGCCGCAATTGTCATCGAGAACGCCGTCATTAATGAGGAGCGAACTCGCGAAGCATCGACCGAAGGTTATCTCAATGCAACAGACCTCGCGGATTACCTTGTTAGAAAAGGTGTTCCTTTTCGAACCGCTCACGAAACGGTCGGCCGCACGGTCCTCTATGCTATCGGAGAAAGCAAAGAGCTGCATGACCTAACTGCCGAGGAATTGCGGTCTTTTTCACCGGCGATCGAAGACGACGTATTCGCGGCCATATCGCTCGATTCGGGATTATCTGCAAAAAGCACTACCGGCGGCACTTCGCCTGAACGGGTCGCCGAGGCCCTCGAAGCGGCGAAGATATATCTGGCTCGTTAAAATGGATAAATCAGAACTCATAGAGCAGACAGCGCGGAACGAGTTAATGCAGTTTCTCGGCGTCACGATCGAAGTCGCAACTTCGGAACGCGTCGTGCTGACAATGGAGGTCACGCCAAAGGTGCACCAGTATGTCGGCATAATGAATGGCGGCGTTTCACTATACTTATGCGAGACAGCCGCGTCGATTGGGGTCGTAGCGTCCGCCGATCTGAGCCAGGTTACGCCGGTCGGGATCGAGATAAATGCCAATCATCTGCGAGCTGTTTCGAAAGGCATTATTACCGTTGAAGCCAAACCGGTATATCCCGGCCGCACGCTTAACGTTTGGAATATTGAGATCACTAATGACCGCGGCAAACTGGTCTGCATATCGCGCATAACGATTCTCGTACAGAAAAAAGCAGCTTTAATCGGTTAATACGCTTTTGTCGCCGACCAAAACGGATCCAGCGGGCATACGGCAAAGCATCGGTCATTTTGAACTATGCTATTCTTGAAAACGTAGATACCGCCTCGCAAGGCCACCTCGGAAATGCAATTTGACGATCTAATACCGACTATAAATACACTGCGAAATGTGCTCGACATCTCCCTTGTATTTATCATCGTTTATGTCGTCTTAAAGCTCCTTCGCGGCACGCGGGCAGTGCCTACAGTAGTGGGAATGGTCATTCTCGCACTCCTTTACTGGCTGGCCGCTTCTCAGGACCTATCGACTTTAGAGTTTGTTCTTCGGTACGCGGTCGCATTCATCGGAATCGCAATAATTGTGCTTTTTCAGTCGGAGATAAGGCAAGCCCTGATATTTTTTGCGAATCGTTTTAGTCTCCCGATCCTCCGGCGACACAAGGGGCAGTTCGGCGGAAGTGTTTATGATGAGATCGTTCTGGCTTTAACGACGCTGGCATCCGAAAAGACCGGGGCCCTCATCGTGATCGAGCGGGATATCGGGCTTAGAAATTTTATCGACGCGGGTGTTCAGTTAGATGCTAGGTTGAGCTACGATTTGCTGGTGACCATATTCAATCCGTCAACCCCGCTGCATGATGGAGCGGTGATAATTCAGAACGAGCGTTTGGCGGCGGCGTCTGTTTTCTTGCCACTGACAAAAAATCCTGAGATATCTCGTGAGCTTGGAACACGGCATCGAGCGGCGATAGGCATCACAGAGGGAACGGATGCCATTTCGCTCGTCGTTTCGGAGGAAACAGGATTGATAACCTATGTCGAGGCAGGGAACGTGAGGAGAAACGTCGATACCAACCAGCTGCGCAAGCTTTTGCTCGATGCTTTGGAGATCCCGATGCTTAATACAGGCCGTGAGTCGCGGGCGGCGATAAAAGAAGTTGAGACTGATGTTACCGCCGTACAGTGACTATGAACAGGATGTCAACCGACACTAAAAGGCCCCAGCTCGGTGAACCCAAAATACAATTGGTCAAGCATGTCCTCAGAAGGATCTTTTTGGATGACTGGATGCTAAAATTGACCGCTCTGGTCATTACATTTGCGCTTTGGTTCGGAGTCACCGGGCTAAGCACGCCGATCACCAAACGCTTCACGATACCGCTCGCCCCAAGCGTAGCGACGGATGTAGAGATCGTAAACAACCCGAGAGAGGAGGTTGAAATAGTTGTCAGCGGCGATAAGCGAAGGGTCGATCAGATCAGCAGAAGCGATTTGGTCGCCATGCTGGATCTCAGAGATGTCGCGCCCGGCGACTGGGTAATTGCCCTCTCGCCGGAGACAATATCCGTCACCTTGCCGCAAGGGATCAAACTGATCGAGGTGCAGCCCAGCCGGATCCCGATCAACCTTGAGGCTGTCGAAGAAAAGGATATAGAAGTCAAGGTCATATTCTCAGGGAACCTGGCACCCGGCTTCGAGGTCTACGGTGCAAACGTCTTGCCGGCCAGAATTCGCGTGCGTGGGCCTGCGAGTTTTATCAAGACACTTGAACACGTCGATACCGACCCTGTCGACATCGATGGAAGAGAACGCGATTTCACAGCCCGGCAGGTTCCTGTCGGCGTTTCAAATCCAAAGGCGCAGGTATTCAACACCGTCGTGGACGTTATTTTCCGGATTGGAGAAAGAAGGGTCGAACGGAGCTTTTCAGTTCCCATATCTGGTTTTCCTGTTCCGATTGCAGGCCTCGAGGGCAAGACGGCCTATTTCACGCTATATGGCCCGCGCACTCTGGTGACGGAGGCGCGAGATAGCGATTTTCGAATGGAAATGCCGCAAACCGAGGGTGGTCAACCGCGAGTGGTACTGCCGCCGGGTTTCGAAAATGTGGTTGAGGTCAGGAAACTGACGGTCAGGTAACGGCGTTCAGCCATTCTGCGATATCAAGGCGCATTTCATCTGTGATCTCGTGCTTAGCGTTGTAGTGTTTCGATCTGTAACGCGGCAGAAAGCCGCCGAGCCTCTCATCAAAATTCTTAAATTGCTCCTGTGTGTAAAACTCATCGTCGTCACCGAAGAGATAAAATGTCTCGCCCGGAATTGCCGCATATAGCGGATTTGTATCAAGGTCTCCCGGTATCCCGCCGCATACGCCTATTATGCCTTTTAAAACTACGGGGTAAGTGAAAGCGAAACGAAAGTTAAGAGCGCATGCCTGCGAAAAGCCGTATAAAAATACTTTGTTTGGGTCGATCCTTCCGTCTCCTGCGAGAGTTTCGATAACATCCAGGACAAATCGATGGTGCAGTTGAACATGCTCCTCGGGCCGGTGATCGGAAAGCCACCCGAAACCGATCCGGTAACCGTCGTCAGTGCGGCGATAATGCGGATGCGGGGCCTGGATCGACGCGATAATCATCCCCGGCGGTGCAACCCGACGGGCCTCACGCATCATATACCGCTTATGAGCACCGTACCCGTGAACCGCTATCAGCAGCGGGGCCGGCGATGAAATTCCCGGCGGCACAAATAGATCATAATAGAGCTTGATCTCGGCGGTGGTGTAAAGATCGGTGCGGACTTCGTCATCAGACATATTCAGTTTTTAACTCGATACAGAACGTAAACGCATCCGTTTTTCATCTGTTTACAATCGAGCAACTCGAGATCGATCTGCCGCGTCATTTTGTGAAAAGCCGGGATGCCTGAACCCAGAAGTACAGGTTGGACACTGCATCCGACCTCGTCGATCACACCGGCTTCAAACAGTTCGCGGGCGAGCTCACCGCCGCCCATTACCATAATATCATTCCCGTCCTGCTGTTTGAGTTCACGCACGAACTCGCCCGGATCCGTATTCACTACCTCGAAACCGTCATGCACGCCTGGCTCCAGCGTCCTCGAGAAAATCACAGTCCGCATCCCTGCGTACATTTTCTTTGACTTTTCGAGGTCCTCTTCCGAGAAGTTCTCGGTCGCAGTGCTCCAGGTCTTGCGGCCCATCACGATGCAATCGAATCGCGGCCACATCTCCTGCATAATCTCCATCGCCTCCGCATCGTAGATCAGCCAGTCAACCGAGCCATCCTCGCGGGCCAGAAACTGGTCGAGACTAGTCGCTCCGCCATATATCACCTTTCGCATGGTCACCTCCAAAATGGATACCATCGATTCTAAGGCCATTCAGAAAAAATCGCACAACGTACGTGTCGACGATAAGATCTTCGCCTCGAAAAAGCTGAAATGATCAGGGAGATTCAATCTGAGTAAGGCCGGCAGCGGCCATGAGGTTTGGGGAAAACATGGGCTCGCTGTGGTCAAAGACCTCATCGAGCTCCTTTTCGACGGAGCCGTGTCCTGCCGGAATGGCCTTGATCATCGGCTCAAAGTTGCGGAAGTCATAGAGCTGGTTATCGAGCAGATGAGAGCCGGTAACGTTCGTGAGCGCGGTCATTATTGAGCTGCGGATGAAAGGCGTTTCCTTTTCAAGCTCGTTGATCAGCCGCTTGACGCGGGCGCGTTTCAGATTTGGCTGCGAACCGCATAGGTTACAGGGAATGATAGGGAACTCTCTCTCGTCCGAATACGCCTGGATCTCTTTCTCTTGACAATACGCGAGCGGTCGGATAATCGTGTTTCGCCCGTCATCGCTCCGAAGAATCGGCGGCATCGCCTTTAGCTGGCCAACGTAGAAAAGGTTCATCAGGAACGTGGCGATTATGTCGTCGGCATGATGGCCGAGCGCGATCTTTGTACAGCCTTCCTGCACCGCTATTGAATACAAAATGCCGCGCCGAAGCCGCGAGCACAGCGAACAATAGGTCTTCCCCTCGGGGATATGTGCCGTAACGATTGAATAGGTGTCTTCCTCGACGATCCGATACTTTACTCCGATCGTTTCGAGATAATCAGGAAGAACGTGTTCGGGAAAATCCGGCTGTTTCTGATCCAAATTTACAGCGAGGATCTCGAAATTGACGGGCGCGCGTTTCTGCACATCGAGC
>JBGTCF010000326.1:0-11190 GCA_041748975.1 Pyrinomonadaceae bacterium
GTAAACCAACTCAAGACATACGCACTAATGCAGGAATCCGGTGTCGATTTTCAAACAGCCAAACGGGAAACGGGTTATGGCAAGGTCCATGACTACGGCATTGGTGCGCAAATATTAAAAGATCTAGGGGTAAAAAAGATCGCCTTGTTATCAAATCATCCGCCAAAGGTTAATGCACTCGATGCATTTGGACTTGAGATAATCGATACGGTGGGTTTGTAGGGCGGCTTGTAATCAGTATGCCGGAAAAACGGTCAAAAAATCCGGAAGAAAACGTCGAGGGTTCATCAACTCCCGATCCGAGTTCTGACGAAGGTGCCAGGCCGAAACGGACATATTTCACCAAGCGTAAGTTAGGGTTGACCGCCGGGATCCTGGCTGTCTTTGCTGTCCTCATCGCTCTTGTTTCCGTAGTTTCTTACAAATACGGCGTCGTCGATAATTACATAAAAACCCAATTTGTCACGAAAATGGCTGAGATCGGCGTGGATTTTGACGCCGATGTTTTCAATGTCAGGGTCAATCCGCTGGTCCTCGAGCTTAGAAATGCCACCTTTAACGACAGAGTCACGGGTGAGAAGCTATTCTTCATACGTGACGCGAGACTCGAACTAAGCGTACAGGACCTCTATGCTTGGCAGTTAAGCCGGGATATTTCGATCGACACAACCGAGATCAACGGCGCAGAGATATGGATCAGGTTTGACGAAAATGGGAGATCGAATTTTGCAAACCTCAAGTTTGTTGAAGACGAACCGGGCTCACGAGTAAAATTCAAATACGAGTCGATCAATTTTTCGTTAAAGGACAGTGTCGCCCACTTTGGGGACCTTTCGAGAAAATTGTCCGGAGATGCTCGAAATCTCACGTTCCTGCTTTCGCCGGTGGACGTGTCCGCTCCCGATGAGGAGAAGCAATATAATTTTGACTTCACATCGACAGACTCCAACTTTGACTACGATGGCAGATCGGTCGAGAACATCGATATCCGGTCGACGGGAATCGCCGACCGTCACGGTGCCGAGATCAGCAGCTTCGAGATCACAACTCCGATCGGCGAATCATTCCTAAGCGGGACCCTCACCGACTGGGCATCGCCAAAATACAGCTTTGACATACGATCATCGGTTGACCTCACGCAGGCGTCGGGGATCTTCGGAAACGGCACGTCCCTGATCGGTGTGGGAAATTTCAAGGGCACGATCACGGGCGAGGGTGAGACCTATCGCCTTGTCGCCGAGGCCGATTCACAATCCCTGCGCGCAGGCGGGATCATGCTGAGGGCCGTGAATGTTGCGGCTACAGTCGAGGGTGTAAACACAAGCTATAATGCTCAAGGCACCGCTGTTGCCGAGATGTTGACTTTCGATGAATTTCGCCTCGATTTTCTTAAGATCATAGGGAACATCAGGGGGACAGGGACAGATTTCACATGGGTTGGTGATCTGCAGGCCGCAGCATTGAAGACTCGGGCACTGACGATCGGCGGGCTGTACCTGTCGGATGCTCTTGCCGAATATAAGGACCGACAGCTTGCACTTCAGTCGGGCAATGCTCGAGCGCAGCGGCTCTCGGTCGGGGGCAATGACCTTACGAACGTCGCGGGACGCGATTTTAGATTGTCAGTAAATGGCGATGTGATCGGAGTCTCGTCGCCCAACGTACGTGTGGGTTCATTGGCGTCAGAGCAATTTAACCTGCAGGACGTCACCGGCCGTGACCTCCGTGTTGACAGTAGGCCTGGCCGAACCGAACTGACGGTGAAAGGAGTAAGGTCCGGAACTGCCGGCGTACAGGACGCGCGTTTGCGAAATCTGACGGCAGATGATTTTCGGCTTACCGACCTTCCAAATTCGACGGCTTTGGACGCCAGAAACCTTAGGGCTGACCGGCTCGATATGGACGGTACGATCGTTAACCGACTCGAAATTCCTTCGTTGAAACTGGAAGATACTCAGGCCTCGACTGTTATCTATGCCGACATGGTACGGGTTGCGAGTGTAGACGCTGGTTCTGCCGTTCTGGGAAGTTTGAACGTGGGCGGCGTTCGCGTCAGCATCCGACAAGGGCGTGTAGAGGCACGGTCTGACGATTTCGATGCCGGCAATGTAACGATCGCGAAGAACGACGGGATGCCGTCAGGCGGAAATCTAGACAATGTCAGGATTGCGAGGCCTGTTTTCATTCTCGAGCCCTCAGGCAGATACCGTGCATCGGCTGACATGAGCCTTGGCGGAGGGGCCTTGGGAAGTATTGCCCTGGGATCGGCTACGGCCCGCCTGGAAGCGACGAATCAACAAGTCGCCCTCAATGACCTGACGGCAGATGTGATGAACGGCCGCTTTGCAGGGAATGCCGTCATCGCGATGAACGAGCGCAGCGCCTCGACAGTGTCCGGATCCTTCAACAATCTAGATCTTTCGAAATTGCTCGCTCTGCAGGGTGGCCGGGTGATACCGATCGAAGGGGAAATGACAGGCAATATCGACCTGAGATTTCAGGGTACGAATTTTCGCACGTCGTCCGGCAATGTGAATGCAGACATAAATGCCAATGCCGGCAGCGACGATCGCGGGAGGATCCCCGTCAGCGGACAGATCCGGCTTGACGCTTTGAACGGGCTTTTTACGATAGACCAGGCGGACCTAAAAACTGAAAAAACCACATTGGGCGCGACGGGCAGGTTCGATCTCAGGTCCGAAGACTCAGATCTGCAGATCGCGCTCCGCTCGTCTGATGCGAGCGAGATAGACCGGCTTGTTCGGGTTCTGGGTATTTCTAAGGAACTGGAGGACCAGCTTGATTCAACGCAGGCGCAGTTTGCTGGCAATTTAACCTTCGACGGAACGGTTACAGGGAATCTCTCGGATCCGATCCTTGATGGAAAAGCTTCGCTTGACTCACTGATAATGCGCGGCCGACAGCTGGGGAGCGTTGCGACCAACATTTTTGTTTCACCTGGCGGTGTGGAACTGAAGGAAGGGAGACTGCAGCAGCCGGATGGCGGCAACGCACTCTTTTCCGTGAACGTCCCCACGACAGGTACAAATAACATTACTGTTAACGCGACATTGACGAACATAAATGCCGGAAACCTACTCGCGGCGCTCCCGATCACGCTCCCTGAAGGTATAAGTGACTTTGACGGGCAAACTTCAGGTATTGTCAATATTTCGGGACTGCCAAATGAAACTCGTGGCGAAGTAAACCTGACCGCGGCGACAGGTACAGTCGCGGGGCAGCGGTATGATGGGCTTGCGGTTAAAGCGATTTTCAGCGGAACAAGGATCGACCTCGAGCAGGTCGAGATGACCCTTGGAAACGGGCGTTTGACGGCGGGCGGAGGCTACGACCGCCTTTCCGGACAATTTGACCTCGATGTACGAGGCCAGACAATACCAGTTCCCCTTCTGACCGTGTTTCTGCCATCCAGCATTCCTACCGTCTCCGGCACGGTCGATTTTAACGCGAGGGCTAGGGGGATATCGGACCGGCCGACAACCTATGACATCGCATTCGACGGGGTCGCACCCGACGTAAGAGTGAACGACACTGTGCTGGGCCGGATCGTGTTCAAGGGTCAAACCGTCGATCAGATTTTGACGGCTGACCTTACAGGCGATTTCGAAGGCCGTCCGCAGATCGTTAACGCTACGGCTGATTTTAGGTCTGAGGACGTGCCGTTTAGGGTCGCTACAACGTTCGACCAAAGCCCCCTGTCGCCATTCATGGCGTTTGTTCCCCAATTGAGCGGAATGCCGATCTCAGGCGTCGGTACGGGCGTGATCGAATTTGGTGGAAACCTGTTTAAGGTCGATGACAAAGGCCAGCGGGTCTTTTCCGCTGCGGGCCTTAGCGGAAAAGCGGAGTTTTCACAGCTTGCTTTGCAGATCCAGGACACCCCATTATCAGCGGCCGAACCGATAGTGATCACTTTTGATACGTCTTCGATAAACTTTAACCGGGCTAGGTTTGCCGGCGGTGGATCGAATATGACGATTGCCGGAACCAAGGCCCTCTCTGCCAGCGGCCTTAACGACATGTCTATCGAAGGCCGCGTGAATTTGAATCTGCTCAATCTCGTATCCAAAGATACGTTCTTCTCCGGATTCGCCGACACCTCCATTAGGTACTACGGGCCCAACGATGGGACGGCTCGCCTTTCGGGTTCGGCAAATGTGGTCAATGGTGCCGTAGCGGCATTTCTCGGCTCGGACCGGTTCACTATGAATCGCATTCAGGCACGGATAATTTTCACCTCCGACCAAGTCGCCGTCGAGGAAGCCACAGGCTATCTTGGCGGAGGAAGGTTCAGTGCGTCAGGCGGCGGAACTCTAAACGGACTTGCGATCCAGGCATTTCGCTTCTCACTCGACGGCAATAACGTGACAGTGCCGCTCCCGCAGGATTTTATTACAACCGGCGATGCGAGGCTCGAGATCTCAGGCGGGAGGCGTGCCCCGTCCGACGCCCTTCAAACGAGCATTTCAGGACGCATATTCGCAAAGCGTTCTATGTATTCAAAGGACATCGATCTTGCGGGTTTGATTGCGGGCGGATCTCAACCTGTCCTGACGAGCGGCGGAACCGGATCGATCACGGCTCCAATTCTGGATCTGGTCATTGAGGGGCGTGACGCTCTGGTCGTCCGTAATAATATTGCGGACCTGACGGCATCTGTTGCGCTAGCGATCACTGGTGACGCAGACAATCCCAGAATAGCGGGGCGCGTGACTGCAACGGGAGGCACGATATTCTTCCGAAATGACCGATATACGGTGCAGCGGGCTGTCCTTGAATTTCCTCCGGATACTGCAATTGAACCGATCATTAACCTGCAGGCGGAGTCAGAGATCGCCGGGTACCAGGTCTTTGTGAATCTTTCTGGCCCGTTGACCGATTCCGAACAGCTTTCGGCCACTTTGCGTTCGAGCCCGGCTCTTCCGCAGGCTGATGTGGTTTCGTTGATAACCACCGGCAATTTGGCAAATACGTCGGGCGGTATTCCAACGCTTGCCCAAACGGGTATCAACACCGCGGCCGAGATACTGACTGATGCAATAATAAGTAATCCGATCCGGAAGGCGACGGACAGGCTTTTCGGACTTAATGTTTTTGAAATCGATCCGCTCATTTCGGGCCAGAATCTGGCAACCCCCTCGGCCAGGCTCACGGTTGGACGGCAGATCAACAGCAAACTTCGGGTCACTTATTCGACGAACCTGTCAGCGGACCAGAAACAGGTTCTAGCCTTCGAATACAGGCTTTCGGACCGAATGGCGCTCGTAGCGCAATATGAGCAGCGTTCCTTAAGTAATGTCACCCGCAACCAAGATAATTTCAGTTTCGAGGTGCGATTTAGGAAAAGGTTTTAGTACAGGATAATTATTATATTCCGGAAAATGAACAAGGGGATAGTACTTTCAGAGCATTCGGAGCCAGGACGATCCGTCATGACAAAGATGCTCCGTCGAGCTCAGGCATTGACACGTTTCGGGCTCTTCCTGGCCTTGTTGGCCCTATGTTTGATTGCGCCTGCAAACGGGCAAAACAGATATGAAAAGCACCCGATCGCTGCGGTCCAGATAAATATTGACGGGGCCGCTGCCACGAATTCCTTAGCCGAACAATATCGTTTGACGGCGGTGAACAGCTTAGGTACGACGTACTCAACGCCCCGTATAAGAGACGCGATCGAGGAACTGTACAGATCCGCCAGGATCGACACGATCACGGTTGCGGCAAGCCAGGATGCAGCAGGCGATGTCACTCTCGTTTTCAATATAAAGCCCAAGGTCCAGGCAGGTCGGGTGATCATTGAACTTGGCCCGTCAGAGGGGCAAAGGGTGACTGAACAGGAATTGCTGTTTAAGCTGAACATCATTACGCCGGGCACTCCGATAACCGAGCAAGCGTTGCGTGACAATGCAGATGAGATCCTCGATTACCTGCGAGACCGAGGCTTTTATCGTTCGCAGGTGGAATATTCCCGACGCCCTGTGCCAAACAGTTCCGACCTCGGTGTGACGTTTCTAGTAACACCCAACACTCAGACAAAGGTCTCGACATTTAATGTGGATCTCGAAGGGTATCCTAAGCCGATACCGCCGGGACTTTTAAGGCTGGAGCCCGGCGAGGGGTTTACGCGTGAGCAGATGCTGGCCGACGTAGAACGGATACGGGAGTTGCTGCGAAAAGATCAGTATCTGGCACCGGAACTGGACGAACCCCAGCCGAGGTACGACGATGAAACAAATACAATCTCGATCGAGCTCAATGGAAAGGTCGGGCCCAAAGTCGAAGTTGAGGTTGTGACAGAAAGCGGAGCCCCCAATTCTTCAACCCAGACACGGCTACTGCCGATAAAGCGCGAGGGCACCCTGGATTTCTCCGCAATCATCGAGGGTGAACGCCGTTTGGAGAACTATTATCAGGAACAGGGATATTTCTTCAATAACGTTTCCGTTCGCTGTAGTGTGACGCCCCCGATCACGGATACCGAGGACAACGCGATCGCCAATGAAACCGAATTTCTTTGTTCCTTTTTGGGCGGTGAGGACCTGATGGGACGCGAGGTGAAAGTGGTATATGAGGCCGATCTCGACCGCAAGCTGCGGCTTTCGGAGATCCGCCTGCGAGGTACCGACAAAGTAACGATCGAAGATGTTCGGACGGTGCTTGGGTCTAAGGAAGCGAACCTTCTTGGAATCATTCCCTTTTTCGGTTTTGGCCGGGGCTATACGAGTGTGGCGATACTCGATGATGATGCCAACACGATAAAGTCGATAATGGCGGAGCTTGGTTATCGGGAGGCGCAGGTTCGTGTAAATCGCGGCGTATCGCCCAACGGCGAGGACCTGATCATTACGTTTGTGGTCGAAGAGGGAATACCCACGGTCGTCGAAGAGATCACAATTTCGGGTAACGTTGAGGTCTCGACAACCGAACTTGAAGCTGAACTTCCCGACCTTGTCGGTCGAAACTATTCGAGGGCGAGAACCAGAAATGCCGCCCGAAGGCTATCGGAGCTATATTCACAGCGAGGATACTTTTATGCCCGCGTCATCCCAACCGTAATCGAGAATCCCGACGATGTGACTGCCGATAAACGGCCGGTAAAGCTCGAATTTCGGATCGAGAATGAAGGTAAGCAGGTGGTCATAAACCGCATTCTCGTCAACGGAAACGAAAAGACCCAAACCAGCGCCGTGGAGAAGGCCCTTGCCCTGGAGCCGGGCGAACTTCTGCGGTCCACGGACGTTTACGCCAGTGAACAAAACCTTTATGCATCGGATGTGTTTTCGCGAGTTCAGATAAAGCCGGAGCCTGCAGGTGATACGGCGGACGGGCGGCGGCTGAACGATATCATTGTAGATCTCGACGAGCAGCCCTCACGATTGATGACGTACGGCGGCGGATTCTCTACCGACCTTGGGCTTAGCGGTTTCTATGACATTCGGCACATGAACCTTTTCGGCAAGCTCTGGCAGGGAGGAGCGCGGATCAGGGTCAGCCAGAGGCAGCAATTGGTTCAGTTTGACCTGGTGAACCCGAGGTTTATTCGTGATGGTGAGAAGCGTTTTGCTCCTTTGACCCTTTCGGTACAATACCAACGCGATACGACCGTAACACGCTTTTTTCGCTCAGCGTTTGATCAGGGCACATTCGGGATCGTCCAGCGAGTTGACGACAACGGCGATCCGATCGATGAATTCGGTGCGCCCGCAGGCGACCCGACGATCAACCGGCTGTCTCTTACTGCCGAGACAAGCCGCACGATCAGCCGCAAGAACAGGACGATACTATTCCTTCGGTACAGGTTCGAGGACGTTCGGCTCTATAACATCGAAAGCTTGCTGATAAAGGATTTGCTCAAGCCTGATCAGAAAACTCGGATCTCGGGATTCGGTGCGACCTTTGTCCGGGATACACGGCAGAATTGTTCCGTCAAGCAATCCCTTCTGGACCTTATAGCAAAAGGCGAGCAGACCGATCCTTGCCGTTACAACGCCAGCGACCCGACCAAAGGCGATTATCTGACGGCTGACTATAACGTCTCGATCCCGACACTGGGCGCAAACATCGGGTTTCAGAAATTTCAGGCCAGCTACAATTATTACTATACTTTCGGAGCGCTTGGTAAGCAGACGACCCTGGCGGCGAGGGGAATTCTTGGCCTTGGCCGCGTTTTTTCGGGTGGAGACAGATTTGTCAGCACAGATTATCCTGCACTCAACGGCTTGCTTCCCATTAGCGAGCGATTCTTTGCCGGGGGCGGAAATAATCTACGTGGGTTTTCATTCGAAGAGGCCGGACCTCGTGTTGTTGTAATTCCGGAGGGCACCTTTAAGAATAGCGATGGGGAAGATGTTGTTCTTGATCCCTTTACTATACCCTTCGGAGGCAATGCTCTGGCGGTCGTTAATTTGGAAGCGAGAATACCGCTGTCGGCATCGATTCGGGCTGTACCATTCTATGATGGCGGTAATGTCTTTCGGACATCAAGCGATATTTTTAAAACCCCGACAGTTTTACCCAATGATATTGCTGGATTTAACCAGCGTGCCCGCTGGACGCATACTGTCGGACTGGGATTCAGGATCAAAACACCCGTTGGGGGTGAACTGGGGTTCGACTATGGCCTTTTGTTGAATCCGCCGACGTTTCTAATACCCCAGCTGATGGGCCCCCCGGCCGAATACAGGCTGCGGCAGGGCCAGTTACACTTCCGTTTCTCTCAGGCGTTCTAGTTGATAGACGACGATGCCAGCACATGTGTCTCGTCCAACTCGACGATCAGGCTATCGTTGGTGAAACCGTCGCTGAACTCATTCTGCTTCCCATAATTGGACCGACTTAAAGGACGCGCCATAGCGTCGTGCGTAAGCTGAAACTTTTTGCGGTTTGCTTTTCGCATATACATTACCTTGTCCGCCGCAACAATCATCTGGTCGAATGTTTCGCCATTTTTCGGATAGCTAGAGGCGCCGAGGCT
Source organism: Pyrinomonadaceae bacterium (assembly GCA_041748975.1). GTDB lineage: Bacteria > Acidobacteriota > Blastocatellia > Pyrinomonadales > Pyrinomonadaceae > OLB17. Next base: position 8,996 of record JBGTCF010000326.1, read on the forward strand.
CACTCCTACGGAGGGTGAGATATCGCTGCCTTCGACAGGCAGGCTGAATTCCGTCACGGCTTTTTCAATTCGGTCGCAAAGGTCCCGGACATCATCCGTCGATGTTTCAGGGATCAAAGCGACAAATTCATCCCCACCATATCGTGCCAGGAAATCATAATCGCGAAGCTGCTCGTTAATCACCCTTCCGATCTCCTTGAGCATCGCATCTCCGACTTTATGTCCGAATGTATCGTTAACTGCCTTGAACCCGTCGAGATCCAGCATCAAGAGTTGGAAACTCGACGATCCTCGGCTTGCTCTCGCTACTTCCTTTTCAAACTGCATCTGCAGGCTTCGAGCATTCGGCAATCCAGTCATTGGATCGGTAAGCGCATGTGTCTGTGCTTCTTCGTGCTTGAGGGCCTTTCCGATGGCTTCAGAGGCGATATGAGAGATAGTCTCAAGAAGACGGCAATGTTCTTCGCCATATTCCGAAAGTTCGCTCGAATATATCGTTACGGCTCCGATCATATCTTCCTCCGATATCAACGGTAACGCGATCATCGTGATGTACTCACCGATCAGTTCCGTCTGAGATAAAGAGAAATCAAGGTCCGGTTCGGCATTCCGGACCGGCTCGCGCGTTTTCAGCGCGAATCCCGTAGCACCCTGGCCGATCCGCACTTTGCGCGCCAGAAGTGAATCGGCGTTTGCCCCAACAACGTGGACGGCTGAGGCCTGGCGTTTCGCGCGGTCAAGCAGGTAAATGGCACAGGTGTCGAACGGAACCATCTCTCCCAGCTTATTCGCGAACATGCCCAGCGCATCATTCAGATTCAGGGATGAGCTGAATTCACGTGCAAGTTCATAAAGATTGTTCACTTCGCGGTTCGCCAACTTGATCTGTTCCACATATTGGTGGTCTCCCATCAATTTGCCCATGGCGGATGAATCGAAATATGAAAGGCCGTGTGAGTCGATCTCGGCTTCGAGATTAGCCAGGTTTCGCATTAGCGTATCCACAAGCATCGGATCAAACCGCGTGCCGGATTCACCCTGAATGATCTTTCTGGCTTTTTCCCGTTCGAGTGCTGGGCGGTATGGCCGTGCGCCCCGGAGTGTATCGAAGGCATCGGCGATCGACATTATGCGTGCGGTTAGGGGAATGTCATTTCCTTTCAGCCCTTCCGGATATCCATTGCCGTCCCATCGCTCATGATGATATTTGATGGTGGGAATCACGGGAGTGTCGAATCCGACCTTGTCCAGAATCGCGGCACCGACAGTGGAATGGACCTTGGTTTTTTCGAGTTCTGCCTGCGTTAGCTGTTCGGGCTTATTTAGAATATGATCCGGGATCGCCAATTTACCTATGTCGTGAAGAAGAGCTCCAGTGCGAAGAGCTTCGATATCGCTATCGGGCAAGTCCAGTGCTTTTCCAATACCAACAGCATAGATCTGCGTGCGTCTTACATGTCCGATCCCTACCTGGTCACGGGCATCGATCGCAGTGGCAAGTGCCTCGACGGTGGCGAGATGGATCCGGCTTGCTTCAGAGATCTGGCGGGTTTTCTGTGAAAGCAGATCAACATGGAAACGGTACGCTGCCCCCGCGAGCAGTAGTAATGTGGTTACTCCCACGCCAAAACCAATACCGAAAAATGCAAATACGCCTCCGATGCTTGCGATCGTGCAAAAGATCGTCAAAAGCAGAAGAAGTCCTGACGGTAGAAGTTTTGAATGTTTAGATAGGATATTCATTTTGGCACTGTTTGAGTCGAGTCGAATATCGGGGGAGAACCGACCCGAAGATCGGATATCGACGATCTTCTATATTCAAACCCTGTGCCATTGAGAACTTTTCACAAAGAGCCTTTATTTATGGGCTTTTTTATCGAAGTCGCCGTTATAAGCTCTCGTTGGAAGTTAAGGACCGTTCAGAGTGACTTCGAAATCGGTCAGGTGGACCGATTTCCAAGATAAGAGGGATCAAGAATGAATGGAAATTATTAAGGGGCCGAGAGGGCTCCCAGGGAAGCGGCGGGATCTGACTCTACGAAACGTGTCCGGTCAGTACCTTTCTTCATCAAAGTCGTAACCGTCCAATCCGCCTGAGGCTGTATCTCCATCAAGCTCCTCATGAAGGTCAAGTTCCACCGGATCCAGACCGACAACGACCAGCTTTGAGCCGCATTCGTCACATACCACATCGT
>JBGTCF010000327.1:0-13677 GCA_041748975.1 Pyrinomonadaceae bacterium
CCTGGCCGCCCGGCCCGTTGACGAGACAGCAAGCACTGGGCTGCCAGGTCAGGTCATCGAATCTGATGCGTCCGGTTTGCTCGTCGCATGCGGCGATGGGGTTTTACAATTACTTGAGGTCCAGCCCGAAGGTAAAAATCGTATGGTTATTGCAGATTTTCTCAACGGATTCCGACTGAGAAAAGGTGAGATTTTAGGACAATAGTTTAGATGGATAACGCCGGTATTGAAATAATTTCATTCTACGAATTCAAAGAACTCGGCGAGCGCGAGGGCCTTGAACGCCTAAAGCAGTCGCTAAAGGATGCGATGCTTCGGTTCGACGTTCGCGGCACGATCATCATCGCAGGCGAGGGATATAACGGCATGGTTTGCGGGCTGAGCTCGGACCTTCGGGATTTTGCGAAGCAAGTGGAAACGATATTGAACACAACGCTCGTTACGAAATCGTCATTTACCGATATAGCTCCGTTTCGAAAGACGGATATTCGAATAAAGCCGGAGATTGTGACGCTGAAAAAAGACGTCGATATTTCACTGGGAGCCAATACCCATGTCCGAGCTGCGGAATGGAATACGATTATCTCGGATCCTGAAACTCTCGTACTAGATACAAGAAACGACTACGAATACAAGACCGGTACATTTGAAGGGGCCCTAAATCCGGAAATATCCAAATTCAGTGAGCTACCCGAATTCGTGGCCGCGAATCTCGATCCGGCCCTGCATAAGCGGATCGCAATGTTTTGCACGGGCGGGATACGGTGCGAAAAATTTGCTCCGTATATGAGATCGCTTGGTTTCCCCGAGGTGTTTCAGCTCGAGGGTGGGATCCTCAAATATCTCGAGGAGACTTCGCCCGTCGAATCACGTTGGAAAGGGGAGTGCTTTGTCTTCGACGAAAGGATCACGGTCGACGCGAACCTGAACAAAGGTCGAGCAGCTGACCTTTCGCAAAGGCACGCACAGGACGAAGAGAAGCCGAAGGGGCAGAAATGAAAATCTCTCCAGCGAGAGTTGCCGCTTTTGATGTCCTGCTTGAGATCGAAAAGGAGAAAGCCTTTTCATCGGGCCTCCTTGCCACAGCAGAGGACGAACTCTCACCTGAAGATCGAGGTTTGTGTCACGAATTAGTGCTTGGCACCCTAAGAAAGCAGATCTACCTCGACCGAATAATATCGGCTGTCACGAAAGATAGGAAGATCGATGACGAGGTCCGTATAGCCCTTCGTTTGGCGATCTACCAGATCAAGTTTCTTGACCGTATCCCTTCTCATTCGGCAGTCAACGAGAGTGTAAATCTTGTTCATCGTGCAAAAAAAACCTCTGCAAAACCATTTGTAAATGCGATACTCCGCCGACTTTTCCGTGAGCCGACCGAAATAGAATTTTTGGACGATCTGGACCGGTTGTCCGTGGAGACCTCACATCCCAGGTGGCTGCTGGAGAAATGGGCCGCTGATTTTGGATTAGCCGACGCTCAGAATATCGCGGAAGCGAATAATGTTGTGCCGCTGGCGGCATTTCGAATGATCGACGGCGACCCTTCTCTTAGGCAGGAGATCGAGAAAATTGCACGTCATTCAGAATTTGTGGACGGATGCTATCTGGCAGATGTCCGTGAACACAAATTGGTCAGCCTTGGCCTGGAAGGCAAGATATATTTCCAGGACGAAGCATCGCAGTTGGTCGCTAGCGCGATTGAAATTAGAGATCGCCAGAGCATTTTGGACGTCTGCGCATCCCCCGGCGGAAAAACTGGAATATTGGCTCGACAAGCATCTGCAAAGGCAGGCATTGTGGTCGCGGGCGACATTTCGCACCGGCGAACAGACCTTCTGAAAGAGAGTTTGAATCGGCAGGATGTCAGCCTCCACGGCATCGTGCAGTACAACGCAGCCGTTTATCTGCCATTTGCGGAGCGATCTTTTGATCATGTGCTCGTGGACGCGCCCTGTTCGGGCACCGGAACGATACGGCATAATCCTGAGCTTCGATATTTTGTCAAACCGGATGATCTGAGCACTTTCGCCGATAAACAACTTTCGATCCTGATTTCTGCATCTCAAATGGTAAGGCCCGGTGGTCATCTCATTTACTCGACTTGTTCACTTGAGTTAGAGGAGAATGAGGATGTTTGTAAGACATTTCTAGGAGTATCGGATGATTTTGAGGCAGTTGCTCCAAAAGTGTCGGCCGGTTTCCTGACCCTCGACGGGTTTGCCCGAACAAGGCCGGATCGAGACGGAATGGACGGTTTTTTTATTGCCTGCTTGAGACGAAAGCTGTCGTCGGCCGGCTATAGGTAGGTGCCGGGAATAGTGTTTTTTGCAGGGAAGATGATACACTTTTCATTTGTTTTCCCGCATTTTTAGGACGAATATGCTCAAATCCGGATTTTCGGCGATAGGCAAATTGGCAGCATTGATATTGGTTTCGGCAGCGTTTCTTTTCGGCATGGCCGGAGTGGTTTACATGTCTTTGAAAGGAGACGAGATCCTGGTTCCCGAAATCACTGGGAAGGAATTTTCGAGCAGTGAAAAAGAGCTTGCCACACTCGGCCTTAGGATCCATAAGAAAGCGACTCGTTTCAGTCCTGAGGCCCCAAATACTGTCATTGAGCAACTCCCAAAACCCGGAGAGACAGTGAAAACGGGACAAAGGATAATAGTTGTTGTCAGCAAAGGCCCAGGCGAAGGGGACGACCGCCAGCCCGATATTAAGATCCTCGAGGAAGATGACACTGAAAAGATCGAGGAGATGATCTCGGACAAACCCAAAAAGCCGAAAGCGATTTCAAACACCAATCGTAAAAAGGCCGATACGGCTCGTGATGTAAACGTGAGCGCGCCTGATACAGCCTCTAAGTCGAACACGGCCGTGCCAAGCTCGAACAAGAAAGATCCTGACAAGGCCTCAGAGCCGGTGGATCGGCCTCCGCCGCCAGCAAAGACGCCTAATCCGGCGGCTAAACCGGCTGTTACACCAAAGCCTTGATCGCATTTGTAGGTTACCGGGTACAACTAAAGACCCGATTTCAGCAACGAAACAGATTGAATAACGGACTCAATGATTGAAATTGCACCGTCAATTCTTTCGGTGAATTTTACCAGGCTCGCCGAGGAAATAAAGGCTGTCGAAGATGGCGGAGCCCGGGTGCTTCATGTGGATGTAATGGACGGTCATTTCGTCCCTAATATCACGATCGGCCTGCCAGTGGTCAAGTCGATCAGAAAGGCGACAAGCCTGATCATCGACACACACTTGATGATCACGGAACCCGGGCGTTATGCTTCTGCTTTTGTTGAGGCCGGTGCAGATATGGTGTCGGTTCATGTGGAGGCCGACGCTCATCTGCACAGAACATTGCAGTCCATCAGGGATGCAGGAGGCAAGGCTGGCATTGCAATTAACCCCGCCACGTCGCTGTCTGTGCTCGACGAGGCCCTTGCATTTGCCGATTTTATTTTAATGATGTCTGTTAACCCGGGCTTTGGCGGACAGAAATTTATCCCGGCTATGCTCAACAAACTAAGGCGGCTTAGGGAAATGATAGATGTCAGGGGCCTTCCCGTGCAGATCGAGATCGACGGCGGTGTCGACGAGACGAATATTAGCGAGATCACGGCGGCCGGGGCGGATATCATTGTTGCCGGTTCGGCCGTATTCGGGGGCGGCGAGCCCGCGACGGCAGTTAGGAATCTTTTTGAAAAAGGAACGGTTTGGGTGTGAAAGTGAACGGTCAAACTACGATGCGTATGTCATTTGAAATTAAAAAGGCAGTTATTCTTAATCTTTTTACGCTTTTGGTTTTGTCATCGGCTGCCTTTGGCCAGGCACAGCCGTTAGACGGTACGGTGGTACAGCGCCTCGATGTAATGCGAGACAAACTGGAACGCATGCGTCGATCGCTCAATAGCGGTATCTCGGTCCTTAAAGACGAGAACAAGAGCGATAATTCAAAAAAGGACGATGAAAAGAAGCTGGATACGCCTCTCGGCCGGCTGGTAAGTCTTGAGAAGGATGTCTCACGGGTGCAGTCCGACGTCAACAGCCTTCGGGGGAAAGTAGACCGGGCTGAAAAATATGAACGATCCGACTTAGACAGCCTCGAACAATCCGTTAGTGAGATCCAGGTGCGTGTCGATAATGCTCAGCTTGAAACGGCATCGGCACGTGCAAATCCCGGTTCGACCGTCGGTCAACCGCGTGAAAAGAAGAAAAAGAAAAAGTTTCTTGGGATATTCGGCGGCGGAGGGCCTGACGAATATGAAGAGCTTCTCGGCAGCGTTTCTCCAGGTCGCGACCGCGAGCTTTTTGTTTTTGCCACACGTGAGATCAGAAAGAAAAACTACGATGTCGGTAGATTGCTTTTCCAAACGATCATCACCACTTATCCGGATTCACCGTATCTGCCAATGGCGAAACTCGCAGTCGGAGACTCATTCTTTCTCGAGAGTAATACTAGCGCCCTTATACAGGCAATTGCTTCATATCAGGACTGGCTCACATTCTTTCCAACACATCCGCTTTCGTGCAGAGTGATCTTAAAGATCGCGGAATCGGAAATGCGCCAGATCGGCCTGCCAGACCGGGACGCTACGCGCGCCAAGCGTGCGGAGACCAGGCTAAAAGCTCTTTTGCAGCAATGTTCGGATTCTTTCCTGACGCGTGAAGCTGAGTCCAGGCTCAAACAGGTTCAGGACAACCTTGGTCTGCATAACCTGCTTATTGCAAATTATTACTACACGATGTCTGTGGACCAGAAGAAAGGCGGTCTAAAGGGATCTCAGTCTCGTTACATGGAGATCATTGAAAAGTATCCCAATTTTAGTTTCATGGACGAGGTGTTGTACAAACTTGCCGTAACATATCTGGTTGAGGAAGAAACGGATCAGGCGGCCCGCTATTTTCAGCAGATTGTCAGCGACTATCCAAACAGTGAATATGTGGCGAAGTCGAAGGAGCAGCTTGAGTTGATCGGAGCGTCGGTTCCGGAACCGAATCCGGCAAGAATGGCTGTGCTGCCACCCGAAGATGTCTCCTTTTTCACGAATTTTAAGAACCAGTTCTTTGGTATTTATCCGATGACGATCGATAAGAACGGGGTCCTGATGACAAAGGAGTTCGACAAGGAAAAGTTTGACCTGATCGATCAGATCATCGAGAACGAGGGGGAAATCACGGTGAACCAGATCCCACAGGGCCTAACGCCACAGGTGCCTGGGCAAAGGCGGCCGACAACTCAGACTACAACCCAGCCGGTTCAAAAGCTCTAACTGTTGAGAAAACGATCCTCCGTAAAAAGGGCCGCTCGGAACTAATCCGAGCGGCCTATTTTCTTGATCATTATCGAGGACGTCTTTCAAATTCTTTTCAGCGTCGGGACAATTTATTCTTATCTTGTCTTCAACAAAGGATCACCCAACAGGACCCATGAATAACGCACATCGCTGCCGCTAGGAAGTACCTGTTTTGCGTCGCGAACCAGATCTCCCACACGAGTGATGTTGCCCACAGCTAGCCTGTCGTAGAATCGTTGGGCCATAAACATTTGAACGTCAGGAGTTGTTGCTGAGGTCGAGGCCCAAGAAATAACCGAACCTCCGATAGGTGAATTCAAAAGCCTTTCACTCAGGGAATCGAAATTCGGACGAATAAAGTAGCCGTTATAGCAGGTCAGCATCGTAAAGATCGTCGGGGTGTTTGTGATCTGTTCAGCCTGTGTAAGTCCGAAAAATCCTGAATTTTGCCAGACGCCCGCCGCTCCATGGCCGGCATAATTAACGATATACTTCCCAGAATTGAGCTCCTGCAAAAGGGTCGTGGCTGAGTTTGGAGCCAAGCGATCGACCATAGTGGCGGGCATCGAAACCGGCAGCTTGTTTCTTATAGATTGACTCATGGTCGCGAAATTGAAACTTTTTGGTTCGTCGTAAGCAAAGAGTGACCCGCGGTCGAAGGACTGCATCGCCGGGGTTTCAAAGAGCATAGTTTTATTTAGGACATTAGTGATATGGGCGGCTGTTCTGGCGGGAATTCGGCCAATGGCAAGCTCGGCCAAGCCATCATTGTTGAAGTCCGCCAGGGCTTCATCACTCGGTATTTCTGTAGCTTCAAACGACGGAACGAACCTCGAGGGTATCAAATTCCAAGATCCGAAACCCTCATAATTCCTGGGATCGTAGGAAGAGTCGCCCAACAAAAGTACATATTGCGGTGGGGTTTGCCAGTTTGAATAGGCGTAATTCAGAAAGCTTCGGATCGACAGTGCACTTATCGCTCCATAATTAAATTCATCATAAATATCCCTTACATCGATAACCTTTACCGTGTACCCCTCTGCCCTGCGATAATTGGCCCAAGCCTCCGCCGCGGCCATGAAGTCGGACGCAGAGTGCGAAATTATAACAAGATTCGCTGCATTGGCAGGGGTGGCTAAGGTGGATGGATTGTTAGCGACGACCTCAACCGGCGAAATTAGAGCAGAATCCTCGACAGCGTAATAAACTGCTGCCCGTGCTGCCGGCAATCTCGCCGTAAATGTTGCCCCATCCTGGACAACGCCAACGTTTTTGATTTGCTGCGGATGGCCGTCGAAGGTGATGTCAAATACCCGGACGTTCGCCGACGAAAAGCCCTGGAGATCCGCCCGACGGTAGCCTGGCGTCGAAAATGAGAGAATGTTCTGATTGGCAACGTACTTGCGTTTATATTCAACAGTAACGGCGTCAAAGAGGCTAAAATCACCAGATCCGATCGACGCCAAATTGAGCATATTGTTACCCTCGACCAAATGACTTATGGGAACTTGTACCGTCATTGAATAACTATTCAAGCTCGTCCCGGTCATTATCCCAAGAGCATTGCCATTTATTGACGTATTTACCTGATGCGGCACATTAGTAAATCCCTGCAGTTTTACCGTAATAGTCGCTGTGGAGGCCGTGAAATCCACGCTCGGAAGAGAAAACGGAACGGAGGCAGCTGACGTAGAGATAACGCGGCCCCAGTGGTTCTCGGCTTCGCCGTTTAGGACCTTGTCATAGTAAAGAGTTCGTTCTTTTTTGATTGCGTTCGTTGAAAAAGATTGCGAGGCTATATTTCCACCGATTGGACGCAGGGTGCGGTTCGGAATTCGTCGCCCGGGCGTCGTGTCAGAAATAAGGTAATAAACACGGGAGTCGCTTTCCATCGTATCTATCCCTTTGCCGTAAAATTCGATGTACTGTTCACCAGGGCCAACAATTATCGAGTGCTCAACACCCTCTGCGAATAGTCGCCAGTTGGCAGAATTACTGTTGACTGGGAAGGCAGCTGCTTGAAGGGATGCCCGGGAAACCCGCTGCATGCCTTGACTCCGAACTGAGATTCTCGCACCAGGCTGAGAAACGACCCACGCATGTGTTGCCGGATCTGCGGCCAACAATGAGGATTCTACTGTATTCTCAAGCTCGTCGGTCAATATCAGTGCGTTTGATTCTATATCGTGATTTTTTGATAGGCTTGCTTCTCTCCATTCGCCTATGCGAACACCGGTAGATTCTTCGACGTCACGCACAGATCGTGTGTCGATCTGCTTACTGTATGACCGCTCACCGTTAAGGCTGTAGCTTTCGATCTGATATGATGAACCGCCTTTCCCCTGGGGGTCATAGATCTGGTATCGGTCTCCGCTTCGCTCATCGGCCCCGGCACGCGTTGCCGTTCCAAGTGTCATGGTGTCGCTGACCAACGTCGAAATCCCGTTCTCGATCCTGTAAACGTAGAAACCGATCGTGTCAGGCTCAGAGAGGGTCTCCCACCGGACCAATACGCCCCGGCGGTCGCCAACTGCCGAAACCATGCCAAATTGTGCCCGTTCCTTGACTTCTCGAATGGATCGCTTTTCGAAAGACCCAAATCTTTGTCCAAATGTGACTGAAATTGGGGCGATTATAAAGGTGGCAAGTAAAGCTGCCGAAATGACGTATTTCATACTTCTTTAAATCTTATGACCTGAGCTAAGGGATGTTGCAGACAATTATACTGCATCCGAAGTAAATTACCATTAATGGCCAGATTTCACAAGAAAATTCATTGCAACAGTTGGCGGAGAACGTACTTCAGGATGCCGCCGTTCTTATAATATTCGACTTCGATCGGCGTATCTATCCTCAATACCAGTGGGATTTCAACCGTCTCGCCGCTGGCCCGCGTCACCTTCATCTGAACTTCTTGCCGCGGCCTTACCGAGGCTCCTGACAGCCCGACCAGATCAAACGTTTCGGTGCCGTCGAGCGAATATGTCGCAAAAGTATCGCCGTCTCTAAACTGCAGCGGCAAGACGCCCATTCCGACAAGGTTCGAGCGATGAATTCGTTCAAACGAAGTCACGACGACCGCTTTGACACCCATCAGTGCAGTTCCTTTCGCCGCCCAATCCCGCGAACTCCCTGTTCCGTATTCGGCCCCGCCAAAGATCACCAGCGGCGTTTTCTCTTCCTTATACTGCATCGCCGCGTCAAAGATGGACATTTCTTCGCCGTCGGGTTGGTGTTTGGTAAACCCGCCCTCGACCGGTGCGACCATCTGGTTCTTGATCCTGACGTTGGCAAAAGTTCCACGGAGCATCACGCGGTCGTTACCGCGACGCGAGCCGTAGGAATTAAAATCCTCGGCCGCGACGCCTTTTTCCTGCAGGTATAGCCCGGCGGGCGACGCGGGCTTGATGGCTCCCGCGGGCGATATATGGTCAGTGGTTACGGAGTCCCCAAATATCGCCAATGCCCTTGCTCCGCGTATATCCTCAAAACTTCCCGTCTCCATCGTAAAGTCTTCAAAGAAAGGCGGTTCCTGGATATATGTAGGGTCAGATTCCCATTCGTAAATTTGACCGACGCTTGACTGGATGTTGTTCCACAACGGGTTTTGTTCCGCAAATTGCGAATACAAACGCCTATACATTTCGGGGTCGTACGCTAAAGCAAGATGTTCTGCTACCTCATCGGTCGAAGCCCAGATGTCCCTTAGAAACACGTCCTCGCCGTTTGATCCTTGTCCAAGAGGTTGCATTGAAACGTCATTGAGAACAGTTCCGGCCAAAGCGAAGGCAACAACCAGAGGCGGCGACATCAGAAAATTCGCCTTGATGTTTTGGTGAACGCGGGCCTCGAAATTACGATTGCCGGATAGGACCGAGGCGGCGATGATGTCGTTCTCAACCACTTCCTCCTCGATCGCCGGGTCGAGTGGACCCGAATTGCCTATGCATGTCGTGCAGCCATATCCGACAAGGTCAAATCCGATCTCGTTAAGATATCTCTGCAACCCGGCCTTTTCCAGATATTCTGTTACGACTCGCGATCCTGGAGCGAGCGATGTCTTAACATAGGGCCGCACCTTCAAGCCCTTTTCGTAAGCTTTTTTTGCTACGATCCCAGCGGCGATCATTACCGCCGGGTTCGAAGTGTTCGTACAAGAGGTAATTGCGGCGATTAGCACGTCACCATTGCCAATATTGGTCGTGATATCGGGGCAATCTTCTTCGATATATTCCACCCGGTTCGGTGTCGGCCGGTTATTGGCCATTTCGATCTCAGTCAATGCATTTGTGTTGCCTGGTGTAACCGAATTGTGAATCGATTCCGGCAGTGATTTGGAGCTTTGTTCGCCGCCGCCCGTTGCAAAACCAGACGGTTTAGCACCCATCGTCACGCTGTAGCGCTTTTCTATATCCTCCTTGGTTTTCCCGTATCCACCATCAGAAACCGATTTGGTGAATAATTCTAAAAATCGATCATCTAACTGCGTTAGGTCGATCCGGTCCTGGGGGCGCTTCGGGCCCGCAACCGAAGGCGTGACGGTTTCGAGCCCTAGTTCCAGTGATGTCGAATAGTCGACGTCGCCTTTTCGAGGGATGCCAAACATCCCTTGTGCTTCGTAATAGTTTCGGATCGTTTCTACACGCTCTTTAGATCGCCCTGTATTAGTAAAATATTCCAGGGTTTTTTCGTCAGTTGGGAAAAATCCCATCGTCGCTCCGTATTCGGGTGCCATATTTGCGATGGTAGCCCGATCGGTCGCGTTAAGTGCGGCTACACCGTCACCATAAAACTCGACGAATTTCCCTACGACACCGGCTTTTCGCAGCATCTCGGTGATGCGGAGCACAAGATCGGTCGCGGTCGCTCCGCTCGGAAGTTGCCCGGTTAGGTTCACGCCTACAACATCAGGTGTAAGAAAATATACCGGCTGCCCGAGCATACCTGCCTCTGCCTCGATCCCGCCTACGCCCCAGCCGACGATGCCGAGTCCATTGATCATTGTCGTGTGCGAATCGGTTCCCACCAGCGAATCGGGAAAATAGACTCCGTCACGTTCGATCACACCTTTCGCCAAATACTCGAGATTGACCTGGTGGACAATGCCGATCCCCGGCGGAACCACGCTAAATCCGCTAAATGCCTGAGTTCCCCACTTCAAAAAGCGGTAACGCTGGTCGTTCCGCTTGAACTCCATTTCCATATTCCGCTGATATGCCCGCTCGCTGCCGGCAAAATCTACCTGCACCGAATGGTCAATGACAAGATCGACCGGCACCAGCGGCTCGATCACGCTCGGGTCCTTGCCCATCCGCTTCACCGCCGAACGCATCGCCGCGAGATCGACCAGCAGCGGCACTCCCGTAAAATCCTGCAGCACGACCCTGGCCACAACGAACGGTATCTCCTCGGTCCGTTCTTGCGTAGGCTGCCAACCGGCAAGCGCCCTGATATTCGCCTCGCTGACCTTCCGCCCTCCGTCAAAATTCCGCAGCACTGATTCCAAAACGATCCGTATCGAAACCGGCAGTCGCGAGACCTGCCCGAGTCCCGCCTCTTCCAGCTTCGGAAGCGAAAAAAAGACGCCCTCCGCACCGGCGCCCGTCTTAAATGTCTGTCGCGTGCCAAAAAGTTCGTGTGTCATAGGTGTGATTCTGCCAGGTGAATTTAAACCACTAGTTTAAAAAGACTTGCAGGCAAGGTCAAGGAGGCCCTTGACGGATAAAATCGGGTTTATATTGCCGTTCGCGAATCGAGCCGCATTCCACATTCCACAATCGATATGCCGGTCGCGGTAGTTTGAAACCGGTGCGGACGTAGTTTATGATAGGCATCGCTTCATAATTCAAATCTAACACCGGACGGAATACAAAGGTCTACGACCTTAACTAATGACATTCTTCCACTCGAAATATTACGCATACAATCTGACGCGACATGTATCAGCGGACAGCATCGAAAAGCTGAGTTCGTCGCTTTTCAATGCGTCCGTCGACTTGAATCCGCACCAGCTAGATGCCGCACTTTTTGCATTTCGATCTCCATTGTCGCGAGGAGCGATTCTTGCCGATGAAGTTGGATTGGGAAAAACGATCGAGGCAGGAATTGTCATCAGCCAGCTTTGGGCGGAGCGGAAGAGGAGAATTCTAATAATCGCACCAGCAACACTTCGAAAACAGTGGGCTCAAGAACTCACCGATAAATTCTATATTTCATCTAGAGTTTTCGATGCCCGCGAATACAAAGCGCAGGTCAAACGTGGGCATGCCAATCCATTGGAAATAACTGACGAGGTTGTTATCTGCTCCTATAATTTCATTCAGAGCCATGAGGCGGAGTTTTTACGAGTCAAATGGGATCTTGTTGTCATTGACGAAGCTCATCGTCTAAGAAACGTCTACAAACCGAGCAATAAAATTGCTACCGCAATCAAAAGAGCTTTTGATGGACGTCCGAAGCTTTTGTTGACAGCAACACCCTTACAGAACAGCCTGCTGGAACTTTATGGACTCGTAAGTTTTCTTGATGAACATATGTTCGGCGATGTTCAGGTCTTTCGCGAACGTTATATGCGAGGATCGCTCGCCCAGCGAGAACTAAGCGAGCTTCGCCAGCGACTTAAACCGATCTGTCAGCGGACTCTTCGCAGGCAGGTCCAGGAGTACGTCAAATTTACAAATCGAATACCGATTACCCAGGATTTCACACCGTCTGCTGAAGAACAGAATCTTTATGAACAGGTCTCTACATATCTCCAACGTGAGAAGCTCCATGCTTTGCCTGCAGGTCAACGGCAGTTGATGACGTTGATCTTGCGAAAACTGCTCGCGTCTTCGACCTTCGCGATCGCGGGAACATTGAATGCGTTAGCTAAACGCCTTCGCGAAAATTATTTACTCGAAGAGGAGGCCATAGAGGATACATTCGAAGAGGATTTTGAATATTACGACGAGATCGCAGACGAATGGAAAGAGACGGAAGAGCAAAACCAGGCAGAGGAAGCGGAAGCACAGAAACAAGATGTTCTAAAAGAATTAGAAGAGCTCACTGAATACGGAAAGCTAGCTGCCTCCATCCGCGACAACGCGAAAGGTGCGGCGTTGCTTCAGGCATTGCAGAAGGGTTTCGAAATGCTTGAGAATTTGAAGGCGAATCGTAAAGCAGTGATCTTTACCGAATCTCGCAGAACTCAGGAATACCTTGTTCAGTTGCTAAATGAGAGTGGTTACGACGGAAAAGTCGTTTTAATGAACGGTAGCAACTCCGACAAAGCCTCGGCCGCTATTTATAAAGATTGGGTCGGGCGGCATAAGGGCGAGCCGGTTGTTTCCGGGAGCAAGCCGATAGACATTCGGGCCGCGATCGTTGAGCATTTTAGAGAAGATGCAGAGATTCTTGTCGCAACCGAAGCCGCCGCCGAAGGCGTCAATCTTCAGTTCTGTTCCTTGGTCGTCAATTACGATCTGCCATGGAATCCGCAGCGGATAGAGCAGCGGATTGGCCGGTGCCATCGTTACGGGCAAAAGCATGATGTTGTTGTTATCAATTTCCTGAACCGTAAGAACGCGGCGGATTTAAGAGTTTTCGAACTTCTCTCGGAAAAATTCAAGCTATTCGATGGCGTGTTTGGCTCGTCGGATGAGATCTTGGGTGCTCTCGAATCAGGAGTCGACTTCGAAAAACGGATAGCCGCCATCTATCAGCAGTGTCGCACCCCTGAAGAGATTGAGATCAGCTTCAATACGCTGCAGCTCGAACTCGAAGATCAGATAGATGCCCGCATGACAGATACGCGGCGCGACCTCATGGAAAATTTTGATCAGGAGGTTCACGACCGTCTACGACTTAGCCGCGATCAGAGTACCGTATTTCTGAACCAGCTCGAAAGATCTTTTTGGAACCTGTCCAAGATCGAACTCAAGGAACTATATAACGGAGGCGTTTTTTTCGATGATGAGAACTGCGAGTTCCGGATAACGCCACAGCCTGAAGAGGAATTGTGGCCCACGGGTGTCAGATATCGTTTCCTTAAGTATCTTGAAGGGGTTGAGCATGTACACGGTTATAGCCTTAATCACAAATTGGCCGAACACTTGATTCAGCGTGCTAAGGAACGCGAATTGAGCCCTGCCGAGATCGTTTTTGATTACACCGAACGCGCCGAGATGATCGGTCTCGTAAAAGAGCAAGTAGGAAATTCCGGCTGGCTCTGTGCCGAACATTTGAAAGTCGAATCGCTTGAGGAAGAGGACCGCGTCCTCTTTTCCGCATTTGACGATTCCGGCCGCCACCTTCACCCTGACTTCGCGGCGAAATTGTTTCTTGTGGGCGGCGAACAAGGAGGGCAGGCTACTATTGATACTGCAGTCTCGGA
>JBGTCF010000328.1:0-2775 GCA_041748975.1 Pyrinomonadaceae bacterium
TCCGACCGAAACCAATGCCCTCCAGGCTCTGCTCAGGATGAATATTCATCGCGGAAATTGGACCGAAGCAGATGCGGCCGCCGACACAATGCTTCGCGGCGTAGTTTTCTCCGGTTCTATGACGAGCATCGATGAGATCAAGTATCTAAAAGCATTCGCACTGGAGAAAGCGGGAAAAAAGCAGCTGGCAATGGACGTCTATGCCTCGATCGGCAACAGCTTCACGTCCTATTACGGTGGTCTCGCATCCGAACGTTTGGCGAAAAATGGGGCTAAGTTTCATGTTTCGGCTCCATTGACGACAAAACAGCGGACCGACAATCCGGTCATGTTTCGGAATGAGGTACTTCAATACACGAAAAAGCATAAGATCGACCCCAGATTTGTTCTCGCGATAATGAAACAGGAAAGCTCGTTCCGTGCGAATGCAAAATCCCCCGCCGCGGCGCGCGGGTTGCTGCAGCTCGTAATGGATACCGCTCTTAAATACAATGCAAAAGCTGGCTTCCCGGCCCTTCGGCCCGATGATCTGTATGATCCTAAGACCAACATAGCCATTGCTTCTGAATATATTGCCGATCTAAAAAAAGAATTTGGAGGCCTGTACGAGGCGATCGCGGCCAGCTACAACGCCGGCGAAGACAACGCCGCCCGCTGGCTGAATCGTTCAAGACCTAAGGAAGCAGGAATTTTTGCCTCCGAGGTAGGCTTTGCCGAAACCAAGAATTACGTCTTCAAAGTGATGAATAATTACCGGATCTACCGCGAGCTTTATGACGAGAATTTATTAAGGCGGTAACCCTAACGGGCACGATCTACGGATGAACGCATTAAGAAAGTGTGGGCTGTTACAACCCAAATTGCGCGATAGGAAAATAGCCACGAATGCACGAATTCTTTATCATAAAATACGTGAACTCCATAAAAAGTGACCTCGCTGTTCACTGCTTTTTATTCGTGTACTGGTGGCTAAATCTATTGACGCTTAAACCGAGTTCACCTTATTCATCCCAATCTCCCTGCCCTTCCCGTTCAACATGATATCCTTCGTTAGAGAGATGCTCCTGAACCTCACGTCCATGTTCATTGTCGCGGACTTCCAACAACATTTCGATTCCGACGCGCCCTAGCGGAGCAAGCCACATCGCACGGCGATGAAAAACCTCGATTACGTTCGCCCTATGTTCTGCAGCCACTCTGAGAACATTCGCCAGCGAACCCGGACGGTCAAGTACAAGGAGCTTGAGCATAATATAACGACCCTGTTTCACGAGAACCTGCTCCAGAACCCTCGCGAGTAAATTTGCATCGATATTTCCTCCGCAGAGGACTGCGCACACAGTATCGTTTGGACTGACGTCTATCTTCTTAGCTAACAAAGCCGCCAGGCCGGCCGCTCCGGCTCCCTCGACAACCAGGCGATTATTCTGAGCACAAAAGTAGATCCCGCGAGCTATTTCCTCCTCAGTCACCTCGACGACTTCATCGACATATTCCTGGATGATTGGAAACGTAAGTTTTCCCGGGCTTTTGATCGCTATTCCATCGGCAATTGTTTGGCCCATTTCGGCTGGCACGGGAAATCCAGCTTTTAGAGATGGGTTGACCCAGGCTGCGTTCTCAGCCTGGACCCCGATCACCCTGGATCTGGGGTTGATCGTTTTTACAGCAGTTGCTATTCCAGATATCAAACCGCCACCGCCGATCGGTACAACGAAAGTTGTCAGGTCCGGGAGGGCTTCCAGCATTTCCAGGCCGATCGTCCCCTGGCCGCCTATAACTCGTTCGTCATCGAAGGCATGCACGTACGTATATCCATTCGTTTCCTGCAGCTCGCGTGAATGGGCAACCGCCTCATCGAAAGTAGAACCGTGCATAATAACTTTGCCGCCCAGGTTCTTGGTTTCGATGATCTTCGTCAGCGGTGCAAATTCAGGTAGTACGATTGTTGACTGGATCCCGACAAGTGAGGCTGCCAGAGCTACGCCTTGCGCGTGATTTCCTGCCGATGCCGCGATCACGCCTCGTGATTTTTCATCGTCAGTAAGCCTTGAGATCTTGTTAAATGCCCCGCGTATTTTGAAAGAACCTGATTTTTGAAGTGATTCCACTTTCAAATGTGTTGCAGCTCCGATCTCACGCGAAAGCCGCTCATCGGCGATCACCGGGGTCGGATTTATAATGCCTTTGAGCCGTTCGCGAGCTTCCTGGATATCGGACAAATTGACAGCCATATGTTTGTCGAATTATAGCAAACACCCGGAAAATAGGGTATATTTACATTGAACCTAATAACTGGAGGCAATGAATGGAAATTTACGGCGTCGGTGCCATTTTCTTAATATTCCTGGCGGTCGCTCTTCTCATCGTGGCATGGAAAACGATTAAGATAGTGCCCCAGTCGAGCGTTTTACTTATTGAAAGGCTTGGGCGTTTTCATCGCGTGGCGGCGAGCGGACTCAATATAATCGTGCCGTTTTTCGAATCACCACGAGCTGTCTATTGGTCCAATGTTCGACCTGGCACGACCTTTATCGACCTCCGCGAGCAATATATCGATATGCCGCCCCAGCCGGTTATCACCCGAGACAATGTGACGATCAATGTGGATTCTGTGGTTTACTGGCAGATCACCGATGCGTATAAAGCTGTTTACGAGGTCGCCGATCTGGTCGGTGCGATTGTACAGCTGACAATTACCGGAATGCGTTCGGTAATGGGCGATATGGACCTCGACCATACGCTCTCAAATCGCGATCAGATCAATGGCAAATT
>JBGTCF010000329.1:0-2596 GCA_041748975.1 Pyrinomonadaceae bacterium
GTCGGTGCATCTAAGATCTGTGCCTCGATGACGTGGTCAGTGGGATCGGGCGTGTCTGAGGGCGGCTGTGCTGACGGAACTCCGTTTCCGTTCAGAGAATCGATCTCCACCTTAGCATGCTCTCGCAGATCATCCGCCGAAAGAATACCGAACTGGGATTTCAAGAGCTCTTCGTCTACGCCGTTGGATTCGTATCCGAATTCCTCATTGATCTCTCTGAGCCGGTCGTGAAACCTCGTTTCGTGCGGCATCACTACCACGAGTTGAGAAAGAGCATAACGCTCGTCTTCGACGACGCCCTGTTCCGAAGCCGCGGTGAAAAGACGTTCGAGTGACCTGCAGAAGCCGTCCGGGTCGTTTGCCCATGAGTTGTAGCCGACAAGGAGCCGCAGGCCGGCAAGCTGACTCGGATCGCGAGCCAGTATTTCGAGGATCCACTTGTGGCATTCTTCGGATTGGCCCCCACCGAGCAGATACTCTGATGACATCGTAAGTATCCTCGCGGCCGAGGTAGGATCATTCCCGTTAAGATAAATGCGGACAAGGTCGAGGAACTTCGCGTAATTAGCAGGTTCAATCTCTACAAGCTTAATAACAGCCTTTTCGGCACCGGCGGCGTTCTGGGAATCAATGCAGCATTCGATAAGCAGGTAAAGGACGTCGCGATTATAAGGATCGTTTTCCAGGATTTCCTCAAGAAGCAACTCAGCCTTCCCCGCTCGGCCAAGTGCATTCTGAGCCTTCACTATTCCGTTCAGGATGCGGAGATCTGTCGCGTTGATGTCGAAACCCTTTGTCAGGGCCCGGATCGCTTCTTCATGTCTATTCTGGCGACTGAATCGTGCTCCGGCTTCGGCATAAGAATCCACTGCCTCATCCCGATGGCCTTCTCGGATGTATGATTCGGCTAGATTAAGACAGACTTCGGTATTGTTTGGATCGAGGAGGGCGATCTGTTTGTACATCGCGAGAGCCTCGATACGATGGCCGGTCTTTTCATAATGCTCGGCCAACGTCATGTAATGCGACCTGGCCTCGGATAGCGATCCCTTTATCTTATAGAGCTCAGCCAACTTTGCCGAGACCTCGATCGAGTCAGGCTGAATCCGAGAGATCTTGTTGTACACCGCAATGGCCTTTTGGGCAAAACCCTGTGTTTTGTAGTGATCGGCGACCTGAAGGTAGCATTCAACCGCGTCCCGCTTTTCAGAGGTTTTAGCGTATAGGTCACCGAGCATATTGAGCGTGGCTATATCGCGCCGGTCGTTGTCGACGACACTCCTGTACTCGGCGATCGCAGAGCGTATTTTGCCCTGTGCGACGTAACGTTCTGCATTTCGCATCGCCTTTGACTTATCGAAGTTCATTTTGATCTGAGGCCGGACTTCGGTTGAACAATGAATGATCATCGAACCGCGAATTGTCCGTTGAAGAAGGAGTGTACAGGTCAATTTCGTGACAAACCTGTACCCTTCAAAGTATCACCTGATCCGCATATCTGTCAATGTTCTTTGGTATTGTTGTACATTATTTAACGAAGTTCGCTTTCATCCTATTGATTTTTAGGCTCTCGTTCCATAGTCTTGTTTTTATCGATGTGAAAAGTTTTTACTGAATATGCAAGCACTTATCCTGGCTGGCGGCAAAGGGACACGGCTCAGGCCTTTGACCGTGTACACGCCAAAGCCTATCGTCCCGATCGCTAATCGTCCGCTGCTCTTCTATCAAATCGACCTGCTCCGCAACGCGGGGATTACGGATATTACCTTGTCGTTGAGCTATCAACCGGACAAGATCGAGCAGATCCTGGGAAACGGGTCGGAATTAGGCGTCCGGCTCCGATATATTACCGAGCCCAGCCCGATGGGCACGGCGGGAGCGTATAGGTTCGCGGCCGACGTTGCGAATGATACGGCGCTGGTGCTCAACGGAGACATTCTAACCGATCTTGACCTCAAAAAAATCATCGAATTTCACCGCTCCCGAAAGGCGGATGCGACGATAGCTTTGATGACTGTCGAGGATCCTACCCATTATGGCTTGGTGCAGGTGAACGACGATGGCCGGGTCATTAGTTTTGTCGAAAAGCCATCGGAAAAGGAAGCAGCGGCCCTTGCAAATACAATAAACGCAGGTATTTACGTGCTGGAACCTTCTATACTCGATCTTGTGGCGAAAGACACTTACAAGTCATTCGAATACCATATTTTCCCTGACATACTTGAGAGGGATCTACCCTTTTACGGTTATGTGATGATGGGCGAATACTGGCTCGATATCGGGACACCTGAGAGTTACCTAAAGGCCCATATCGACCTCCTATCAGGCAAGATCGGCGGCCAGACGCTAGCTGAGAAACCCGATCACGACGCGGCGACGCATGCCGAGATCGATCGGCGGTCGGTCGTCGGCGAAGGCTGCACCATAAAACCTGGTGCCCGTATTATTAATTCGGTGATCGGGCCGGGTGCTCACGTTGAGGAAAAAGCCTTAGTTGAAGATTCGGTTATCTGGTCGCACACACGGATTGCCAGCTATGCGGAAGTCCGCTCGTCGGTGATCGGAAGAAGCTGCCATGTCGGCCGTAATGTGATCG
>JBGTCF010000330.1:0-6458 GCA_041748975.1 Pyrinomonadaceae bacterium
CTACAGTGCCAACAATGTACAATCTTTTTATACACTGCATAACGAAGGATTGTCGGCGGGATTATCTTTTGGGAAATGGGATCGTCGTCGCAAACTGAATGGGACAGATTTTGAAAGATATAAACAGAAATGATGTTCGCACCCGACGCTAACCGGGTGCGAACCATTTTTTGCCGTTTGTAAACTTTTACCTACTGCCCTTAACGGCGCGGCAACGCAGGTGTTGATCTTACGTTCTTCTTTTGTATCCGGTGATTCCTATCCTCCGCTGAGGCATTTTCACGCTCGATCTTATAACGCTGGTAACGGTCCACCTGGGTTTGAAAAGTAGATTCGATAAACCGCCATTCCGAATCCTTCAGATTGTGAGCATCGAACTTTTCAGCATAGATAGCGAATCGGTTTAGATATGGAGCTTTCTTGCGGTCGATCGATTCACTCTGCTTTCCATTAACGATGGAAGGATCGTTCCCGTTAGACCGCGGGGGTGATGGGATGAGTTCATCCGCCATACGAAGCAGGTCACCTGGGCCGTGAGTGGTTTTTGACACCACTGCAGTTGCTCCGGCTTCGGCCGCTTCGTCGGCCCACCACTCGATATTTGAAGATATAAAGATCGGCAGATCTTTGAATTGCTGATCGGCCCTGAGGGTTTTTAGTACCTCGATCCCGTTGCCGTCGGGCAGCTGAAGATCGAGAAGGACGAGATCCGGTTTCGTGCGGTTGATCGCTTCAAGGCCATCGTGTTTGTTTGCGGCGGTGACCACCTGGTAGCCTGCCGAGGCAAATTTCTTGTGATAAATATCCCTGAGTACCTGATGATCTTCGACTATAACTATTTTTGTCATATGTTTCCCCTCGATCAGTTAAACTCTTTCCGGCATTCTCTCCAGGTATGAACAGATCTCATTGAACCCGAGTTGGACCTGGTTCGCTACTTCCCCAGCATGGGTAAGCTGCCCTGACATCCCCATCCGCTCAAGTTCCAGCAGCGGAGCGACAACAGCGGTCATGCCGCAATTCGCATTCATTCCGGCTGAGCCGTGGGCGATACTTTTCACGTCGTCTGCCGAGTCTGTTCGAATTGCGTTTTGCAGTTTTTCGAGTTCCCCGGCCATCTGAGTTTGGTAGAGATCTATGAATTCGGTTGGCACGCGTCCGTTTTCGCCTGTCGCGTCGATCAGCCGATCGAGATCGATCGGAATAGAATTCTCAACAGGCTCGGCCGCATGCGGCCATGGGCGTCCTGCCAGACCTTCTCCATCTTTCTCGGACGACGGCCACGACCATTTTCTTAGCATCACGTCGAGTTCTCCAGCGATGATCGGTTTGGTGATGTAGTCGTCCATTCCCGCGGCGATGCATTTCTCACGGTCTCCGGCCATAGCGTTTGCCGTCATCGCGATGACCACCGTGTGTTTGCTAACGCCTTCGTTCCTGCGAATAGCCCTCGTCGCTTGGTAACCGTCGAGGTTGGGCATTTGACAGTCCATAAGCACGATGTCGTAGTCGCGCTCCTCCAGGGCCGTCAGCGCCTCGATACCGCCAGATACAACATAGGTGGTGTGTCCCAACTTGCGCAGTTGACGCACTGCTACCGACTGATTGATCGGATGGTCCTCGGCCACCAGGATACTGAGAGGTTTTTTCGCCTTCGCCTTTTCCCGCGAATGGCCATTTGCATTATTGACCGTTTCGATCGCCGCCGATCTTGCTGCCTTCTTCGACATAACCGCTGCGAGACTATCGAATAGCTGATCTTCCCGGACAGGCAATGTCAGGCAAGCACCTGCTCCAAGACGGCGGGCTGTTTGATCTTCTCCAAGCTGGCCGGGGACTGAGATCAGGACCTTGCGAAGTTCCTTCTGTTTCTTCAGCAAACGCTCGAACGCACGGCTGCCTCCGACATCTTGCAGCTCGATAAGCGCCAGGTTATAGGGTTTGTTTTCATTGGCCGCGCCCTCGATCATTTCAACTGCCCCGTTAAGGTCTCCACATTCTTCTGTGATCATTTGCCAGCCCCGAGTCTGATGGGCCAGCAGGCTTCTATGAAATGCATTACCGTGGACTATCAGAACGCGAAGGCCCTTCAGAGCAGAGTTTTCCGGGACTGTTTTCTTGGCCACCACCGATTGTTTTTCCATCTGCGCGGTGAAGGAAAATCGCGTTCCAATTCCCTCCTTACTTTCAAAGGAGATCTTGCCGTGCATTAATCCGACGAGCTGCTTCGAGATGGCCAGGCCCAGGCCCGTACCCCCATATTTTCGTGTCGTTGATCCGTCCGCCTGCATGAACGCCTGAAACAGTTTCCCCTGGGCCTCCTTCGGGATACCGATCCCGGTGTCCTTGATCGTAAAATTCAGGACGTGGTGTTTATCGGTCTCGGACTGGGTTACACCGATAACCACCTCGCCTTTCTCGGTAAATTTGACGGCATTACCGATCAGGTTCGTGAGGACCTGCCTCAATCGGACAGCATCGCCTCGGACGATGCGCGGACGCTATCGTCGACATTTACGGCTAGATCGATCCCCTTCGCATGCGCTTCCCCCGCGAATTGCTGAACGGCTGATTCGATCGCATAACGAGGATCGAAATCGAGGCTCTCGAAATTGAGTTTTCCTGCCTCCATCTTCGAGAGATCTAAAATGTCACTGATTATGGTTAGCAAGGAATCGGCACATGCCGAAATTGTCTTTGCCAATTCCTTTTGTTCGTCGTCGAGGTTCGAGTCCAAAAGCAGATGGGTCATGCCCACGATGCCATTCATTGGTGTCCGGATCTCATGGCTCATATTGGCCAGAAACTCCGATTTCAGCCGTGCCGCTTCAACGGCTGAGTCGCGAGATGCCTGTATCTGGCCGCGTTCGATGGCGTATCTGATCGAACGCTCGAGGATCGACGTGGTGATCTCACTCTTGATCAGGTAGTCCGTCGCCCCGGCTTTCGAGGCTCTAATATCAATGTCCCGGCTGCCGTCTCCGGTTAAAAGGAGCATCGGCGTTCGACAGTTTGGGGCTGTGACCCTGCGAATAAGCTCCAGCCCGGTGTGTGGTCCTAGATAATAGTCCAGCAGGCATACGTCATGCCGGCACTCGAGGAGCGCCGCGAGGCCGTCCTCGTAATTCCTTACAACCTCAACCCTATATTTTTGGTTTCGATTGCTTTTAAGAAGTTCACTGGTGATCACCTGATCATCCTCGATCTCCTCTATAAGAAGGACTTTTATTTCGTGTTTCATAAACCAGGTAAATCATCGAAATTTCGATCCTGACATACAGTTTCGAATCGTCTTCTTCCAAGCTCTGGGCCTAATGAACTATCGCGAAGGAATATGTACGCTTTTTGTTCATAAATTGGTGATTTTAGTCAAAACAATGAGTTTGGAAAGTCTAAAGTTTGGTTCCTGCCTTAAGCCCCTTGCTACCCGTGCCTTGATCGAGTTTGTTACCCCGGACTCAAGCTTCGTCAAGCTCCCGCCGTCTGGTGCCCGTTTTTCGCCTGAAACGCGTTTGGGACTTTGGGGACGTTGAACGGTCCAGGCAAATTTCTCAACACTTAAAACTAAGGTTAAATTAATCGAAAGCAGGCATTAATGTCGGTGCGCTGGCGCACTAAGTGCGCTAGCGTACAGAATGTGATAGAGTGCCTTCGTATATTTGGTGGGGCTCAGGGCAATACAGTTGATAGCCCCGGAGTGAATAAATGACAAACGCTCCACAAGCGTCGCAAAGTCCGCGTCATAACCATTTGCTCGCCGCTCTGCCGGCAGGGGAACACGCCCGAATAACTTCGCACCTCGAATCCGTATCGTTAGATCTCGGACAGGTTTTGTATGAATCGGGCGACCGGATGATGCACGTGTATTTTCCAACGACGGCGATCATCTCTCTTCTTTATGTAATGGAGAATGGCGGCACCGCCGAAATTGGGATAGCCGGAAACAACGGAGTGGTGGGAGTTGCTCTTTTTATGGGCGGTGATACAACGTCCAGCCGCGCAATTGTTCAGGGCGCCGGTAAGGCCTTTCGGATGAATGCGGAAGCTCTGCGTAAAGAGTTCCGTCGCGGCGGTCTTTTTCAAGATATATTGCTCCGCTACACTCAGGCTCTCATGACGCAGATCTCTCAGACCGCTGTCTGCAATCGTCTGCACACGGTCCAGCAGCAGCTTTGTCGCTGGCTGTTGATAAACCACGACCTGCTGCCCGCCGACACACTCGTGATGACGCACGACCTGATCGCCAACATGCTCGGTGTGAGGCGCGAAGGCGTCAGTGTAGCCGCGGGTCATTTGCAGGAAGAGGGTTATATCAAATACTCACGGGGTACGGTAGTGATGCTCGACCGGGACGGCCTCGAAAAGATCTGCTGCGAATGCTACCAAGTAGTCGCGTCCGAATACGACCGACTCCTGGGGCAATATATCCGCAAAAACATGTCGTAAGACAGAGTCGAAATTTTTCGATTATCCGACCCCAAGAGATTTTATCTCTTGCGGACCCTTTCGATTGATTCTCTCGATCCAGACGCCTATTATTTCGTCCGGCTCGCCGGCGGCGTTTCTGAATAGAGTGCGGTGGTCTTCGATCAAGCGATATCCGCCGTCCTTGTGACGAACCCTGTATTCGAACGAGCGTTTATTGTCGATGAAGCCCTCGCCGATAGAACCGTCGAGCAAGTAGAGGTCATCAGGATGGAGGGATTCGTGCCACCATTCGTAGGTGATCACTTCTTCGATCGAATATCCGAGGAGACGAATGATATAGGGTGAGGCTGAGACAGGAATGACCTTTCCGTCCTGGACCCGCAGTCGAAAAATGACGGCCGGGCAATGTTCAAGCAGCCGCTCAAGTTGAGCATGAGAGGCCTGGTGTTCGGCACGTTCTAATGCAAGCGATATCGCGTTCGCAACGGAAAGGACAAAGGTTTGTTCATCGGTCGTCCAAACCCGCTCAGGCCCAATGTGTTCGTGGCAAAGTACCCCCGACACTACACCGCCGGTCCGGAGCGGGGCATCGAGCATCGAGGTTATTCCGAGAGGCTTCAGGTAATCACCGGTAAATTCGCGCGTATACCGGTCCTCCTGAGCGTCATTCGCAACTATCACATTGAGGCCAGCCATCGCCTGAAAGTACATCGGATAATCTTCCGCCTTGAGAATAGCTCCGGCCGAATGAAGATTTTTACTTAACTCATATAGGTCGATGCACCTTATCGCGGTATTGCCGTCATTGTAAAGCCAGACGCTGACCCGGTCGGTTTCTAAGGTGACAGCCGTTAAATAGGTGAGATATTTTATGGTTGTGTCGAGGCCGGCGTCGCCCTGCTGAGTGATCGCTATCAAAGCATTCCGCTGACGCAGCAGACGCTCCTGTTCGATTCGCCGGCTATCGGAAACAGCTTTATCCGGGATATTCGTAATGGGAGAATCACTCATTGGCAATCGGGTCGTGCATCGACGGAAAAAGTCTCCAGATATTGCGCCATTGCAAAGATTGTGCCACTGAACCGACTGCATTGACAGCCTGTAAGAGAGGTGTGTCGTTATAAATTGGGAATATGGGGTAGGCAATTAAGGGACGTGGGTCAAAACGCCCGCTATTCATACAACCTCTCATCTTTTCGCGATCCAGTCAAAAAATAAGGCGGTCACGTGACCGCCTTGATCCTGTCACCTGGAATGAAACGTTACTCTTCGGCCAAGAAGTCAAAATTCGATATACTGTCGCTGGCCGACACAGCACGTGTTGCGAAACGGTATCGTTTGGAAGTAACGCCAAGTATATAGAAACTCCCTGCTTCAACGTCCGTAAAACTATAATATCCGAGTGAGCTTGTGATCACCGTTCGTTTGGTGCCTTCAGAATCGGTCATCCAAACTTTAGCATTACGCAATCCACTGCCATCCGATGTGAGCACACGGCCTGAGATCTCAACATCGGCGGCCGTAGTCGTCAGGATTCCGGCCTCATAGGCACCGATATCCGATCCGTCTCCCCCATCGTTCGGGATAAACAGATTGTCCACGGGCCGTATCGAGCCCCTTTGGTCGGATGTGATGCCCGGGCTGTTCCCTTTATCGATCGCAGGGCTGCCCGCCAGCAATGCTCGTGTAGCGGTCAAGCCGCCATTATTTTGCAGCGGGCCAATAAATGGGTCGATCTCATTGCCGGTCGTGCCTACGCGATTGGGTGCTCCAGCCAGACCTACGCTGCCATCAGCGTTGCCGATCAGGTTATATGTACCGACGAATGTACCAAACAGGTCGGGGCCGGCGGACGCTGTATTTAGTGCTACCAGGTTGTTCGTAAGCGTCGCGGTAAAGTTGTTGTAGATACCGCCGCCGCTTCCTGCCGAATTGCTTGTAACGGTGTTATCGGTAAATGTAATAGTCCCGCCGTTATAAAGTCCGCCGCCGCTGCCTGCCGCCGTATTACCGTCGATCGTATTATTTAT
>JBGTCF010000331.1:0-2937 GCA_041748975.1 Pyrinomonadaceae bacterium
ACCGCCCACCCGCTGCCCATCAGGTCGAAGGTAGCGATTAAACCGACCAGCAGAATGGCGGCGACGGCAGCAGCCACGTATCCGATCTTCACAAACAAAAGCGTCGGGCTGATGGAAAATATCTCGGCCTCGTCATCGCCGTCCGCGAAACCTCGCGAACGTTTAGAAACAGCAGGCTCTCCTTTTTCGAGCGAACCGATTCCATCTTCGCGGCCCCTTGTTGCAACCCGCGTCTCTTCCTCTTTTTCCAACGCCACACCACACTTGCGGCAATAAACGGCCTTTTCAGAATTGTCGGATCCGCATTGGGTGCAAAACATAACTGTTGGTAACGAAGTAAGTTATTTTCAACATACCGCATTCACCAACTTTTTTGAACTTCGAACGACGTGCCGCAGCTATCGGCATCGCGATCTTGTCCAACCTAAGTGCCGTAACCGCATAGAATCATATTTAGTATTGTTCGACCGCTAGCGACATTGCGGCGGTTCGGGTTTCGACACCAAGTTTTACGTATATGTTTTCAAGGTGCTTATGCACGGTTCGCGGGCTGATGGCGAGCAGTAAGGCGATGTCCTTATTGGTTTTCCCTAGAGATACCCAATACAGTATTTCCGATTGCCGTTGAGTGAGGCCGAGCGAATAGAGAACGACCGGCGATGCCCTTCGATGTTCTTCGAGCAGGACAATCTTTTCCTGTTTTGCATCGTCAAAGATGACGGTCAGGCACAGGGTCGCACTGTTTTTTTCTAATTTGAGCTTAAATTCCGAGATCATCGGATCTGCCTTTCGCTGAGCGTCGCAATTTGC
Organism: Pyrinomonadaceae bacterium; assembly: GCA_041748975.1. Taxonomy (GTDB): domain Bacteria; phylum Acidobacteriota; class Blastocatellia; order Pyrinomonadales; family Pyrinomonadaceae; genus OLB17. The sequence goes on from JBGTCF010000331.1 coordinate 811, forward strand.
CACCCAGTCTGCCAGTCGCTTCGGAACGCCATCATCCCGGAGTTCATCCTTGCCATAATAACGGTCAAGTAGATTCGAACCGAAATCGCTCAGGTATCTCAACTTTGTTGAATGATCGAAGGATACGATCCCGACGGACTTGTCCGCAAGAGCCGTGTTCAAATTATTTGTCGCCGCCTGTAATCTTTCAACCATATGCGCGTTCCTTATCGCATTATTCAGATGCGGTGCAAACAGGTTGGCAATCAAGCGTTCCTCGTTCGTGAAGTCTCTCCGAACGCGGCTAAAGTTGTATGTAACGATTTGGTCATCGGCAATCTGAAGTGCCACCAATAATTGATGATCAACCCCAACCAGGCGGAAAAACTCATTATAAATCGCGGTTCGGTGGAAATTCGGAGTGGTCAGCACGTCGCTTGTCGTCATCGCATCGCGTCGTTTATTCCCAAAAACTTCCGGAGAGAAGGGATGTTCGTGAGCCACATTTACGAAGATTTCATACTCCGCAGCCGAGATAGCATTTGGCGGATCATACCAAAAATCCCCGGTATGAACGCCCTGATCATCAAAAAAGTCGAATGCCGTGATCTCGCTCTGCACCAAACTATTCGCAGTTTTGATCGCCCGCCCGACCAGGGTCGAAGGGTCGCTGTCCGAATTAAGTACGGCTATTGCCTTCAACAGCCTTTTCCAGTCCGAGTGCCGTAACCGCATCGTGAGAGTACCTCACCGTCGAGAGTCTAAGTAAAGCTTGGATTCCCTGATTAAACACCCATTTGACCAAAACGTCAACAAAATCTTTCGCATACGTAATATTGCGTATTCCCAAACCTGTCCGATTGAGATACATTCTCGGAAATTCAGTTCACGTTGGATAAAAAATGTGAAAGGTATAAGCGCATTTGGTCATTAAGAAGTAGGACGTGAAATTTTGCCCTAACGATGGCTGCTATCCCCCGATTTACCTTTCATGTCTTTTAAGAACGAATGAATATTAAAGCCGAAAAGGAGAGAAATGAAAAAATCACAAATCAGTTTTTTACTAATGATACTCGTATTTGTCGGCTCCACGGTCTTGTCCGTGAGAGCTCAGTCGACCGAGATTAATCGGGCCGAGTTCTTCGCTGGATACTCGCATAATCGTGTCGATACAGGAATTTCCAGCGAGGATCTGGGTAGTGAGTTTGACAACGCATTTGGCCGGAAGCTCGGTGCAAACGGAGTTAACCTCTCTATTACCGGAAATTTTTCTAAATACGTCGGCGCAAAATTTGATTTTGCGACCCACAGCAAAAACGACACCCTTACGTTCGACGGCGATCAGTTTAATCTAAAATACCGGATTTCCAACTATTTGGGCGGCTTGCAGTTCAAAAATAATAAAAAGGACGGGCCTCGCGTTAAGCCGTTCGCTCACATCATGGCCGGGATCGCCAAGCAATCGGTAACGGTCGGGGGTCCCGGTCTGTCAGAAGTATTCGGCGAATCAAGCTTCACGTTGTCGGAGAACAATTTTGCGCTCGTTTTCGGCGGCGGCATTGACGTGAAGGTCCACAAAAGAGTCGACATTAGGATCTTCCAGGTGGACTACAACCCAACATATAACAAAGGCCGCGAATTTGACGAGTTCGACCTGGATGGAAAACTCCAGAACAACATGCGTTTCTCCTTCGGGATCGTCATACATTAGTTCTCGAAAACGTCGGAACTTATTTGCGGAACGATCGCGCCGGAGACTTTTGGCTTATTGAATCCCTTGCGATCTCGCGCAAATAAGGGCTAGTGCGACATGCGCCCAGCCTCCTCGGGATGGTGGCGACATAGGACCGAACGGCCATACAACGTCGTTTGGAGGTCAAAACAATGAAAAGTCTACTAATCACAACACTGCTGGCTGTATTTGCATCTGCAGATATCGCTTTATCACAACAATTAATAGCAGATTATCGATTTGGCGGACTGGAAAGTTCGGTTGCGGGTGCTCCCCCTTTGACTAATTTGGGCTGTCATTCCGACAATGGTTTTGAGATTTCTAATTCTTTTTTCGGGGATTCAGTTGATGGCTCAGTAGACGGCGTGCTCGCTTTTCCGAAAGGCTGCGGTTTTGAGTTAGAGTTGTTAACTGGA
>JBGTCF010000332.1:0-7813 GCA_041748975.1 Pyrinomonadaceae bacterium
AGGGCTTCACCGAGATCTTCGGCTGCCGAAACGCGAATGGGCTTGCTATTAAGACTCGCCCCTTTTCCGCGTTCCGCTGCAAACAGTTCTCCGCGCGTCGGGTCAAATGTGACGCCAATGACGATCTCGCCATCGTGCTCAAGTGCAATGGTGACCGCAAAACACGGATATCCGTGAGCGTAATTTGTCGTGCCGTCGAGCGGGTCGATGATCCACTTCCACGTATTCTCACCGCCGATGATGACCGCGTTGCCGGATTCCTCGGCGAGGATCGAGTGCTTTGGATAATAGGATTTGATGCGTTCAATGATTAGTGCCTCGCTTGCGAGATCAGCCTCGGTCACTAAGTTGATATCGCCTTTTTTGGAGACTTTTATCCCCCGATCAAATTTTTCGAGGAGAAGCTGACCTGCTTCGCGAGCGGTTTCTACAGCAAAATTCAACATAAAGAACCAGGCCCGCGAATAATGCGAATAAAGGCGAATGATGGCGTTTCTTGATTCGCGTTCATTCGCGTCATTGGCGGGCAGAAATTATCTGAAGTAGATATCGACGTAATCCGTCGCCTCATCGCACGGATTATCCATTTGCTGGAGACGCCAGTATTTTCGGGTGCCGGTTATTCGAAAGTTCAGTATTCCCTTTCGTTCGCACGGCTCACCGCCATTGATGTGGCTGATTTTCGTAATCACGGTGCCGTCAAAGGTAAATTGCTTCGCCTCGACCTCCGTCACAACGCCATCGATCGTAACAAAGTCTCCCTTCGACGAGCCGCGGCCGTCCTGACGCCCCTTGAGATACATCATGCCGCCACGCTCCGTCACTCTCGCCGTTCCGAAATAATCCCAGCTTATCCACTGCAGAGACATCATGTGGCGCCCCATAAGTACCTGTTTGGCCTTTCTATCACGGACAACGGTGCGGTCCTGAGCAAAAACTGCCGCAACGGCGACCGTCAATATTCCGATAACGAGAATCAAGCGTCTTAACATCCTATTTCTTTAACCTCCGGGTCGCGACATCGAGAAATTCCTTTACATGGGCATCCCAAAAATCCCAGGTGTGAGCACCCGGATGCTGGCGATATTCGTGAGGAACCTTCTTCTCGACCAGAAGTGCCACGAAATCACGATTATTCTGTATTAGGAAATCCTCGGTCCCGCAAGACTGGTAAATAAACGGGAGTTGTTTTATCCGTTCCGGAGTTAGCTCGCGAATCGTGGCAAAAATGTCGTTTGAGCGACGGGTTTCGCTATCTGCCGGTCCGAGGATGGCCGTCATCGACTTACCAATCGCTCCGGCATTCGTCTCGCTAAAGCCCGCTGCTCCGAGTGCACCGCTAAATGATCCTACGATCGAAAACATCGCCGGGTATTTCAGTCCGAACTTTACGGCCCCATACCCTCCCATCGAAAGTCCGGCTATCATGCGACTGTCACGGCCCGCTATCGTTCGGTATTTCGTGTCGATCTCCGGGATCAGTTCCTTGACGATGTAACTTTCGTATTTATCATTGGCCACCGAAACAGAGTCGGTGTACCAGCCGTTATCGCCTTCGGGGGTCACAATGATGTACCTGTGAGCTGCTGCGTACTCCGCTAAACGAGTCCTGTCCGTCCAATTATTGTAATGACCAGTCAGCCCATGAAGCAGATAGACAACACCGTACCGTGTCTCGGGTTTTGTCTTATAATCAACCGGCAAAATAACGCGATATGGCATTTCGCGGCCCATTAACGTGCTGGCAAGCTTTAGAGTGACCACCTCAGCCGATGTGTTGGCGGCCTTACTCGCGGGCGCAGGCTGGGCAAATAATAACGGAGCCGCCGCTATAAAAGCGATCAGGGCCAGCATAAGTCTTCTCGATGTCAGTCTGTTTGCTTCCATAGCTTTACCCAAACACCTTTCCAAACCATCCCTTATCTTCATCCTTCTCGGCGATCTGCGTTAATTCGCCCGGATCCAGCCATACGCCGGAGCATTTGTCGCACACGTCGATCTTTATATTTTCGAAGTCAGTCTCGATCAGCGTGCCGTCGCATTTCGGGCATTTGATCTCAAGGCTGTGTGCACTCTCGTCCTCGAGCCGGGCTTTCATCTTGGCGATAAGCTCCTGCTCTTTGCGGCGAAAATACTCATTCTCGAGTGCTTGCCCGCGGTCTTCCAGTTCAATCGGCATAAATTCTATTTCTCCTTAATTTTCGGTTTTGTGAATTGAACACACACGTTGGCGTGCTTTTTTTGACCGCCGGATAGTATTGCGTCACTTAAAACTGTTTTCGGCCAGTCGGATGTGTGAATATCGTCGACTGCCTGGGTTCCAAAACCTCGTCGCTCATAGATCTATTAAGTTTACTCCTCTAGACGGGGGGCAGATACTTTTCAACGATTTTTACATTTTAGGCGCGTGGATGCAAGATTATCGCCCTTCGGCTAAACTCTCTATCGATGCAGGAAATCGATGAAAAATGGATGTGGCGAGCCATCGGCATCGCCCGAGAAGCGGCCGCGATGACCGAAGTACCTGTCGGCTCGATTGTGGTCGACAAAGACGGCCGAATACTCGCCGCCGCCTCTAACAGAACGATCACCGATACAGATCCCACGGCCCATGCCGAAATATTAGCGCTGCGAACGGCTGCGTTGCGCGTGGGAAACTACCGGCTGACGGAAACGACGGTCTACACCACTATCGAACCGTGCGCAATGTGCGCCGGTGCTCTCGTAAATGCGCGTGTCGCTCGCCTTGTTTACGGGGCTCGTGACGAACGCTTCGGCGCGGTCGAAACACACTTTAGGATATGTGACAGTGCGGAACTCAATCACCGGATAGAGATAACCGGCGGTGTCCTGGCCGAAAATTGCCGCTCACTAATGCAGGAATTCTTCCGCTCCCGACGATCTACCGGCGGCCCGACACAAAAAGGGCGAGAAACATAACGCTTCCCGCCCGTCGTATCTGGTGGCTTCAGACTTGATCGCAACACAGACTGAGATTGCTACCGTTGCTCGATTCCTCGTCTAGCGGAGTTCACAACTCAAACCTTGTGCGGAGCCTGAAGCCATATGGATTTTAGATTTTGGATTCTGGATTTTGGATTCAAAGGACGAAGGTCCTCGTCCATTCCAAAATCTAAAATCCGCGATCCAAAATCGAAATGGCGGAAAGGGTGGGATTCGAACCCACGGAACCCTTTTGAGGTTCACAGCATTTCCAATGCTGCCAATTCAACCACTCTTGCACCTTTCCTAAAGTATGAAGGATGACGGCGAAGGGGATCGCTGTCAACTCGTCGGTTTCCTGGCGGATCGGCCTAAGCTTCTCGGAGCTGAAAAAGCTCATCTCCTCCAAAAGCTCAAGCCAGTAAGATGTTTCCGCGAGTTCCTGAAGCGAGCCTTCGATCTTGCTTATGAAATCAGCATCGGATTTCGCGTGCTGGGCTTCACGATATTGAGCACCGACTGATGTTCCGCACCTCCGAAGTTGCCTACCTAATACTCGGGCCTCAGTAGACTTGGGCAGAGCCGAATAAAGTCTGATGATCCTGACCGCGAAATATTTGGTCCGCTTTTTCAAATCATCATTCAATGAGTTGGACTTCATCCCTTAGCCTTCCGCCCTTAGCCTTTCAATTCTGGCGGAGAGGGTGGGATTCGAACCCACGGTACCCGTTAAGGTACAGCAATTTTCGAGACTGCCCGATTCAACCACTCTCGCACCTCTCCGCGCGAACTTTTGATTCTAACGGTTTGCCCAACGATATATCAAGTAAAGGGCACGATTTCCCAGACTTCTTACAGCTTCGCCTTTTCCCACTGAGCGTACAGCCCCGTGATCTCCTTATGCAGCGACTGTTTCGCGGCCGGGTCGTTTTCTTTATCCCGCTTTTTCACAAGTTCCTCGATCTGCTGATGCAGTATCTCGGCCCTCGTTTCCGGCGTTTTTGGTTTCGGGATCTGATATTTGTTATCCATAAAGTTCATCCATTTTCCGCACTCCGCATTTCACCCAAGATTTCTCCTGGACAGGAAGATCGCCATAGTCCGGGCTACCCGCCGCTTATTGTACCCCACTCACTTCCATAAACGCTGATTGCTGAATACACCTCGCACGATTTACAATTACATATCTAATGAGCTACCAGGTTATTGCACGAAAATGGCGGCCGCAGACTTTTGACGAGGTTACGGGCCAGGAGATAATTACGCAGACTCTGCGTAATGCGATCGAGCACGACCGGCTGCACCACGCTTATCTATTCTCAGGTGCACGCGGCGTCGGCAAGACCACGACGGCGCGGATCCTGGCCAAATCGCTCAATTGCCACAAGACCGACGGGCCCAATCTTAAGCCCTGCCTGCTGACCGACCCGACGATCTGCCCCTCGTGCCTTGAGATCTCTGAAAGCCGTTCGATGGATGTGCTCGAGATCGATGCCGCCTCGCATACGGGCATTGATGATGTCAGAGAAACGATCATCGAAAATATCAACTTTAACCCGGCACGCGACCGTTACAAGGTCTTTATCATCGACGAGGTCCATCAGCTTTCGAAACCGGCTTTTAACGCTCTGCTGAAAACGCTCGAGGAACCGCCTGGCAATGTGGTCTTTGTTATGGCTACCACCGAGCTGCACAAGGTTCCTGACACGATCCTGTCAAGATGCCAGGAATTCCAGTTCAGGACGATCCCGCTGCAGAAGATCTTCGACCGCCTGAAACTGATCGCCGTCGCCGAAAAGATCGATATTTCGGACGAAGCGCTGCGCGAGCTGGCACGGTCGGGCGAGGGCTCGATGCGTGACGCGCAGTCGAATTTCGACCAGGTGATCAGCTTTTCGGGTGATAAGATCACCTCAGCCGATGTGACGCACGCCCTCGGCTTTGCCGGCCTTGAGATCCTCCGAAAGACGCTCGATGCCATCGCCGAACGCCAACCAAAAGAAGTCCTGATGGTCGTCGACGATCTCATTTCCGGCGGTAACGACCTGCGAAACTTCTGCCGCGATGTCCTGGGGCTTTTTCGCGATTTGCTTGTTTTCAAGGTCGCAATAGGCGAAGACCATCTTTTCGAAGGAGCCGCATTCAGCCGTGATGAAATGCAGGCGATGGCAGCGTATTTCTCCGAGGCCGATCTGCTCAGATTTTTTAATTCGCTTGCCGAGACCGAGGCCAGCCTGCGCGAGGCGGTCCATCCGCGATATGTGCTAGAGATCGGGCTGGTAAAGCTCATCGAGATGCGTTCCGTAACGTCGATGGAGAGCATTATCGAGCGGCTCGATGCCCTCGCCGCGGGCACGCCGCTTCCTGAGATCACGACCGCCGAACGAGCCCAGTCTGCTCCGGTTTCCGAACCGGTCGCGGAAAAAAAAACTCTGAAAACCGAACCGGCACCAGCACCGCCGGTAATTGAAGAGCCCATTGAGGATTTTCAAGCACCAATTGAGCGTTACGTAACGATAAATGCTCTTGAGGAATCGGATTTCGGTGTTTTCAATTCTGCTGTATCAGAGCCGCCCGATTTTGAAGAGCGATTTGATGTACCTCCCTTCGAGGAGCCGCGTGCTGCGTCTCCGATTGCCATTTCACCTCGGTCGGAGCCGTCGCCCATCCGACTCCGGCCGCTATCCGCAGAAGAGCTTGAGCATCACGACAATACGCGTCTCGATGACGCCTACGAAGAGCGGCTTTTACTAACCGGCGACAACCTGTTGCCGATCGGCGGCGCAGATACATTGATCAAGATGCTGTTCGGGGAATCCGAGAGCATCATTTCCGTCGGGCGATCCACACCGGCAGTATCGGCTACTGCAGCCGCCGCGAAACCAGCATTCGACGTGGCGGCTTTTAAGGCCGAGATCGCGCCGGAAGAGCCCTCCGTACCGCTGCCGGAACTCAGCAGCGACCCCACAGCCGATGAACTCGAACAATACGCAAGGGCTCATCCCGCAGTGCGTTCGGTTATGCGGGTTTTCAGGGCAAAGGTTGTCGAAGTTGCTGCGAAATGAATTTCCGAGAACATACGATTTATCGAACCGCCTGGAACGAGGATTCGTATTTAATGCTGAATTGACGATACTATTGTCTTAATCGATGACAGCTAAATTTTCGCCGGTAAAACTGAAATTTTTGATCTCCGTCTTATTGGCCTTGCTTTTGCTGCAATCCGCTAATGCGCAAGAGGCGCAGCCTTGGTCGCAGAACACTTCGCCATTGCCGGCGCCCACGGGCTTTGTTAACGATTATGCAGGCGTCATTGATGCCGCGACCAAACAACAGCTCGAAACCAAGCTTAAGAATCTTCGCGATACATCGAATCCGCCGGTCGAGATCGCCGTAGCCGTCGTTGATACAACCGGCGGACGCGACATTTTCGATTATTCGCTCGCAGTCGCCCGCGGTTGGGGTATTGGCTCCAAACAAGACGACAATCCAAGCGCCTTGATGCTTGTCGCGATAAAGGACCGTAAGTACTTTACCCAGATCAGCAAGGACCTTGAGGACGAACTCCCCGACGGCCTCGTCGGCAGCCTCCAGAGGCAATACCTGGTGCCGGAATTTCGTAAAGGCAACTACGGCAAGGGCATCTCAGACACGATCGACGCTTACATCGCCACGATTCAGAAAACCAACCTCCCCACCGCTGCCCCGCGTGAAACGCCCGGCATAGGCCGTGCGACAGAAACGGCCGGCGGTGGCTCAGGCTTATTCTGCTGCGCTGCGATAGTGCTGATCCTTCTGATCCTTATACTTAGCCGTTCTAAGGGCGGTCGGACCAAGGGCGATCATGACCGATGGGGCGGAGGCGGCTTTGGCGGAGGAGGCGGTGGTGGTGTCGGCAGTGCCTTGCCGTGGATAATAGGCAGCATTTTGGCGTCCGGAAGCGGTTCCAGCGGCTCTTCATCGTCAGGTGATTGGGGCGGCTCATCAGGCGGATGGGGCGGTTTTGGCGGCGGTGGGGATTTTGGCGGCGGGGGAGCTGGAGGAGATTGGTAGATTATGTATTCGTTCTTTGATTCATTTATTGACGACCTTAAATCGACCCACGGACGTAATTTATCTTCCGTGATCCTATACGGATCAGCGGCAGCCGGCGATTTTGTTCCGCATCAATCGGATTATAATATTCTGATCGCACTCCAACGGATCACGCCGGAAGACCTTCGCAATGCTCACGCATGTATTCGTGAATGGACCCGACTAGGCAATCCAATCCCCGTTTATTTCACTGTATCGGAATTGCAAAATGCCGGAGATGTTTTCCCTATCGAATTTCATCAGATGAGCGATGCTCGAAAGGTTTTGTACGGCCCGGATGTCCTGGCGGCTGTTGTCATATCCGATACTTTTCTTCGCCATCAAGCCGAATTCGAACTGCGCAGTAAGCTGATCCAGTTGCGAAGGCAATACATTCCGGCCTCCTCGTCCGTCGAAGGACTTAAAAAGCTGATGGCAGAAAGTTTGCCCAGTTTTGCCGCTCTTTTTCGTGCGGTCCTGATCCTTAACGGGCAGCATCCGCCAGCAACCAAACACGAGATCATTGCCCTCACGGCTCAGTACCTAAAGATCGATGGGGCCACGTTTGAAAAAATATTCAATATTCGTGAGAATAATTTCACCGAAGTTCTGGATGAAAAGAGCGCCAACGACCTATTTGGCAACTATTTAGAGCAGATCGAATCTGTGATCAACGCAGTAGATGAAGTGGGTAAAAGCAAACCCGAAGGAGAATGAAAATGAAAAGAGCAATTTTATTGTCAGTAGCAATGGTGGCGGCATTTGGCCTGAGCGGATGCAGTTATAACGAACTGAA
>JBGTCF010000333.1:0-2975 GCA_041748975.1 Pyrinomonadaceae bacterium
AGCATGACCTTTATGATCTCCGTGTGTTTTGTCGGGACCAGCTTGCCGATGAAGTCGGCCTGTATAGGCAGTTCCCGGTGTTCGCGGCCGCGATCGATCAGCACCGCAAGCTGGACTCGTTTTGGACGGCCAAAATCCATAAGCTGATCCAGGGCTGCCCGAATCGTTCGACCCGTATAGAGCACATCATCGACTAGGACAACGCTTTTACCCTCAATGTCATGTTCGAGCTCAGTGCGGTTTACGATCGGATTTGTTCCGACGGTTGATAGATCGTCGCGGTAAAGCGTTATATCGAGAATTCCGGAAAGAGGTGCCTGGTCTTCGAGAGCTTCAATTCGTTTGGCAATGCGTTCTGCAATGGGTACCCCGCGTCTACGGATACCCACCAAATAAAGATCATCGGCACCGCGATTTGATTCAACGATCTCGGACGAGAGGCGTTCAATAGCCCGTTTCATCGCCGCCGCGTCCATTATTCGCGATTTTTCTACCAAGTTGATTTCGTCACCCATCAGTGGCAAATCGTAGCAAAGCATACTTCAAAGTTCAACGAAGATAGCGAGATGTTTCTCAATACCTGCCGGTTCCGTTAAAATCGAAACTTTCAATATGTCATTGCTTTGGGAAAAGCTGATCAAACCGGCGATGTTCAGCCTCGACGCCGAGCGGGCTCATGACATCGGTATGTCGGCGTTGAGATCGGGTGTGGCCGCAAAGATGGACATAGGGGGACCCACACCGTCAGATGCAGCAAGCGCATTCGGCGAAATTGAAAGGTTCGGGTTGAAGTTCCCCAACCCTGTGGGGATGGCGGCCGGCTTTGATAAGAACTGTATCGCGGTTGAGCAGCTCGCGGATCTGGGTTTCGGATTTGTCGAGATAGGGACCGTTACATTCGAGCCTCAGCAGGGTAATCCGAAACCGCGGCTATTTAGGCTGCCTAATGAAAATGCGTTGATAAACCGGCTCGGATTTAATAATGACGGTGCTGTCGCCGTGGTTGAGCGGCTGAAGAAACTCGATCGAAGATCGTATATTCTCGGTGTGAACATCGGTCGCAACAAAGAGGTGCCAAATGAGAGAGCGATCGAGAATTATCTTCAAACTTTTGACTTGGTGAGCCCGTTCGCTGACTATGTCGCCATCAATGTTTCATCACCGAACACCCCTGAACTTCGAGATCTGCAGCGTTCGGAGAATCTCGACCTTCTTCTCGGTGCTGTCCGGGATCGCAGCCAGGGCCGCGTACCGATACTTGTAAAAATCGCCCCGGACCTTGGTGAAGCAGATATCGAAGAGATCGTGGAAATTTGCCTTCGATTGGAAATCGCTGGCATTATCGCTACGAACACTACGACGTCCCGCGAAGGTATCAGCGCTGCCGATTCAGAGCGGATCGGCCCCGGGGGATTGAGCGGCAGTCCGCTCCAGCAGCGCTCGACCGAAGTAATTTCGACAATCTATCGTCATTCCAAAGGCAAACTTCCGATCATCGGTGTTGGCGGCATTTTTGACGCAAACGATGCGTTTCGAAAAATTGCAGCCGGGGCGTCTTTGGTACAGGCTTACACGGGCTTTGTTTATGGCGGTCCGGGGTTTGCCCGAGATATCAACATCGGGTTGGCATCATTATTACGGACCGGAGGGTTCGGCTCGCTGGATGAAGCAGTAGGTTCGGCAGTAAAAGTATGAACGGATTACAGTGCCATTTGTTTGACAGTGGCGGCACAACAGCTATAATTAACCCTTTGCTTTCCGGATGCTTTTAAGGGAAAGAACGCACTGATTGACAATGATCATCGATCTGAGCAGCGTTAGGACCGAGCCCAAGACGATCAAAGGGCTCTTCGAGATCGAAGAAATCGATCTAACCGGGGAAGATCTTCAGCTTACCGCACCGGTTAAAGTGGTTGCCGAGATAAGCAAATTGGCCACCAAGACCAGTCTGACCGGAACGATCAGCACATCTATGACGCGTGACTGCACGCGTTGTTTGGAACCGGTGGCCGGAGAACTCGAATTCCAGTTTGAAACGTCCTTTGTCGACGCGGATCACGAGGAACCGAATAGAGACGTTGAGGTAAGCATCGACGATCTGGACGTTTCGCTCATTGAGGATGGCAGGGTGGACTTGGCTGACGTCGCGAGAGAGCAGATCCTGCTCGCGTTGCCGATACAGAATTTCTGTAAAGAAGATTGCAGAGGGTTGTGCCCGAAATGCGGTGCCAACCTAAATTTGATAGATTGTAAGTGCGCCGACGATGAGATAGATCCGCGTTGGGAAGCACTAAAAGGTTTAAAGTAGCCGCGAAGAGGCGATAACGTCTTTTTGCGGCGATATAATTTGAGGTAAAAAATGCCAAATCCAAAACGAAGACATTCACATGCACGGACCCGTCAGCGACGTGCTCATGACGCCCTGAAAACGCCGCAGTTCTACCTGGACAAGGACACGGGCGAAGCCAAGGTTCCGCACCGCATCGATGCCAAGACCGGTAAGTTCAAAGGCCGCCAGATCATCGAAGTCAAAGAGGCAGAATAGATTTTTGAATTTATTCAGTTTTTGAGTTCTAATTCTAATCAATGACATCACAAAACGCGGGCATCATCGGGATGGGACACGCTTATCCGGAAGGTATTCTAACGAATGCGGACCTGGAAAAGATGGTCGATACGAACGATGAATGGATCACGTCGCGAACCGGCATTAAGCAGCGGCACAAAGCGGCGGAAAATGAATATACCTCGCAGTTCGGGACGAAAGCCGCTCTCCAGGCTCTTGAGCGAGCCGGGCTTGAGCCGACAGATATTGAGCTAATAATCTGCGCTACAACCACGCCAGACCAGATCATGCCGTCGACCGGGGCGTTGATCCAGGCCCAGATCGGTGCAACCAATGCAGCGGGTATGGATATATTTGCTGCGTGTTCAGGCTTTTTGTACGGTCTGACTATGGTCGAATCGATGATCCG
>JBGTCF010000334.1:0-1920 GCA_041748975.1 Pyrinomonadaceae bacterium
GTGGTCAATGTTGTTCCCCTTGAGGAATATCTGCTCGGAGTCGTACCCGCCGAATTAGGCTTGCCGCAATTGGAGGCCCAAAAGGCCCAGGCGATCGCGGCCAGGACTTATGCCATAGCGAATATCGGCGGTTACGGCACGCAGGGATTTGATATGGTGCCGACGGTGTGGTCACAGGTGTACAAGGGCGTTTCGATCGAAACGAAGATGGGGACCCGTGCCGTGCAGGAGACCCGGGGCCTCGTGGCTACCTATAAAGGAAAGCCGATCACGGCTTTCTATACCTCAACCTGCGGCGGGCGCACGGAGAATTCGGAGAACGTATTTGATAAAGCCGAGCCATATCTGAGAGGGGTCGAGTGTTCGCTTGAAGGGCAGCGGCATTTTGATCCGTTCATGGTCAAGACATTGCGTAAACCAGCCAAACTGCGGGACGAGGGCAATCTTGAGCTTGTCAGGCTTATGGCCATGTTCGCGTCGAACGGTTTCTCGATGGTCGCCGACCCGATCACCGACGACTGGCTGGAAGACACACCGACGCAGGGAGAAATGTCGAACTGGCTGAATCAGCTGGCGACGCGATTTGGAAAGACTTTTCCCAATGTGAACAAAGATACGCCGAAGCCCTCGGAACTTGCACGCATCCTGAGCGGGTATCTTTATAACCCCGGCGATGCTGATACATTGCTGAGCGAATCGGACATTAACTACCATCTTGCATTTGACGATGCTGCTGAGATCCCGAAGGAGCGGCGAGCCGAATTGGCAATGCTAATGCGGGATGGGTATTTTACGGTGCACGCGGACCTAACCCTAAAGCCGAATCGCCCCTTTTCCAGAGCCAAGATCCTGAGGCTGATCAGACAAATCTACGAAAAGCGTAAATGGATGCCGAGCCTGCAAATCGGCACCACAAAAGCCTCCACCGACGGCAAACTTGTATTGCGTGTCGGTAAGACTGAGAGACAGGTGACAATTCGGCCCGACGTATTCCTGTTCAGAAGGTTCGGAGGCGATCTTTACCAGGTACGCGAGGCTGCTCTTGTAGGTGGGGAAAATGTGAATTTTCAAACTGACCCCACAGGAGCAGTAATGTACCTTGAGATCGTTCCGACCGAAACGCCCACAGTAGCCGAAAATATGTCGCCTTTCACAAACTGGCGGACTACTCTCGGTGCAGGGGCTGTTCAATCGAGACTCGCCCGATACGTCCGGGGTATCGGCACACTCTACGATATAAACATCAAACAAAAGGGCTACTCACGTAGGGCGGTCGAACTCGAGATCATCGGATCGAACGGCGTCAAAACCCTCAAAGGCGGTAAGATCCGCTCGGCCTTACGTCTTAACGAGCAGCTTTTTGTCATCGACAAGCGATACGGTTCAGGCAATCAAGTGGCGAGCTATACCTTTACGGGCCGAGGCTGGGGCCACGGCGTAGGCATGTGCCAATATGGTGCCTTCGGCCTCGCAAAGATGGGCGTCAAGTCCGCCGACATCATCCACCACTATTACACTGGCGTGGAATTGACCAAATCGTACTAATAAGTTGTCAAAGATCTGGATACAGGAAACTGGAGGGCTATCGTTTTATTTCTTCACCTTGAGGGTCGGTGATTCGACATCTCTCAACCTTTTCCAAACGATCGTATAGTTACCCGCTGCGTCTTTCTCGATCACACGGAAGACGACGATAACATCCCGGCGTCTATCAAATTCGAGTTCGTCATACTGAATGCCATCGACCGAGCGGAAAAATTTGCCTCGGTAAGCTATCGACCTGAGAGCGAAAGTGGAGTTTTCGCTCACCGGATACCCCTTACGATATGGAAATCCATCGACGTCGATCCCTTTGGCGATCTCTTTGTCAAACTTCAGGAATTCGTCGCTGTCGTGGACCGGTTTGAGTTCGACCAGGTA
>JBGTCF010000335.1:0-2562 GCA_041748975.1 Pyrinomonadaceae bacterium
CGCGTCTTTCCGATCCCCGGCACCTCTTTGCCTTTTGCGTAGACGTCGTGACGGCCGTGGTCCTTATACCATTCGCTCAACGATGCAGTTTTATGCATTTCCTCGATGATTTGACGCCAGCCGACGCCGGTGTTGTAGGCGCAAAAGCTGACCTCGCCTTCCTGCGTTCCGTACGGGATGACGCACATTTCGGTGCGGCGGAAATCGTAATTGAAAAGATCCTGGAACCACATCCCCTCGACGCACAATACTCGCCACGGATCGTCATCTTCGCGGGTCACCATTCGGTCGTTGCGGTCGGAATTGGAGTTTGTCGAAGAAGGGCGAAATAGATTCAGGATCTGCGAGATCGGGAAGCCTTCCGGCGCCTTTCCGGCGTCGAAGTTTCGCATGATCGCCATGCCGAGTTGCGCCATCGTGAGCTTTTTGCCGCGAGCGGTGTCGGTGATGACGGACACGTCCTTCATAAACTGCTCGTAGTTAAAGAAATCAAATAGCGACGTCATCTGGTTCGTGTTTTTGTTGACAACGATCAGCGTGAAAATACCGCAATTCGGGTGGCAATTACACGACGACCAACCCCACGGGGCGTCGGCCCCCTGCAGCATATCCATCACTGACGTAAACGCCGAATACGAGCTCAGCGGGAACCAATCACGCAAGGGCTCAAGCACGCCGCCCAGCTGATCTTTCAGATCGTGCGTCATTCCGGAAAGCGTATAACGCTGAGCGATGCGGTCCTTGTCGGAAACATCTTCGTCGCGTCCGGTGAACGAAACGGGCTGGAATGCGATGGTCTGTATCTTGTCGATGTTCTCGGCGGCGAATTTGACGATGCTGCCGATGCCTTCGTTGTTCCACGAGTTAACAATTGTGGTGACGAGCGTCACCTTGATGCCGACCGAAGCGAGATTCTCGATCGCCTTGAGCTTTACGTCAAACAGATTGCCGACGCCGCGATGTTTGTTGTCTTCGTCGTTGGTCCCGTCGAACTGCAAATAAACGCCGTGCTGTCCTGCGGCCTTCGCGGCCTTACAAAATTCGATGTCCTCGGCGTAGCGAATGCCGTTTGTCGCGGCAAGTATTCGGTAAAAACCGATCTTCTTTGCATAAGCAACCGACTCGAGAAAATGCGGTGCGATAGTCGGTTCGCCACCGGAGAAAAGGATGATGATCTGCCGACGCGGCTTAAACGAAACGGCTCTGTCGAGGATCTCTTTCGTGTCCTCGAACGTCGGTTCGTGTACATAACCGACCTGATTTGCATCCATGAAGCACGGATTGCACATCATGTTGCAGCGGTTTGTCAGATCGACGGTGAGCACCGCTCCGCGGCCAAATTTGATGTCCGAAGTTCCGTGATGATGAACGTGTTTGTCCTCAGCCGCCTTAAAATCGCGGCCGTAAAACAACGACTCGATACGCTCGAGGAACTTAGCGTCCGTCGCCATCACGTCCTCAAACTCACCATGCGTCGGGCAAGTCTTTCGCATGATGACCTGGCCGTTTTCTTCCAGGATCTGAGCCTTGATCTCGCCCGGATGAGAATCCATCAGAATGTTGAGCGGAATGTCGCCCGAGATCACACCATTGCGAACCTGCTTGACGCACGCCGGGCAAAGCGAATCGGTCTCACGCGGAAAACCAAGCGGCGGCGCCGTGCGCTCGTACGATTTGAGCAGTGGTTCGGCCGCCCATTTCGGCGTGATCGCCTCGCTCTCAGGCAAAGCTCGGTTTATGGCCTGAAAAGCTTTCCAACCGATGTCAGCTGCTGTTGATGCGATCTTCGAGCCCTTACGCCCCTTACCTTTACCTTCGCCGCGTCTGAAATTATCGCTGAACATAATTATATCGGGAACCCAGCACACATCCCGAAAGAAAATAATATCAAATTGTTAAACGTATTTCGAATGTGTTTTATTGGCGGCGAGTCCCTTCGACGTTGGAATATCTACTATGACCGTGGTGCCTGAGCCCGGTACTGATTCGAACTCAACTGCCCCCCCGACAAGAGCAGCTCGCTCACGCATGCTGATCAGGCCGAGCCCCGCTTTCCGATTAGCCTTCTTGTGGCTGTCTGCATCAAAGCCGATGCCATTGTCCTCGATCAAAATCCGCAGGACATCTGACCGCTGGTCGATAAGGATAGAAACCGTTGTGGCCTTTGCATGCTTATAGATATTGTGGAGGGCCTCCTGTGTGATCCGATAGATCTGCACTTTTATCTCGGTCGAAAGTGGAGCGTCGCCCTGACGCTTTGAGTGTAATTCAGCCTCGATGCCAAACTGCTTGGCCCAGCTGTCGACAAGGTCCTTCAGCGACATTTCCAAACCGAGTTCATCGATATTATTAGGCCTAAGTTCCCAGATGACAGCGTCGATCGCTTCGTCGATCTCGCCGGCCAGCTCCGTCACGAGTCCACACTGACTGTGTAGCTCGGGCGTGGCTTTGGTGCTTTCGGTGAGCCGAGCCAGATTCATCCTTAGCGCGGTGATCTGCTGGCCTAGATGATCGTGGATGTTACGCCCGATGCGGCGACGTTCTTCTTCCTGAATATCCACG
>JBGTCF010000336.1:0-7218 GCA_041748975.1 Pyrinomonadaceae bacterium
ACCGAACTGAAACTGCCTTGGATCGAAGGCTGATGTCGGCTGGCTGTAATATTTATTACCGTTCTTTCGCTGACCGAACGAATTCACGACCTGGTAAAAGGGATTTCCCGCCGCCTCGTTAAAGCGATTGAAAAGGTTAAAACCCTCAACAATGATGTCGAGACCCATACGTTCGCCCAACGCGATCCGTTTTGTCAGTCGGGCGTCCAATGAGAAGTAATTATGGGTTATGCCCATATTGCGTCCAAGATTACCGCTTCGCGGAAATTGGCCCTGAAAACAGTCAACGTCGACACCGGTTGCACATAACGTGCCGTCTGCTCGAACCGACGGGCGTTCATTCGTGCTCTGGAAATCACCATTT
This sequence comes from Pyrinomonadaceae bacterium, assembly GCA_041748975.1. GTDB lineage: Bacteria > Acidobacteriota > Blastocatellia > Pyrinomonadales > Pyrinomonadaceae > OLB17. The sequence continues at coordinate 365 of JBGTCF010000336.1, forward strand.
GCATCTCCGACCGCGAGAATATTAAATGGCCGGCCCGAGCTGAATTCGATGATCGGCGAAAACGTAAATCCATGCATAAAGCGTCTGAAGCCCCCCTCTGATCTCCAGCCTGCCGGAGCCCCGAGGACACCGCTGAAAACGAATCGATGACGCTGGTCGAATAGCGAATCAGATTTCTCAGCACGGAAGTTAAGATTATCCTGGGGTTTCAGCAGGGTCTGCAAGTCCGAGGAATCATCGATTGAGTGCGACCATGTATACGACGCAAGAAACTGCATACTGTTTGAGAAGCGTTTCTTGACCTCGATATTCATCGCGTTGTACGACGAGTTACCATCGGACATCTGAGAGTTTACATCCGCGTAGGGATTGATTGGACCGGGGCTGCGTGTGCTGCCAGTTAACAATGAATCAAATGTCGCTTTGTCCAGACCGGTAAGAGCGCGAACAAAGAAGTAGTTTGGTCCCAGCTTGCGGAAAAAATTAGCCGCGATCGGGCTGACAACCTTTTGGCCCAGGCCGTTTATTCCGATGATACCCGGAACAACGACCGTAAATCCCGGGGGACACAGCGCCGGATTTGCGCAAGACGTTGGCAACGAGAAGAAATTCGCTTCTGAAAAACTGGTCGGAGCTCGGCCTGCAAATCGACGGAAATTTTCGATCGCATTGGCATGGTTCACATTATTGACGTCCTGGGGATGGCCTAGATGTTTGGCATTCACCATTATATAGCTGCCCGATATCGACATATCACGGCCGATCATCCTTTCAACAGACAGATTAGCCTGAATTGCATCCGGATACTCAAAGTCCTTCGAAACATGCAGCGTAAACGGCAGGATCGGCCCAAACCCGGTGAACTTGCTTGAGTCAAATCGTTGGAATCCAAACTGGTATATGGCGGTAGGTGCGATCGCCTGCGTTCGAAGGGCCCCGCAAATTGCAGCATTAGATCCCTGGACGCCGCAAACCGTTCCGTGAAAAACCTGGAAGGCATTAAGCAAGCCCGTTTGTGAAGGTCCACCGATCGGTAGCAGCGTAGCCTGCTGCTGCTGTGAGCCGTCAGCGATATTTGAGTTGAACGAAACAGCCAGCAGCGGGTGATCGAAGAATCGGCCGATTGCACCTCTAATGACGGTCTTACCGTTGCCACCTAGGTCCCAGGCAAAACCTAGTCTGGGTGCAATATTATCGTTATCTCGAGGAAATCCTTGCGTTACATTCAGAGCGTCCTGGGCCGTCTGAATATCCGACACGCTCAGAGTGATGCCGGTAAGCGGATCGGTGAACGGCGACGGAGCAAACTGCTCGGTAAACTCATAGTCATATCGAACGCCATAGTTTATCGTCAGGCGATTGGTGATCTTCCAGGTATCCTGTGCGAAAAAGGCGATCGGTTTGTTACTGAGCGAACTGTTTGGTTCGCCGAATCCCTGGATAAATACGCTTGGAAAGCCTAGCCCGTATGTCTGGATTGGCGTAAAGGCAGGACCCGTGCAGCCGGTGATCAGGTTGCCGCAGGCCTGCTGGCCAAAATTGAACAAAGCAGGGAAGTTCAGTTCAAAGCTCGCCTGGCCGCTGATGAAATTAAAATCAGCCCCGAATTTGATCGTATGGTTCCCTTTCGCCCAAGTTATATTATCGCGTATCTGGTGACGCTTTTCTGTCCGGTCGACTGGCGAGAACGGATTTGATCCGATAAAGCCGGTCCCGGCGATCTGATGGGCGACGCTTGGGACCTGCGAGTCGAATTTGGCAACGCGGCGACCGAAATTGTAATACAGCTCATTGACCATACGGCTCGTCAGGATACTGGTCAGCGACGTCCCGAAGGAAAAATCCTCAAGGTCCTGAATTCCTGTTCGTGAATAATCATTCTGACCCAGCACCTGATTCTGCGATTCGTCCTGGATACCATTTATCAAGCTCGGATTGTAACCGATTCTTAGGCTAAGCTGATGGTCTGGATTGATCGTATGGTCGATACGGAAAGAAGTGTAGGTAGTGCTTTCCGATATAGGGAAGATCCGTGCTAACTGCGCTAGCGGACGGAATGCGACAAATTGTCCGTCCGAGTTTAGTGTTAAGGGCACCGGGGCTCCCGACAAAAGGAAGCGCTGGCCGATGGCACCTGAGGCCTGGACCGGCGAGAGCAGCGGGCAAACCGTCGGCCCGGCGGCCGCAAATGTAGGGCCGGGCAGCGTGCTTTGGCCATTAAGGGCCGTCTGCGTGCCGACTGACGCCATATAACCATACGTCCTCGCCGTACAAAGTAGACCGATGCCTTGTGCAAAGGTTGCCGGAGCTTGAACGAGCGTCAGTCCCGTCGTTATCGAGCTGTTGACATAGGCTGCCTGAGCGGCGGTAAGCCCTGTGAATGTCACTGGGAACGGATTCACCGTAAATGTGCCGCCCCCCGGTATGGGGGCCGCGATGGCGTTCATCGTCACTGAACTCGTCGCTCCGCCGATGATATCACCCGTAAAAAATCCGGATTCCTGCCGCCGTCTTTGCTCAAACGATCCGAAGAAGAATGTTCCCTTATCGTTCAATGGCCCGCCAAGCGTGGCTCCATACTGTGCCCGTGTGTAAGGCGGCTTTTTGTCCGGATCGTTGTCGATGACCGGTGCAAATGCGTTTCGCGACTGAATGCTCTTATGCCGAATGAAACCGAACACATTGCCCCTAAAATCATCGGTTCCGCGTTTCGTTACAACGTTAACTATACCGCCGGTGGCTCGGCCAAATTCCGGCATATAGGAGTTCGTTGTAACTTGATATTCCTGCACCGCTTCCTGCGAGACGGTAGAACGGGCGGCATTGATCGAGTTGTCGGTAAAATCAGCTCCGTCGACCTGTACGAGCGTCGAACGGCCTCGCTGGCCGCCGATATTAAGGCCCGAGGTCGGCGCTGGTCCGACGGGACGGCCGTTGTCCCTTCCAACCGTTGACAAAGTCAGAGCGAATCCGGTTGCGCTCCGTTCGTTGATCGGCAGATTTTGTATTCTTACTTGTTCTATCGTGTTCGAGACAGACGTTCGTGTTGTTTCCACAAGTGTAAGGTCGTCGCCTGATACATTAACGATCGCGGTGGCTTCGCCGATCTCGAGTCGTATGCCTATTGACGCGCTTTGCCCAACCGTAAGTTTTACGCCTGAAACTACACTCTTCTTGAAGTTTGGAGCTTCGGCTGTAACCTCATAATCTCCAGGCGGCAGACTAAGGAACTGAAAGCCGCCGTCTGAACCCGACGTTACGGTTCGCGTGATCCCGGTGCCGACGCCCCGCGCTGTCACGGTCGCCCCGGCGACGACGGCACCTGTCTGATCCGTGACGGTGCCCGAAAGGTCGGCAGCAGCGGATTGAGATTGACCCATCGCCGAAAAGGCGAATGCGGCAACTGCAACGCATAAGATGAATGCCCTGCCCGTAAAAGCGGAAACATTGGACAAATATACTTTCATTTTTATTCTCCTTAAGACGTCGGACATATTTAAATATTTCGGATCCAGTGAGATGCGGCCTGTTGGACTCTAATCGATTCACTTGCTGAATAACGCCGCTTATGTTGTGAGTCTCTACGAGCTTTAACTTTTCCGAAAGATTTAACTGAACTGATTTGCTTTGAACTTTTTAACCCAAAAAACGCGGTATGGCAAGCAATTGTACTACTAAAAACACGATTTGACCGCCTAAATTACCAAATTGCCAAATAAATACCCGTTACGGTGTCAAAATGTTTCAATTCCGCGGGCTTTCCGGACCTCGGCTGCCCTGATCCGCTCTCTGGTTTTGTTACTATTATTTTGTTGCCGAAACAACTGAAAAAGGCTGCCTCGCCACTGCACATTTATGAATATTATTCCGCTATCGATTCCGACACCGTTCTATGTCGGCGATGTCAATGTTTACCTGATCCGCGAAGTTCCTTTAACTCTTATCGACGTCGGCCCGAAAACCAAAGAGGCGGAAGAGGTTTTGAGGCGACGATTAGCGGAGAACGGCGTGCAGTTTTCCGACGTTCGCCGGATCGTTCTCACGCATGCACACGAGGACCATTGCGGTCTTGCAAAACAGATACGAGACGAAGCCAAAGATGCGGAAGTATTTGTACATGAATGGGAAACTGGCCATCTTTTTGGCCGCCTCGCCCATGATGAGCACCGCGATCTTATGGCCCGTTCGGGTGTTCCCGACGATGTGTTTTCGGAGATGCGCGCTCTTTATGACGCGGTTAGCCTGCTAACTGATTCACTGGACGATGGCGATGCTCTTCCGCTTCGTGACGAGATGGAACTCGAATTTTCGTCCGGCTCACTGCGTGTTCTTCATACCCCGGGCCATACGCCGGGTTCATGTTCATTTGTACGGGAGTCGAACCGCACCCTTATATGCGGCGACTGCGTTCTGAAACGCATCACTCCGAACCCGATACTTTCGCCCGACCCGCTCGATCCGTCTCGCCGTTTTCGTTCGCTCGCCGAGTACCTGGTCAGCCTGGCCAAACTGCGAAGTTTTTCCCCGACTCTCGCATATGGCGGCCACGGCGAACCGGTTACGGATTTTGAAGAGATCTTTCACCGATATGTCCGTGCGATAAACGAGCGTCAAAAAAAGGCGATCGCTCTAGTCGGTAAACGCGGTGCAACCGCCTTCGATGTGGCCCAGCGGCTCTTTCCTGACTCCTTCGATCATGGAGTGCACCGTTTTCTAGCCTTGTCAGAAGCGATAGCTCATCTTGATTATGCTGAATCCGAAGGAAAGATAGCCGTTGAGCTTGATTCAGGGGTAGAGCATTACAGGTCGCACTAAGCGGCCTCCAGCCTTGCCGACGAGGTTTCGGCAATACTGCCGATCGTTTCGGTCATTTTCGTTATATCGCTAAAGCCGGGAAGCTGCCGGACCCGTTTAGTCACCGTCTTATCGATTACATCGAGGGCATCTTTGTCGCTAAAGAGTACGCCGATGACGTACTCCGTTCGGTTCCGCGCTAGAGACCCCTGGCCGACAGGTGCCCAAAAATTCTCAACGACGAACCTCGCCAGCTTCTGCGCAAACTGATTCTTTCTTAGCTCGAGTCGCGCGACACTCCAATAAAATTGGTTGTGAGCCGACTCTTCTCGGATGACAGCGCTCAGAATATGGGTCAGGACAGGGTGGTTTGAGAGAGCTGACAGCCGCCGATATCCCTGTGCTGCCTCCATCTCGTGTATGGCCCCAAACGTCATATGGGCGGCCGTAAATTTTTTTCCGATCAGGTTTGTCAGGGCGGTCAACAGATAAGCTTTACCGCTGTAGGCCACAGAAACGTTTCGCCTTACTTCGTCCTGCCAGTTCTCTGGCGTCTCGACCCCTATCTCGTTCAGGAAACGGTTTAGCACCTCGCCATGGGTTATCTCTTCAACACCCCATCGTTCCATAAATTTGCCGATATGCGGGTCCTTGCCGGTCGGGGTGCGCAGCAGTTCCCGGTGGTACATATCGGTCAATGTTTCGACGTCCCGCATGTAAAGCAAGACGGGAATGAACCGCTTGTCAATAGGATGGTTCCTGACCTCATGCCACGGGATCGCACTGATGAATTCCGGAGTAAGGGCGCGGGGCTGCCGTTCATACCATTCGAGCACATCGCGATTAGTCTCAAAATTCATATTGCAAAATTAATGTGAAACCTCGGGCCGAATTCATTAAGGTCACGTCCCTACAATTTCTAATTCGCTAAACTGTTAACTTAGGATGCAAAGAACTGCAGCGGTAATAATATAATCGAAAATATGAAATTTTTGTATCCCGCTATTTTCCTTATTTTACTCTCCGTGTCAACTTTCCCTGCCCAGGACAGCCGATTGCTGGTAACGGGCGAAAAGAGAATTCGCAATATCAAACAACTGACGTTTGGCGGTGAGAACGCTGAAGCGTATTTTTCTGCGAATGGGAAAAAGCTCGTTTTTCAGTCGAAACGCGACGGCCGCGATTGCGATCAGATCTACACCATGAACATTGACGGCTCGAAGACAAAGATGGTTTCGACCGGTACGGGCCGCACGACGTGTGCCTTTTTCTTTAACAAAGGAAAAAATATTGTGTATGCCTCGACCCACGAGGGATCTAAAGAATGCCCGCCAACTCCCGATTTTTCTCAGGGCTACGTTTGGCCTGTATATCCCGATTATGACCTCTATACCTCGACCGCTGACGGCAAGAAGCTAAAGAAATTGACGAACACACCCGGCTACGACGCCGAGGCTACGGTCAGTCCTGATGGGAAAAAGATCGTCTTCACCTCGCAGCGCGACGGCGACCTCGATCTTTACTCGATGGATATCGATGGCGGGAACATCAAGCGGCTGACAAATGAGGTCGGTTATGACGGAGGAGCTTTCTACTCTCCGGATGGGAAGATGATCGTTTACCGTCGCTCGACGTTCACGAACCCCGCGGAGGTCACGAGGTATAAAGAGCTGCTTGCAAGACATCTGATCGTACCGATCGTTTTCGAGATCTGGGTTATGAACGCCGACGGCAGCAACAAACGGCAAGTAACAAAGCTTGGGTCCGGATCCTTTGCACCTTATTTTACGCCTGACGGTAAACGGATATTGTTTTGCACTAATTATTTCGCGACCGATCCGCGCAAACGCAATTTCGATCTTGCCCTGATCAACCTTGACGGCACCGGGCTCGAGCGTGTGACATTCAACGAGACATTTGACGGATTTCCGATGTTCTCCCCGGATGGCAAGAAACTTGTTTTCGCCTCAAATCGAAACGCTGCCAAAGAGGGCGATACGAATGTTTTTATAGCCGACTGGGTTAATTAGGCCCGAAGGCAGCGGGATGAAAAAGTTGAT
>JBGTCF010000337.1:0-3921 GCA_041748975.1 Pyrinomonadaceae bacterium
CCCCATTTCTCGGGCTATCAAAGCCGTGATCATCCAGTCAGGTTTTGATTGATGTACAGGTTCAATGGCACGGCGAACACGCTGGATATTACCCGCATTATTCGTAAACGTGCCGTCCACCTCGGCAAAGCTGGCTGCCGGGAATATGACATCGGCATGATCTGTCGTATCAGTCTGAAAAAGTTCCTGAACCACGACAAAATCCTTACCGGCTAGCACAGACGGGGCCTGCAAGCTGCCACCTATGAGAACGGCATTGGAGTTTTTCACAACATCTTCGACCGATTTAGCGTCGGGGAGGATGTCTATCGCTCCTACTGAGTTGTTATAAAGCGGCAAAGGATGCAGCAGAACCCGCCGGCTTTCAGAGCCAAAAGATTTCGCAGATGCGGCTATCACGGCTTGTGCTTCCGGTGAAAGGTCGTTACCGACCATAATGATAAGATCACCCTCGGTTTCGCCTATTGTCTGCAACAACGTATCAAACTCCGAAGCTTCAATTCCAAGTTTTCGCGCCGCCTCGGCGTCCAACGTTCCCCCGAGAGCGATCGCGATCAAATCTATGCTGCCGGTGTTAACGTGTACGAACTGTGTCGCCCGGCCACTCAGACGCGTAGGCGTTTCATTGATAAGTATAAATTTGGCACCGTCATTGCGTACGGCCTGACGGATCTGCTTCGCGGTGTAAGTTTGCTCTTCTTCAGGTTCCCCGCCGATAAGTACGATAGTGGCGGCATATCGAATGTCTTTGTGAGTCGCCAACGGAGCGCTCAGGTTGGCGAAGAATGAGGCCATCGAACGCCTATCGGAAACAGCGAAGTTTGTGGTCCCGACGACGTCGGTTGCGAACCGCTTCAAAGCGTATAAAGATTCGTTTGTCAGTCGAGGGCTGGCGATCACGCCAGTCGAGGGGCCAAACTCCTTAAGTTTCGCCGCAGTGTATTCGATCGCCTCGTCCCAAGTCGCGGGGATCAGCTTTCCGCCCTTGGAATAGCGGATCATCGGTGTTTTTATGCGGTCCGCATGGTTGATAAATTCGTGTGCGAAACGAGCTTTTACATCGAGAAACTCGCCATTCAGTCCGTTTACATACCGATCGCGGGCGACAATTCGATGTACGAGCCCGCCGCGCGCTCCGATGCTTAGCTGCATTCCGTCTGAGCTGTAGACGTCGGTCGTCACTGTCTGATCTAGCTCCCAAGGACGCGTTTCATGTCTATAGACACCGTCAAGCAGGGTGCCGGTAGGGCATACCTCGATGCAATTGCCGCACTGCGAGCAATTCAGCCAACCGCCGTAGGTGCCGATAACAGTATTCACACCGCGATTGCCGGCTTCGATCGCGTCCTCGCCCATCCACTCATCGCAAACACGAGTGCAGCGTTTGCAGAGAATGCATCGCTGAGGGTCATTTGCGACGATCGGCGAAAGGTATTTTTCGGGCTGCGCGTTTTTCTTTTCCGTAAACCTTTCTTCGACATCTCCCCAGTCAAAGATCACTTCCTGCAGCTCACATTCGCCGCCACGATCGCAGACTGGACAATCAAGCGGGTGATTTGCGAGAAGAAATTCGCCCATCGCACGCTGGGCCTTTTCAACTTCTTCACTCTGGGTGGTTACAACCATCCCGTCAGTGCAGATGATCGTGCACGAGGTCTGAAGCTTTGGCATTTTGTCGATGCGAACCAAACACATTCGACAAGACGCCTGAATTGCGAGGTCTTGATAATAGCAAAACGACGGAATGCCAAAGCCTTTTTCGCGGCACACGTCGATCAGCCGAGCGCCCTTGTCGACCTCAAATTCCTGCTCGTTTATGGTTACTTTAATCTGTTCTGTTGACATCAAACTCTTCGCGAATACCGCGTCTCGGTGGCTTTTGCCTCGTCGCCCTCAGGCGAAATGTTGTACGCGGTAATGACTATATTATCGTCGTCGACTATCTCGAATTCTGTACGCCAAACCCACCTCGGCGTGTCGGGGCCCGTGAAATACGACCCTTTCACGTTATACGTTTCGCCGGCGTTGCCCTCAGAGAACATGATCGCCGTCGCCATATGAAAGCTGTCGATCCAGGCGAACTGATATTTATTCGCGGCCAGATCAAAACCTATAACGGCAAGTCCCTCGATCGGCTTATCCTGGAGACTCCCCGAGTATTCATACAGCATGAACCGATCGCCGAGCACCGGCCTGATACTGCCGTTCATGGGGGACTCATCAGCCAGAACGTCCGGCTCGAACCACGTTTTGGTCATACCCGACCATTCGCCTGCAAACTTTAAAAGCTTGGCATGTACGCCGTCCGCTCGGGAATCTTTGAAACTCATGCGGCGGGAGCCTTAGCTTTCCGCTTAGCAGGCTTTTTCTCTGCCTGGACCGGAGCCGCCTGAACTATAATTTTCTTCCTCTTAGGCCGCGTCTTGCCAAAACTACCTGCAATTATCTTTCCGCGCCGTGTTCGTTTATCACCTTTTCCCATAAAACTCCTTTGCCTAATTACTAATTTTCTATCGGCCGATTTGATCTCTCCTCGATCAATCCCGGCTATATGTTTGGCACCACTCCATTTCCGTCCGTTTTGTCGGCCAGCCACACTTTAAAATCTTCTGGAAACTGCTTGATAGCCGATTGAACGGGCCACGCAGCAGCATCGCCAAGCGGGCAAAACGATTTACCCTCTATGTTGTCACAGATATCAAGCAGCAATTTTGCGTCTTCCGGACGCCCGCCGCCGTCTGCAATGCGATTAAATATCTTGACGATCCAGTCGGTGCCTTCCCGGCAAGGCGTGCACCATCCGCACGACTCGTGTTTATAAAATTCCGAGAGATTTTTGGTCGAATCAATAATATCGACCGTCTCATCCATTACCATCATCCCGCCGGTGCCCAACATCGAGCCCGCAGCAACGAGGCCCTCATAATCGAGCGGGACATTCTGGCCAATGATCTGACCGGCATTCATTATGTAAACACTCGATCCGCCGGGGATCACGGCCTTGAGCTTCTTATCGTCTCGAAGCATCCCGCCGCAATCTTCCATAATGAACTTTTCCATGTCCATATAGCCCATCGGTAGTTCATAAACGCCCGGTTTCTTGACATGCCCGCTGATCGACCAAAGTTTGGTCCCCCCGCTCTTTTCGGTGCCCAGGTCACGCCAGGCTATTCCGCCCATTTCAATAATCTGAGGAACGGATGTGAAAGTTTCGACATTATTCACCACGGTCGGACAGGCGTAAAGTCCTTCTACTGCCGGAAACGGCGGCTTTAGCCGCGGATGGCCACGATACCCTTCCAGCGAGCTGAGCAGGGCCGTCTCTTCGCCGCAAATGTAAGCGCCCGCTCCCGTGTGGGTGTGAATATCCATCGAAAAGTCGGAGCCAAGAATGTTTTTCCCGAGTAACCCGGCCTCGCGGGCCTCGGCGAGGGCTACATCCATTATGTCGATGAGGTACTTGTATTCGCCGCGAGTGTAGATGTAGCCAGTATTTGCCCCCAGGGCAAACCCGGCGATGATCATTCCCTCGATCATCGAATGCGGGTCGCGCTCCATCAGATAGCGGTCCTTAAAGGAGCCAGGCTCGGACTCGTCGGCATTCGAGACGATGTATTTCGGCTTTTCAGTTTCCTTAGGAACGAAAGACCACTTCATCCCTGTAGGAAAGCCGGCACCACCGCGGCCGCGGAGAGCAGAGTCCTTGACTTCCTGAATGATCGCGTCCGGCGTCATCCCAAGAGCCTTTTTCAGCGATGCGTACCCGCCCGTATCTTGATACACCTTCAACGTATGCCCATTCTCAATGTGCATTCGCTTTAGCTGAAGCGGCTCGCAGCCTATAGCTTTGATCTCCATAGCTAGCTAATCTAACAATCCGATGACTCGGGCAACCACTAATGTGTCAAGGTACTGACGAAA
>JBGTCF010000338.1:0-6918 GCA_041748975.1 Pyrinomonadaceae bacterium
AGCGGTCAAATCAAGCGAAAAATATCGCAATATTTGACGGAATTTCTTTCGAGAAATTCGGGAACGCTTATATATGTTGTAACTATCTGTCATTACTAGCTTTATCTTATACAATAAGATGTTTAACTAGTCATGACCCTAAAAATTTGTAGTAAAAAGTCTAGTTGATATATTCGATCATATCTGATTCAGGATTCATTCACCTTCAGCACCGCCAAGAACGCTTCCTGCGGGATCTCGACGCGGCCTACTTTTTTCATCCGCTTTTTACCTTCTTTTTGTTTTTCGAGCAGCTTGCGTTTGCGCGAGATGTCGCCGCCGTAGCATTTGGCGATTACGTTCTTACCCATCGCCTTGACTGTCTCGCGAGCAATGACCTTGTTGCCGATGGCGGCCTGGATCGCTACCTCGAACATCTGCCGCGGGATCAGTTCTTTCATTTTGGCGGTAAGCAGACGGCCTTTGGATGTGGCTGTATCGGTATGCAGGATCAGCGAAAGTGCATCGACAGGCTCGCCCGAAACTAAAACATCGAGTTTGACGAGTTTGCTCTCCTGGTAACCGGACAGATGATAGTCGAGGGATGCATAACCCTTTGAAACACTCTTAAGGCGATCGTAAAAATCGAGGACGATCTCGTTGAGAGGCAGTTCGTAGACGAGCATGACGCGGTCGGTTGTGACGTATTCAAACTTTTTTTGGACGCCGCGTTTTTCATCCAGTAGAGGAAGGATGCCGCCGAGAAAATCATCGTTGGTAAGGATCGTCGCCTCGATGAAGGGCTCCTCGATCTTTGAAATGCGGCCAGTGTCAGGCATTTTGGATGGCGAATCGATCTCGGCCACGGCCCCGTCCGTCGTGGTCACGCGATACCGAACTCCCGGAGCCGTCGTGATCAGCTCAAGGTTAAATTCCCGCTCCAGCCGCTCCTGGATGATCTCCATATGGAGCAGGCCTAGAAACCCGCATCTGAAGCCAAATCCCAGAGCTGTCGATGATTCGGGCTCGAAAAAGAACGACGCATCGTTCAAACGAAGCTTCTCCATTGCATCGCGAAGGTCTTCGTACTGGGCCGAATCGATCGGGTAAAGCCCCGCAAAGACCATCGGCTTCACTTCTTGAAATCCCGGGAAAGGCGTATCGACAGGCCTCGCAGCCTCGGTGATCGTATCGCCTATCTGAACGTCTGCAACGGTTTTGATCGATGCGGTCAGAAAGCCGACCTCGCCGGGACCGAGAACGTCTATGGGCGTTGGCCGCGGGCGATTGACACCGATCATCTCAACGAGATATTCGCGGCCCGTATTGAAAAATTTGATCTTTGTTCCCTTCTTCACCACACCATCGATGATGCGAAAGAGCACAATTACGCCACGATAACTGTCGTACCAACTATCAAATATCAGAGCTTTGAGCGGAGCGCTGCGATCTCCTTCCGGCGGCGGCACCTTTCGAATAATAGTTTCGAGAACTTCCTCGATTCCGACACCGGTCTTCGCCGAGGTCATCACCGCCTCGCTTGTGTCAAGGCCGATGATATTTTCGATCTGTTCCTTGATCCGGTCGGGTTCGGCTGACGGGAGGTCGATCTTGTTCAGTACTGGAATAAGCTCTAGGTCATTCTCGATCGCGAGATATGTGTTTGCAAGCGTTTGGGCCTCGACGCCCTGAGACGCGTCAACTACAAGCAGTGCCCCTTCGCAAGCCGACAACGACCGCGAAACCTCATACGAAAAATCCACATGGCCAGGTGTGTCGATCAGATTCAGAACGTAGTTCTTTCCGTCTTTGGCCTTGTAATCCAGACGCACCGCGTGGGCTTTGATCGTGATGCCGCGCTCACGCTCGAGGTCCATATCGTCGAGCAGTTGAGCCTCCATGTCACGCTCGGCGACGGCACCCGTGATCTGCAGCAAGCGGTCAGCAAGCGTCGATTTGCCGTGGTCGATGTGGGCAATGATCGAGAAGTTTCTTATTAGTTCTAGGTCCATAAATCAGAGATGGATCGCAACCCAAACAAACAGGGTAACAGAATGCGAACCTCTCGAAAACCGGAACCTGCCTGAAGTATCCTAGCTCTAATTTTGGATTTAGTTTTTTCTGCCGATCGTCAGCGTCACGCCAAGACTGATCGAAAAGGGATATCCTGGCGTGGCGTGGATCCTGGATGCGACCCCGCATAGTTGACATGTACGCGAATCAAAAAAATTCTGCGTTTCGAAGTATCGCTTGTTCAGCAGATTGTCGATCGCCAAATTTACCTTCATCCACTTCGTCAGAGGCCTTGAAACGGCCAGGTCAACAACATCATTCCCGCTTGCCGTGATAGAAGGGTCTTCGCCGTCAAGCCGGTACCTTGAAATGTGCCTCCAATTAATCGCGGCTGAGAACCCGCCGATGTCCGACAAAACAAGCCCGGCATTCGCAACAAACCGCGGAGCACTGTCCACGATTATCCTTCGGCCATCTTCTGTGAATTCGCCCGGAAAATAGGCCTTCAATACTTTTGTTGCCCCGCCGTTGAAACCTATGCGTCGAGTTATGGCGACGGTCGTGCGCGCCTCGATCCCATATGATCGGGAAGGGCCGGCAAGCTCGACACTCCCGTCGTCCGGAATATAAACCTGCTCACTGGATCGGTCGATAAGGAAAGAACTCACGACCGCGGAAAATCTCGGCGAGTTGAAAGACGCCCCAGCCTGATAAAAATCGGTTGTGGCGAGCTTTGGTCCGTCGGGTTCGCGGGCGACGCCTCGTGCGTCCTGCGAAAGGACGCCGCGCCCGTAGTTTGCGTAAAAGGTTATCGGCGTTCTCTTGAGGGGCGAAAATGCGATCGCGAGTTTTGGCTGGAGTTCGCTTTTGCCCTGCTTTGCGAAAATATTCACCTGCTCGTCCCGCAGCTCGAAGCCAGCGACATTGTACCGAAAATAGTCGATGCGTAAACCCGCGTCGATCCGCAGACGGCCATCTAAAAGATTTGTCTCATTCTGAAGGTACCCGGCGTAATTATTTATCCGAGCCTTTGCCGACGTTAAGAGGACATCGGGGTTGTCCTGATTGCCGGGAAGGAACTTTCTGTTAGGGGCGCGCGAAGCCGTTGGATACAGGCCAACGTTGACCTGGTTTGCCAATATATTAAAGCCAACAGTAATCAGGGATGGAAGGCCAAAAGCCTTGTACGGCCGAAGCATCTGTATGTTGCCTCCTTGCTGCAGCCGCGAATCGTGCTGCTGTATCTCATCCCCGTAAATCTGGTCCGTAAGAAAGAAAGTGAAGTTCGAATAAAGATCGAAGAGCGAACGGCCGACAAAGGCATCCGCCCGCAGAACAGATCCGTCGGTGAATTCCCGCCGATAGTATCCGGCAAGGGTGCCGGCCTGGCCACGTCCGCCATTTTCGGGATCCAGAAACCCGAAGCGGTCGAGTTCGCCGCTCGCGACAAGGTCCAACGGGATCTGTCCCGAAGAGAAGAAATCGTTCGTTCCGGCGTTGAATTTAAAACCAATCGCCTTTTTGTCGCTTAAATTGAACGTGAAATTACCAGTCACGTTGTACCGCCGGTACCGCAGCGGGCTGTCGAACGGGCCGTCGGTGTAGCTCGGTTCGTATGCAATAAACGAACTGACATTCTTCCACTCAGGCGAAAAAGCAAAAAAGCCTCGGAAGGTGTTGAACGAGCCGCCCTGCATTCGGGCGGTAAAGATTTGCGGCAGGTCTTCTCGCTGCCTGATCTGCACAACACCGAGGCCTGAAAAGTCGCCGTACGCGGCGGAGAACGGCCCGTTGATGATAGATACGTCCTCCACGAGTTCCGGAGTAAGAGTTTTAAGTGATCCAAGATAGCCCTGACCGTGTCCCTGGGTGCCCTGATTCTGCTGAACGTTATCAACGAGTATCTTGAGACCGCCATTGACGCCGCCGTGATCAAGATTAAACCCATACCGGCGGATTTCTAACGACTTTCCGCCCCCTTCGTGCTGTCCGGCATTGATGCCTGCATTCAACGTCTGGATCAACTGGTCGTCGCGGTTGAAAAGCGAGTCAGTGTAGATGGCCCCATTTCGAAACTCCACTGACGGCTCCAGAGATCCAGCCTGAATCGTCACTGTCTCGGCGATCGGCGGAACAATATAGTTGATCTTAACGATCAGACGCTGAGTTGATTCCCCGGGGCCGAACCGCATGGTAGTTTCGACTATGTTGTCTCCGTAAACACGAAGTGACCGAACCTCCCCCGAAACCCGGATCGAAAAATGCCCATCTTCATCCGAGACTGATTCGTGCTTCTCAGTTGGGGTGTCGATCTCGATGCGGGCCGCCCTAACGGCCTCAAACCGCGGCGTGATCACTCTTCCAGTTACCGGTCGGACGTCTTGAGCATCGGACCCAGATAAGGGCAAAAAGATACTTAGTAGCGAAAGAAGGAACGGTCCCCAATTTGTTTTCATGCCTACAAATTCGGCGGAGACACGATATTGGATGCGGGATCTATTAACAAGAAGTTCCACCTTTTGATTAACGAAGGTCCGCTAACAATGCCGCTGATCCGAGTCCGCCGATTGCTTAATATATTCGGGATTCCGAGTTCAAAAATCTGTATCCCAGGCTACTAATCATTAACTTAAATCCGTTCCATGAAGGCGCGGCCGGAGGTAGGCTGTTGGCAGCCGCGCTTAGCGGGTGTATAAAAGTCAATATCGCTTCGGAGCATCGAGGGCCGGTTACTCGGACTGTCAACCGATCCGGGTGGTAATGCGTTACCTTTCAGAAATTATTGCTGAAGCCATTAAAAATTTGTTATGATTGCTCATCACAATTTAATGGACTTTTTGGCGTAATTTTCTATGTAAGGAGATATTATGAGAAACGAATACGAGAGAGAAGAAACAAGCGCAGCTACCAAGCTGACCTATTTATTGGTTGGTGGAGGCATCGGTGCGATACTCGCGCTGCTGTTTGCCCCGAAGTCGGGCGAGGAACTCCGCGAGGACATCGCCGATGCAACCCGCAAGGGCATTGAGAAGAGCAAAGTGGCAGCTTCCCAGATCCAGGAAAAAGCCGGCGAATACTACGAAGTGTCCAAAGAAAAAGCGGAAGAGCTTTACCACACGGCCGCGGACAAAGCCGGCGAGCTATCTGAAAAAGCCAAATCAGTGGCGGCAAGCACCGCTAACCCGTTCACGGCCGCGATTGACGCTGGAAAGGATGCTTACACGGCTGAGAAACGCAAGAACGAGGCCAAGGCGATCAGCGAGGGCCGGGCCAGCTATCCGATCTCGGACGAAAACAAGATCCTTGAAGACAACGATAATAACTAGGCTATGAATGTAAACGATCTCCAGTTCTGGCAAATGATCTCGTCGATCGTGATCGCTGTGTGTTTTATGGCAATGGCGATCACGATGATCGTTATAGCTGTTATCATCCGGCGCGTTGTCAAAACGGTCAGCAATTTAGAGGAGCGGATCGACCCGCTTATCTCAAAGGTTGACGCCATCGGCGTACAGGGCCGCGAGATCTCGGTCCACTTCACCGAGGTCTCGGCTAACCTGTCGTCGGCGACGAAATATCTGGCCGAATCGACCGAATTGATTAAGGACGAGGTTGCCGAGTTAAAGGCCCTTGTCGACGATACCGCGGTCACTGCCCGTGATAAGGTCCAGATGGTCAGCCGGTCTATCGACCGAACCCATATGCAGGTCACCGATACGACCGAGTTTGTAAATCAGAAGATCGTGGTTCCGGCACGCGAGATCGCCGCCATAATGGCGGGCGTCAAGAAGGGCCTGGAGGTCTTTTTCGCACCTGCCCCGAAACAGATCGACCGCGTCTATATGGAAGACGAGATGTTCATCGGCTAAAGACCAAAGAGAAGCAGCTCATAGTACGGAAAGCGTGGTCCATTCGGCCACGCTTTTTTGTTGGAATGAGCATCAAACGGCGTAATGCTGGGCATGACAACCGAATCCCCTCGCCTCCTGGCACGCCTGGGACAAGTGATGTCGTTTCGCTTTTCATAGTTGTCCGGGGAGTCCAGGACCCCGTTGCTATCGCTCCCGGTTCTGAAAAGCGATGTCCCTAGCGTGTTCGTAATCGTCCGGGGAATTTATGTTCAGGAAGAGGTGCTCGGCATTGGGCAGATCTTGGAACGAAGAGAACGGGGCATAGTGCGTGATTATCCTTGACAGCAGGTTGAGCATGCTTCGGTCGGTGTTATTTTGCAGCTCGAGAACGGCCGCGAGAACGGGTTTTCGCCGATACAGGGCGCAGAGTGGTTGGGGGCGGTCGTCGGGCTGGATGGGGACCACGGCATGGGCCTCAGGCGACGCATGGGCGGCGAGCCGTGTAAAGATTTTGCCCGTGACGAAGGGCAGGTCGCACGAGATGACCACTATCCATTCGCTACTTCCGTTCGACAGGGCGGTTGCGAGACCCGAAAGCGGGCCGAGTCCGGTAGGCTCTTTGTCAGGAAACGCGGGCCACTGGGGAGCGAACTCACGCGGTTCGCCGGCGATTGAGATACGAGCTTGGGCTACTTCTGACACGGCATTTCCGGCGAGCTCGATCAGCGAACGTCCGCCGATCTCGAGGGCGGCCTTGTCCTCGCCCATTCGACTGCTCACCCCACCGGCGATGATCCAACCATCAACATCCGAAAAAGCGATCATTGACAAGTATTTAAGTTCTCCCTACTATCCGCCGCTCGCCTGGTAACGCGTTATCAGGCCGGTCTAACCTATCTCAACTGCCAACTTAAACGGCCTGCGACTCCTGAGGCGTTCCCCGTAAGAAAGACATGTAATTGACAGCCAGGCATGCCAGAGCAAAGAGCGAGAGAAGAACAAAGCCGAGCGTGTACGTGCCGGTCGCGTCCTTGACCAGGCCAAGTTCAATTGGCGGGAAAAATCCGCCGAGGCC
>JBGTCF010000339.1:0-3704 GCA_041748975.1 Pyrinomonadaceae bacterium
ATCGCGGATAGCGAAGTTACAACGCTGCGGTCAAAGGTAGTCTTTAACGCTGATGGACGCAGAGTCTCCGAAAACAAGGTCGTGTGCGGAGATGCTTTCGAGATCTTGGGAAAGCTGAAAGGTGAAAAGCAGTTCGATCTCCTTTTCGCCGACCCGCCGTATAATCTATCGAAATCCTTTGGCTCTGAGCGTTTTAGCGAACGAACATCGGAGGATTACGAAGAATGGCTTGATTCGTGGCTCCGGTTATGTACTCCCTTATTAAAGGAAACGGCTTCGATCTACATCTGCGGTGACTGGCGTTCGAGTTCGGCGATCCAACGGGTCGGGTCGAAATACTTCAAACTTCAAAACCGCATAACCTGGGAACGCGAAAAAGGCCGGGGAGCGAAGGCCAACTGGAAAAACACCGCCGAAGATATCTGGTTCTTTACGGTATCCGACGAATTTACGTTTAATCTTGATGCGGTCAAACAGCGTAGACGAGTCCTTGCTCCCTACAAAGAAAACGGCGAGCCGAAAGGCTGGATCAAAGACAAAAGTGGCAGCTACCGTGACACGCACCCGTCTAACATCTGGACCGATATCAGCGTTCCTTTCTGGTCGATGCCCGAAAATACCGACCACCCGACCCAAAAACCTGAAAAGTTACTTGCGAAGTTGATCCTAGCCAGCACAAACACCGGCGATCTCATTCTCGACCCGTTCGCCGGCTCAGGCACCACCGCCGTCGCTGCAAAAAAACTCGGCCGCAATTTCATCACCATTGAATCAGATGAAAATCATTGCCTTTTAGCCCAAAAACGCATCGACCTTGCCGAAACCGACGAAACGATCCAAGGATTTTCAGACGGCGTCTTCTGGGAACGAAACTCAAATCCCGGATGGAAATAAAATGACCCGTCAAGGTACGATGTTTATCTCTAAAACACTGGTCTACCGCGTGGTTTCATGGCTCGCCGCACGTGTACAATTGCAGTCGTACATGGACGGAGTTCGTCCTTGAGGAGAATCTAAAACCGGGAAAGGAGCCACTAATAAAACCGTTATGAAAATCGCTACCTGGAACGTGAATTCGATAACAGCTCGTTTGCCGCACCTCACCGAGTGGTGCAAGGCAGCGGAACCGGATGTGATCTGCCTTCAGGAGACAAAATGTGTCGATGAAAGCTTTCCGTACCAGGAGATACTCGACCTCGGGTACCACTCCGCCTTTTACGGCCAAAAATCATACAACGGCGTTGCGATCCTCTCGAAGGTTGAACCGGAGGACGTCGTAAAGGGATTTCCCGATGACGAGCTGGATTCGCAAAAACGGCTGATCGCCGCGACTGTCAACGGTGTCAGGGTCGTGAATACTTACATTCCGAATGGCTCGGAACTTGGCAGCGATAAATTCCACTTTAAGCTCGACTGGCTCCAGAGGCTCCGACGTTTTTTCGACGAGGGCTATAAACCGGATGAGAAGGTGCTGCTCTGCGGCGATTTTAATGTGGCACCCGACGCCCTCGACGTCTGGGACCCGCCTGCGTGGGAAGGTCACATTCACTTTTCAAAGCCCGAGCGGGCCGCTATTCATTTCGTAAAGCAATGGGGTCTTGTGGACGTTTTTCGAAGAATGAATGGCGATGTGCGGGAATATTCCTGGTGGGATTATCGCGCAGGCGGTTTTCCTCGAAACCATGGCCTCAGGATCGACCACATCTGGACATCGGCGTCACTCGCAGAATTGTGTACTGGCTGTTGGATCGATAAAGAACCCCGTAAACAGGAACGCCCCTCAGATCACACGCCGGTGGTCGGGGAGTTTGATATCTGAAGCTACATGTCTGGAGTGGGTTGAGCGTTTCGGGTTGGATGCGATGAAATATGCAAACTCGGTGTTTGGTCGACAGAATAAGGTGATCCGACATTAACCTCCTATGAAGATCGCGACCTGGAATGTCAATTCGATCAGATCGCGCCTTGGGCCCGTGCTGGACTGGTCGGCAAAAGTCCGGCCGGACGTACTGTGCTTACAGGAGACAAAGGTTAGAGATGACCGGTTTCCGCATATGAGGCTTAGAGAGGCAGGGTTTGAATACGCTGTCTTCCATGGTGAACGCGCGTATAACGGGGTAGCTATACTGTCCCGACATCCTTTGACAGAGATACAAAAGAATTTCCCCGGCGATATGGATGAGGTTCAGAGCAGACTGGTGGCCGCGACCGTGGAAGGTATCAGGATCATTAACGTATACGTGCCGCATGGCACGCGGATCGGAACCCCGAAATTCGAATACAAGCTGGAGTGGCTGGCATCCCTTCGAAGATACCTCGACGAATTTTACGATCCTGCCGACGAAGTGCTTCTTTGCGGCGACTTTAACATAACGCCGCACGAGTTGGACCTATGGAACACTGCCATATGGCGTAATAAGCTGTTTTGTACCAAGCCGGAACGCGATGCCCTATTGAATGTGAAACGCTGGGGATTTATCGACATCTTTCGCCAGATCAATCCGGATGCCCGCGAATACTCGTGGTGGGGAATGCTGCAACCAAATATGTTTTCGAAGAATAAGGGCCTTCGGCTCGACCACATATGGGCCAGTGGACGGCTGGCCGAAGCTTGTACTGATTGCTGGATCGACAAAGAGCCCAGAGGATGGGAAAAACCCAGCGACCACGGCCCGGTCATTGTCGAGATCGGAGTCTGAGTCGCTTTAATTGCATTAACTAAGAGAATGGACTATCTTTATTGCACTTTTCACAAGACAATTCACTAAAAAAGGAGACGATCATGAGCAATGCGCCTGTACAAGTAAGCGATCGGGAGCTTATCGAAACAACTATTCACACTTATGTAAATGGAGGTATTTCGGGTCGAGGAGATGACATGAAATCAGCCTTCCACGAGGGTGCAACCATTTACGGCTATATCGGCCCCGATCTTTTCGGCGGTCCGATCCAGGGCTTGTACGATTGGATCGATGGTAACGGACCCGCCGCCGATCTGAAATCGAGCATCGCCCATATCGATATCGAAGGCACAATCGCCACTGTTCGTCTCGAACTCGACGACTGGACCGGCCACAAGTTCACAGATATGTTCACCCTGCTCAAGACCGACGGCGAGTGGAAGATCATCAGCAAGGTGTTTTACCTGCATCCCGACAACTAGAATGCAAAATGAGTGATCTTTCGCGCCGTGAGATGTTCGCCGTAATCGCGGCCACGCTGGTGCGGCTGGTCTTGACCATGCTGCTTCTGCCTCGCCTGAGGCTTTGATAGACGAATACGGCTTCGCGACCGGGCTGATATGCCTAGATTCCGGTTCCCTCAGCCTGACACTTCGCTCAAGGCGATTGACGACGGAGCCATTTCCGGCGTCGGCAGACAAATGGCTTGTCTCAATAGATGGCGGGGCAAGCCCGCGTTGGAGTCAAAATGACCGTGAGCTGATCTACGTCGGACGCGACGGCAAGTTGATGTCTGTCGCAGTAAAGGTCGATGACAAATTCGAGGCCGGCGTGCCGCAGCCTCTGTTTGACTTCACAATGGCAAGAGCGGTGCGGGGCGACGACTATGTAGTCTCAAACGACGGCCAACGCCTGATGTTCATCAGCCGCGGCACCGACGGCTCACTACCGCCAGTCAATGTGATCCTAAACTGGTCCGCCGGCCTTAGTAAATGAACCGCTATGAAACGATGCCCTGAATGC
>JBGTCF010000340.1:0-3364 GCA_041748975.1 Pyrinomonadaceae bacterium
ACGTAATCGCCGATCCTCTCAAGGTGTTTGGCGACAAATAAGAGTTGGGCGGCGCTTGTGGTCGTGGTGGGGTCGTTGATGATCATCCCGATCAATTCGCTAAAAACTTTCTTATAGCTGGTATCAATGATCTTATCCTGCTTAATGATCTTCATCGCAAGCTCTGTGTCCTCGGCGATGAAAGCGTCCAACGCCGCCCGGAGCATCTCAGCCGCATTTTCAGACATGATCGTCATTTCTGAAAACTGTCTCAGTTCAGGCTCTTCGTTGATTACCAGCACAGCCTCGGCGATGTTGCCCGCGTGGTCGGCCAGGCGCTCGAGAACAGGCGTGATTTTGGCTACCGAGATAACAAGCCGCAGGTCATGTGCTGCCGGTTGATGAAGAGCAATGATCTCGACGCTCAGACTGTCGATCTCGAGCTCCATCTGATTGATCACCTTGTCATCATCCAGAACTTTTTGGGCTAGTATGCTGTCACGGGTTGTCAGGGCGGTCATCGCCCGAATAACAGCGGATTCGGCCATCTCGCCCAGCAGCAAGACTTTGTCGCGGAGGATCTCAAGTTGTTGATCAATAAGTCTGTTTTCCATTTCTCTCTATATAAATATTATCACGAAGGAAAAGCCCCGAACTACGGCGATAAAATATCATCCGAATCGGCCCGTGATGTAATCCTCGGTCAGCTTCTCGTTTGGATTGGTAAACATTTTGTCGGTCGGGTTGAATTCAACTAGCTTCCCAAGCATAAAAAATGCGGTCTTATCGGACACACGTGCTGCCTGCTGCATGTTATGGGTCACGATCACGATCGTGTATTTTTGCTTTAGTTCGACCACAAGCTCCTCGATCTTTTGGGTCGCCATGGGGTCAAGGGCCGAGGCCGGTTCGTCCATCAGGATCACCTCAGGCTGCACAGCGAGTGCCCGGGCGATACACAAACGCTGCTGCTGTCCGCCCGAGAGCCCAAAGGCAGATTCGCTGAGCCTGTCCTTGACCTCGTCCCATAGAGCAGCATCGTAAAGGGCTTTTTCCACGCGCTCGTTGAGATCGACCTTGTTCGAGTGAAGTCGGTTTATCTGGATCCCGTATGCGACGTTATCGAAGATCGACTTCGGAAACGGATTGGATTTCTGAAAGACCATCCCGACCTTTCGCCTCAGTGCAACGACGTCGGTCTTGGGGGAATTGATATCTTTGCCGTCGATCAGCACCTTGCCCTCGACCCGAGTGTTGGCGATCGTGTCATTCATCCGGTTCAGCGTACGGATAAAAGTCGATTTTCCGCAGCCCGAGGGGCCGATGAATGCGATCACCTCGTTCTCAGGGACATCGATCGTAATGTTATGCAGGGCCTGCACCTGGGCGTAATAGAAGCTTAAGTTTGAAACGCTGATCTTATTCATCGATTAATTGTTTGCAGATATATTATGACTAATATTTGTTCCGCGTTGTAAACCGGACGAGTATGTTAATGACCAGGATCATAAAGATCAGGACCAGAGTGGCCGCCCACGCCTTTGCATGCCACTCCTCAAATGGGGAGATCGCATAGTTAAATATCTGTACGGGCATCGAGGCCATCGGCTCGTCGAGGTAGATGTTATAAAAGCGGCTGCCGAACGCCGTGAACAGTAGTGGTGCGGTTTCGCCCAGCACTCGTGCCACAGCAAGCATGGCCCCGGTCGCGATGCCGGTCTTAGCGGCCGGCAATACAATATCCCAGGTGACGCGCCATTCGGGTGCTCCTAACGCGAGCGCCCCTTCCCGCATGGCTTTGGGAACAAGCCGCACGATCTCCTCCGTTGTCCGGGTCACGATCGGTATCATGATCAGAGCCAGGGCCAGCGAACCGGCGAGCGTCGAAAAATAGCCTTGCCGGACAACCACCAGCGCGTAGACAAATACGCCGAATACTATCGACGGTATCCCGATCATCGAGTCGGCGATAAAACGCACGATCTTGCCAAACCAGCCGTCGCCCATTTCAGAAAGATATGTTCCGATAGCGATACCTAGGGGAATGCCGACGAGCGATGCAAGGCCGAGCAGGATCAACGAACCAACGATGGCATTACCGATGCCGCCGCCCTCGCCCACCGGCTTCGGGGTTTCCACCAGGAACTGCCAACTGATGGACGACAGGCCTTGCATGGCGATGTATCCGAGTATGAGAATTAGGACCCCGACCACGCCGAAAGCGCATGCGGCCGTAACGCCGGTCATTATCGAATTTCGAAATCGTCTGGTCTCGATCATCTGCGTTCTGGTCCCTAAGTGACGTTCTGAGTCTTTCTGCTGACGCTCATGATCAGCAGCTTTGCAAGTGCGGTCACGATAAACGTCACAACAAAAAGTATCAGGCCCATCTCGACAAGGGCACTGAGGTAAAGATCGCCGGTCGCCTCAGTAAATTCGTTGGCGATCACCGACGCTATCGTGTATGCCGGGTCGAACAGCGAAAGGCTTATCTGTGGACGGTTGCCGATGATCATCGTTACCGCCATGGTTTCGCCGACGGCACGTCCAAGGCCCAGGATCACCGCACCGGCAATGCCGGACGAGGCGTTTGCCAGTACGATCCTGGTTGTTTCCCACTTAGTTGCCCCGAGGGCAAGCGCCGCTTCGCGTTGAGCCACCGGTACCGCCAACAGAATATCGCGTACCACGGCCGTAATGATCGGCGTGATCATTATCGCGAGAACAAGCCCGCCCGTAAACATACCGATGCCGGTCGGGGTTCCCTTAAAGAAAGGTAGCCATCCTAATGACGCCTGTAGAGGCGGCTGAACGTATTCGCGTAGGAAAGGAGCAAGCACAAAGATCGCCCATAGTCCGTACACGACCGAAGGAATCGCCGCAAGAAGCTCGACGAGGAACCCCATCGGTCGCGATAGCCATTTCGGGGCCTGCTCGACAAGGAAAACGGCTACGCCGATCGAGAGTGGCGTCGCAAGCAGCACCGCAAGAACGGACGAGACTACGGTCCCGTAGATAAATGGTAAAGCCCCAAACTCCCCTTTTATCGGATCCCAGACCTGACCGTAAAGAAAGCTAAAGCCGAATTCTTTAATGGAGAGCCACGAACCCTGGCCTATCACGACAAACATCGTCACGATGATCACGAGGATCGAAGCAGCGCATGCCGTCAGGCCAATACGGTAGACCTTGTCCGACGACGACGAATGCCGTCTGTCGCCGCCGTCGATACTGGATTGCTTTTCTTCGTCAGACATCGGTCCTATTGAGCCCGCAGCGACACTCCATTATGAGAAACAAGTGCGATCTTTGCCGAGGCACGCTTTACCATTTCCTGCGGCAGCGGCGAGTAATACAGCGGCTGTGCGAACCGCTGGCCATCGTT
>JBGTCF010000341.1:0-3786 GCA_041748975.1 Pyrinomonadaceae bacterium
CGCACACAGCAACGGAGCTACGCCCGAAAGGTCGCCAGCGGCATTCACCTTTAGCGCATAGTTCTCGTCAATTACGTATTTGTTTGAATAGCCGCCATAGGTGGGCGTCGTGCGGTCCATTTCGGTGCCGTTATACGTGAATGCACATCCGTTGATGCAATATTGCTCAAGACCGTTTTTGCAGCCGAGGCATTCGCGACAACTGTCGATAAAACAGCCGATGCCCGCAACGTCGCCGGCCGCGAATTTGCTCACGGCATCTCCTACTTGCGTCACTCGACCGACGATCTCATGCCCAGGCACCATCGGGTAATTTGCCGGCATCATGTCGTGCCATTCGTCCTTTGCCTGGTGGATATCCGAGTGGCAAATACCGCAGTATTCGACATCTATCAGAATGTCGTTCGGCCCGAGATTGCGGCGTTCGAAATCGAACGGAGTGAATGTAGCACTTGTATCGTGAGTTGCGTAACCTTTTGTTTGTATCAATGTTTTTCTCCTAGTTTAGTTTAGTTTAGTTTGGTTAGTTTCGCTCGATGAACGGCCCACAGCAACTATCGCCACAACAAGGCTGATCAGCAACAAAGCCATTCGTCCCCATGTTCCGTTCTTCCAGTTTAGGGCAAGCTGCGTTAGCTCCTCGCCACTGCGACCACCACCGTCGGGTGCAAAAATTATCATCAGGATCGGGACAAAATAAAAGATCGTCGTCAGCGTATTGATCAGAATGCACAAGAACGATACCGTGATCAGAACTCGGCGACCTCGGATGAAAAGATTAAGGATCAGAGCGAGGATCGCTACGGGGCCGGAGACCGGGCCGAGGACAGCCCAAAACTTGCCCGGTTTTACCGAGAACTCCGGGTTCCGCATGAATTCGAGCGACCCCGGAAGGTCGGAATACCATACCGAGTTGATAACGAGCGTTTCATAGACTGAACCTCCAAAGGTAATCGCAAGAAATATAATGTGGATCCAAAGCAGGGTATATGCGAGCGGCCTGATTATTGTCATCCATTCCTCCTATTCTATGGTGGCGATCACCTTAAGTTCAATAGCTATCGGCGTCGGCAGTTTATTTACTTCGACCGTGGTGCGGCACGGTTGGTTTTCTGCAAAATACTCGGCGTAGACGCGATTATACACCGCAAAATCGTCTTTCATATTTGTAAGAAAAACCGTCACATCCACGATCTGTCCCCACGAAGAACCGGCTTCCTCGACGATATACCGAACATTCTGAAAAACCGACCGGCACTGCGTTTCAATGTCATACGAAAGGATCTGACCTGCGTCGTTGAGTTCGACGCCCGGTATCTGTTTCGTTCCCCGCTCACGCGGCCCGACTCCAGATAGGAAAAGCAATTTCCCCACACGCCGAGCGTGAGGGTAAAGACCAACCGGATCCGGAGCCATGTCCGAAACGAAAACGTCAGATCGCGTCATTGCGGATATATTACGACATCCTTTCATTGGCTTTAAACTTGTACCCGACGAAATCTAGGCCGCGGCGGGGCATAATTCTATTGACCACAAAGCAAGACAGCGAAATAATGTCAGAATAAGCTTATGGATATAGTTGTATTCGAGGTTGTCTTCATTGCTGCCTTGATCCTGGTCAATGGTCTGTTCTCAATGACTGAGATAGCCGTGGTATCGGCCCGCCGCGTCAGGCTCGCGAGGGCTGCTGAAGGCGGCAATGCGGGGGCAGCGGCGGCTGTCAAGATGCAAGAGCACCCCGAGACCTTTCTCTCAACCGTGCAGGTGGGCATCACACTGATCGGCATCTTGTCCGGTGCCTTCGGCGGGGCCCTTCTTGCTGACGAGGCTTCGGAGCTGGTTGGGCGCTCAGCGTTTCTCGCCCCGTACGCTGACATGATCGGCTTTGGAATAGTGATAATCACGATAACGTATTTCACCCTGATCTTTGGCGAACTAGTTCCGAAGAACCTGGCCCTGAACAAGCCCGAACTTATTGCCTCCACGTTTTCGCGTCCCATGAACCTAATATCGCGGTTGACGGCACCTGTGGTGTGGCTGCTTAGCCGTTCCACCGCGCTCGTTTTGAAGGCGCTTAGGGTCCGCGAGTCAACGGACGCAGCCATCACCGAAGAAGAGATCAAGGCACATATCGCCCATGGCACCGAGATTGGCGTTCTCGACGAGACGGAACAGGAATTGATCGAGAGCATTATCAAACTCGATGATCAGAGAGTGACCGCCATTATGACCTCTCGCTTGAAGATCCTTTGGCTTGACCTTGAGGATGATATTGACGTAAATCGGCAAAAGCTCATCAGTTCGCCTTTTTCGCGATTGCCTGTCTGCCGCAAGAGTTTCGATAACATCGTAGGGATCGTAAAATCGCGGGATCTGCTTTCGCATCTACTCATGAGCGGCGAACTCGATCTCGAAAGGGTCCTGAAGCAGCCGGTTTATGTTCCCGAATCAATCACGGGTCTGGAATTGCTCGAGGTCTTTAAGAAGTCACATTCACTGATGGCGCTGGTGATAGACGAATTCGGCGCCGTGGAAGGGCTTGTAACCATGAATGATGTGCTCGAAGAGATCGTCGGCCACCTGCCCGTCGGCGGCGTTACCCATCAGAGCATTGTCCAGCGGGAAGACGGGTCGTGGCTGATCGACGGGTACATCTCCATCATCGATCTGAAGGACCTCCTCGGCTCTAACTTTTTTCCGGAGGTTGAACGCAAACAATATCAGACATTGGCAGGGTTTATACTAACTCGCCTCGAGAAGGTCCCCGACGTCGGTGAGTCGTTCAAATGGCGGGGTTACGCTTTCGAAGTGGTCGATATGGACGGCCGCCGAATCGACAAGGTTTTGGTCACAAAGGATCCCGGAATATAATGGACAGTATGAGAATAGTTAGATCATTGATAATTCTGTCGTTTGCGGCTGCCATCGGCTGCGGGTCAACCGCAAGTTCGTCTGACACAACCGATGTCCATGAGAGCGGCACGCAAACCGAAGCCGAGAGCACCGAACCGCAGAAGCTGCAGACGGCTGTTTTTGCCGGCGGCTGTTTTTGGGGTGTCGAGGCGGTTTTCGAACACCTTAAAGGCGTGAAAGATGTGAAAGCGGGCTACGCTGGCGGCGATTCGAAAACGGCGAACTACGAAGCGGTCAGCAACGGCCGCTCTGACCATGCCGAATCCGTCATCGTAAAATACGACCCTGCTATGATCTCATATTCTCAGCTTCTTAATGTGTTTTTCACCGTGGCCCACGACCCTACCCAACTCAACCGGCAGGGGCCGGACGTCGGCCGGCATTACAGGTCGGCAATTTTCTACGTTGATGAGGAGCAGAGGGCCGCTGCGCAGACGTTCATCGACGAACTCACAAAGGCGGGCACTTATCCGCAGCCCATCGTTACCGAACTCGTGCCGCTTAAAAAATTCTATAACGCCGAGTCTTACCATCAGGACTTTATGAGAAAAAACCCCGATCAGCCGTATATCGTTCAGCACGATAAGCCGAAGATCGAGGGCCTAAAGAATAAGTTCCCCGATCTATTTGTCGACAAACGATACGTAAAACTGGGTCGCTGATTTACTGGCCCTTTTCAGCCCAGATCTGTACGAGATTTACTAACATCGCAGTCGATCCTTCAAGCCCTTTTCGCGAATTCCACTCGAGTTTACCGTGAAAATTGTGGCCGCCGGTGAACAGGTTCGGCGTTGGCAGTCCCCGAGCGGTTAACCGTGAACCGTCTGTCCCGCCGCGGATCGGTTTCATCTTTGGCGTTACGCCCGCACGTCG
>JBGTCF010000342.1:0-5036 GCA_041748975.1 Pyrinomonadaceae bacterium
CAGGGCCGAGTCGGATCGCGAGTACGTTGATAAGCTCTTTGCAAATAATTGGGAGTATTTCGTGATAAAGCGAGATGAACGATCAAACGGTATGACGACATTCGTCGAATGCTGTGGGGCGGACATTAAGCTCGGCTAGTATACACAATACGATGTCAGAAATAAACTGTAACCCGACGCGGCGCCTATCGTTTCTGGATAGATTCCTTACACTTTGGATCTTTCTAGCAATGGCGATAGGCGTCGCGATCGGCTTTTTATATCCCGGTGTAGAGGGATTAATTAACTCTTTCAACGTCGGAACGACAAACATCCCTATCGCGATCGGCCTGATCGTGATGATGTATCCGCCGCTCGCGAAGGTGCGTTATGAGAACCTCGGCGAGGTCTTTCGAAACACAAAGATACTTGGTCTATCGCTAATTCAAAACTGGTTAATTGGACCTATTCTGATGTTCGCTCTCGCGATAATTTTCCTACGCGATTATCCGGAGTATATGGTCGGGCTGATCATGATCGGGCTGGCGCGGTGTATCGCAATGGTCATCGTATGGAACGAGCTGGCAAAAGGCGACAGTGAATACGCGGCGGGCCTTGTGGCGTTTAATAGTGTCTTTCAGGTCGTGTTCTATAGTCTTTACGCGTGGGTGTTTATTACCGTGCTTCCGCCGTATTTTGGGCTTGCGGGTGTTGCCGTGGACGTAAGCATTGGTCAGATAGCGGAGAGTGTATTTATATATCTCGGCATACCCTTTATTGCGGGAATGCTGACAAGATTCTTTCTGGTCCGGGCTAAAGGTAAAGAATGGTACGAGGGTACGTTTATCCCGCGCATCAGCCCGCTCACGCTCATCGCTCTGATATTTACTATCATCGTGATGTTCAGCCTGAAGGGGAATTTGATTGTTCAACTGCCGCTGGATGTCGTGAGGATCGCGATCCCTTTGCTTATATATTTCGTCGTCATGTTCCTGATCAGCTTCTATATGGGCTGGAAGATCGGGGCTGATTATTCTAAAACGGCATCGCTCTCGTTTACGGCGGCGAGCAATAACTTTGAACTGGCGATCGCGGTCGCGATAGCTGTTTTCGGAATCAATTCGGGTGTGGCGTTTGCGGCAGTGATCGGGCCGCTGGTCGAAGTGCCGGTCCTAATAGGGCTCGTGAATGTTTCGTTATATTTCCAGCGAAAACACTTCGGCAATAACACCGGCGAAGTCGCCGCAGAGGTTTAATAGATATGTCCGAAAAACAGCGAGTTCTGATTCTCTGTACGGGGAATTCGGCCCGCAGCCAAATGGCCGAGGGGCTGCTTCGCCATATCGCCGGCGACCGGTTTGAAGTGCTGAGTGCCGGCACCATCGCCAGCTTCGTCCGTCCGCAGGCGATCGCCGTGATGAACGAGACCGGCATCGATATTTCGAATCATCGTTCCAAATCGCTCGAAGAATTTCTCGATACGCCATTTGATTTCGTTATAACCGTTTGCGACAAGGCGAACAAGTCATGCCCGATCTTCCCCGGCCCTGCAAAACGAATTCACTGGAGCTTCGACGATCCCGCCGCCGCAGTCGGTGCGGAGGAGGAGATCAAGAATGAATTCCGACGTGTCCGGGATGAGATCCGTGAAAAACTCGAAGAATTCACACAATAGGTGACTCCCTCGGCAGAACCGATCTCTAGCCCGATAACTATCAATGTTGAATTCTATCGCGTCCTTTGTGTCCTCCGTGCCGCTCTCTGTGCCCTTTGTGTTTAGTCGCTATCTTAAACACGAATGTTACAGCACGAAATGACAATGATGGTTTAGAATTTCTTCCAAATACTGTATCTTTTGAATTTGCCCGGGTTCGAATGATCACACGAGGAAGCCGGCGGTCGGGCCGGAATCGAGCGGATTGCGCAAATATCTAAAATTCATTCTTCTTTTCTTATTTGCTGTCTTCATTTTCTGGTTTTTTGGCCGGGACCTTGATTGGCAGCAGGTGTCGTCGAGCCTGCGGCGGGCCGATCCCTGGTATCTTGGTTCAGCAGTTCTTATTATTTGCCTTGGCTATTTGTTGAGGGCGGTCAGGTGGAAGGTGCTGCTCTCGCCAATAACCGAATCGAGCCTGAAGGAGCTTTTCGCGACGACCACGGTCGGATTCGCAGCCATTTTTCTGATCGGACGCATGGGCGAGATCGTCAGGCCGATGTGGCTTCCAATGAGAGACCCGCGTGTCCGGCCGAGCGCCGCTTTAGTGACGCTTGGGCTTGAGAGGATATTCGATCTCGCTGCTCTGACAAGTTTTTTTGCGATCAATCTTATTTGGTTCCAGCCTCAGGCCGGCAGAGAGACCGACTTTGAATACGTTCAATGGGTCGGCCTGCTGATGCTTCTCGGCGTCGTCTTGGGGTTTGTCGCCTTGATCATTTTTCAGCGAAATTCACCTACGGTCATCAATTGGGCCGAGCGACTTACCAATCGAAGCTGGATCCCAAAGCGACTAAGGGCGATCATCCTTAGCATTCTGAAGCAGTTAACGTCGGCGTTGGCGATATTGCGGAGTTGGCGCGAGACACTTTTGGTCAGCTTTTGGACCTTTACACTGTGGATGGCGATCGCCATTCCAACGTGGTTCGTACTGCTGGCATTTGATATGCCGTTTACGTTCAGCGACGCTCTGTTTATTATGGGCTTTGCAACGGTCAGCTCGATCGTTCCGACGCCCGGCGGAGCTGCGGGGGCATTTCATACGGCGACAGCGGTTAGCCTATTGTTTCTAAAGAACGACATTCGGGTCGAGGACGCGGCTGCCGTATCGATCGCGATGCATCTCGTTTATTTCGCCCCGGCGGTGTTTTTCGGCTTATACTATTTTATTCATGGTGATATAAGTATTGAGCGGTTTCGAAGTCTGCTGTCGAGCGAGAACGCCGAACGCGAGATCGAATCGGAATCACCCGATTTTGTACCGGCCGACAAATGACCACTGTACGCTTCGGTTCCGGTCTTAACTGGCCATTGACCACCGACCACTGACAACTATCTATGCGCTGTCCATTTTGCTCACATATCGAAGATAAGGTCGTTGATTCGCGTGAAGCGAAAGGCGGCGATTCGATTCGCCGCCGCCGCGAGTGCCTCGGCTGCGGACGCCGTTTTACTTCCTACGAGCGTATCGACGAGATCCCGTATATGGTCGTTAAAAAGGACGGCAAACGAGAAGGATGGGACCGGAATAAGGTTCTTGCCGGCCTTTTCCGAGCCTCTGAAAAGCGCCCCATTTCGACCGTGCAGCTCGAGGCGGTCGTGGATGAGGTGGAAAAAAACGTCCAGGATTCGCTTGATAGGGAACTCGCCACGAGCGAGATCGGCAAGATCATAATGAGGCGGCTAAAAGCTCTCGACAAGGTCGCTTATGTTCGTTTCGCTTCCGTATATCTCGAGTTTGCAGATGTTTCAGAGTTTATGGATGAACTAAAGGTCCTCGTCGGCTCACGCAAACCGACCCCGGTAAAAAAGCCCAAGAAAAGCAAGAAATCCTGAACATTTCACATTTGATCGCATGACCTCGGCAAACGTGCACTGGCAGCGTACAGATCAAGAACGTAGGATACCTGAGTAAAGTGCCATTAAGACCGATTGCACTATTGCAAGCCTGCTCTGAAAATACACCTAAAGGGTCGTGAAACTGGACCTAGGCCACCTCAGTTTTCATTATGGATGGTGACGCAAGGCTTCATGTTTGGCCGACCCGATTTCTTTTACGACGTCTTACTCCTCGCCGCGGACTCGAGATCAAATTCGAGGTGCTGAATTGATGTCAGAACCGGGAGCGGTAGCGACTGGGTTTTTCTGCCCTTTCGCTGCATCGCGGCAGGATGAATGTAGCCATGGATTTTGACCCGCGGCAAGCTGGTGTAGAATTATCCCCGTCGCGTCAACGACGGTGAAACCTATGTCAAAGATCAGCCTGAAACCCACACACAAGGTAGTCACAGATTATTACGCGGCTCTAACAAACTT
The DNA here is from genome assembly GCA_041748975.1 of Pyrinomonadaceae bacterium. Taxonomy (GTDB): domain Bacteria; phylum Acidobacteriota; class Blastocatellia; order Pyrinomonadales; family Pyrinomonadaceae; genus OLB17. Next base: position 4,010 of record JBGTCF010000342.1, read on the forward strand.
CAGCCAGCTTGGATTCTTTAACGAAGGATCGGTCAGTCCGCCGTTTGCTGTCCTTCTCGAATCCGCCGCGAAACAGGCCAAATGGAATCTCGTCCAGCAATATCCAAAAAAATCTAAAAATAAATCCATCCGAATTGATGGCGCCGTCGTTGATCAATGGGGCCTACCGCACGGATATTGGGAAGCAAAAGACGGCAAAGACGATCTTCGCAAAGAGGTTAAGAATAAATTCGCCGTCGGCTATCCGCGAGACAACATCATCTTCCAGGAACCGGCGAAAGCGATCCTCTGGCAAAACGAAATGGAGATCGGCGAATTCGATCTACTGAAGGCTGGCGATCTCGTCCGCCTGTTCGAATTATTCTTCGATTACACGCCGCCTGCTTTTGAGGAATGGGAACAGGCCGCGACTAAGTTTCACGAACAGCTACCAGAACTCGGCGAAGCGCTTCTAAAAGTCCTCGACGACGCAAAGGTCAATAACAAAGCATTTCAAGTTGCGTTTGAGACGTTCTACGATCTTTGTCGGACATCGATCAACTTGAATCTGTCGGAAAAGGCGGTCGAGGAAATGCTCATTCAGCATCTTTTGACCGAGCGTATTTTCCGCACTGTTTTTCAGAACTCGGAATTCACGCAGCGAAACGCCATCGCCAAAGAGATCGAGTCCGTCATTCTTGCTCTTACATCGCAATCGTTCAGCCGTGAGGAGTTCCTAAAACGCTTTGACCATTTTTACAGGGCGATCGAGCATACGGCCTCGACCATCGACAGCTTTTCCGAAAAACAGACGTTTCTGAACAATATCTACGAGCGATTTTTCCAGGGCTTTTCGGTCGATGTTGCCGATACGCACGGCATCGTCTATACACCGCAGCCGATAGTCAATTTCATGGTCAAATCGGTCGAGGGCATCTTGCAAAAGGAATTCGGCAAATCGCTCTCCGACGAAAACGTCCATATTCTCGATCCGTTCGTCGGCACCGGTAATTTCATGGTGCATATTATCGACGAGATCAAGAAAACC
>JBGTCF010000343.1:0-6179 GCA_041748975.1 Pyrinomonadaceae bacterium
AAGCGGTCAGATCAAGCGAAAAGTATCGCAAGATCTGACGGAATTTCTTACGAGAAATTCGGGCACGCTTAAATATGTTGTAACTATCTGTCATTACTAGCTTTATCTTATATAATAAGATGTTTAACTAGTCATGACCCAAAAAGAATTCCAGAAGATCTGTAGCTCGTTTGTCTTTGCGACCGCGCTTGCATTCCTCCTGATGTATGGGACTTCGGCTCAGTCACAGGCGAACGGGCAAATTGAGGGGATCGTGTCCGATCAAAATGGCTCCATCGTCGAGAATGTCCTGATCACTGTTACGAATCTCGATACCGGTGCGGCCAGGACCGCCGCAAGCGATCGCGCGGGTATTTATAGATTTCCCCTTCTGCCTCTCGGAACCTATCGTATCGAAGCTCAAGCGGAAAAGTTCAAACGTTTCATTCGCGAAGGTGTCCAACTTGGGACCGGAAAGACAGCTACGGTCGACATCAGGCTTGAGACCGGGGAGATCCAGGAAACAGTAACAGTAATGGCCGATAGTTCGGTGGTAGACGCTGGAAAAACCGATCTTGGCCGTGTCATGTCCGCCGGAGAGGTAAAGAATCTTCCTCTCATCTCGCGGAATCCCTATAATTTTGCTTTGCTCCAGACGAACGTAAACGGGCGGCCGAGTCCTGGAAATCCCTTTCCGACAATCAATGCCAATGGTTACGCTCGACGGGTGAATTACCTGCTTGACGGCGGTACGAATACCCAATCAGACCGTGCAGGCGTTCGTCTCGTGCTCCTTTCGGAAACGCTCGTAGGCGAAGTTCAGCTTCTCACAAATGGATTTGCGCCTGAGTTTGGCAACACCGCTGGGCTAGTGATGAATATCACTACGCCATCCGGCACTAATGTTTTTCGCGGTTCCGCCGGCTATCGTTTCTCCAGAACATCGTTCTATTCGCGACCTTTTTTTTACGACTCGCCGGCCGATCTGCCTGAAAATAAATCGGACGGATTGACCGCAACATTTGGAGGCCCCGTCATCCGCGACCGGTGGCAATTCTTTGGCGGGTATGAATGGAATGGACGTGACGACAATATCAGCCGCCTCGTAACGATCCGTCCCAATCATCGAAATGCCCTTATCGCCGCGGGCCTCGATGCTTCAATTTTCCCGTCTGTTATTCCGAATTGGAATACGAACAACAATTACATCTTTCGCTCCGATGCGGATCTAAATCGAAGCAACCGCCTTACATTACGGCTTATTTATACTGATGCGTTCTCACAGAATTTCTCACCAACTGGGGGATTAAGCACCTTGGAGAGGGCAGCAGATGCAGACACCGCCGGCCATTCATTTAGTATTCATCTCGTTTCAACCTCGTCGTCGTTCCTCAACGAGTTTCGCTTTCAGCATGCAGGACGGCTATCTGAGAGGACAAAAAATGGGTTTTCGGGTCGTGGTCCATCAATTTCAGTTTCGAACATCGCGAATTTCGGTTCGCCAGCAGATGCTAATGCAATAAACCCACTCGAAAGAAATTCGCAGATTCAAAACAACCTCACATGGATCAAAGGGGCTGCGATTCTGAAATTCGGAGGCGGTTTAAATCATATCGACAACCTCAAGAGCTCGCCGGTTGTTGCAAGCTATGTCTTTCCTACGATTGATGCGTACATTGCCGCTCGCAACGGCATCGACCCCTACAGCTATTCAAGTTTTACGGAGTCTTTCGGCGACCCCAGGATCAAGTATCGTTCGTCGTTCTGGAACCTTTTTGCGCAGGCCGACTGGAAACTAACAGAGCGGTTAAAGATCAATACTGGATTTAGATATGACCTTTACCGGATTCCCGCTGCCGACCCAGGCGCCCCGTTTTACGCCTCGCGAAGCTTTCACGTAGACAAGTTCAACTTAGCTCCGAGACTCGGCATTGCTTATGCTCTTTCCCAAGGTGACCGCCCGTTGGTCGTTAGGGGCGGGGCCGGATTATATTTCGATACACCCTGGCTGAATATGTACGAGCGTGCTTTGTTACGAAACGGTAACCAGCGGTTCTTCGATTTCCGCTTTCTTGGAAATAACGGAGGTACGAGAGCAGTGACTCCGCCCGCCCCGGCCTTCCCAAATACATTCTCGGGGTCGCTTCCGATCGGGCCCGCTTTGCCGCTTCAGAACATAGATAGGATCGCGCCCGATCTCGATACGATGTACTCGATCCACGCACATCTGCAGGCTGAAAAAGCCATTTCACCGAATCTGGTAGTAAGTGTCGGATACACCCGGTCGGGGGGGCGTCATATCGCAGTCTATCGAAATATAAACCGAAAGCCGGTCGACTATCTGGCTGACGGCAGGCCGGTCTTTGATCAGAATAGCCGTTACGATACGCGATTTGGCAGTATCTTCATGGCCGAAGCCGCAGGCGTTTCACAATATGATGCGATCGCCTTGCAGTTGACCCGGCGATTCTCAGGGGGATTTCAATTTCATGTGGGTTACACACTATCAAGAGCCGAGGATGATGCTCCGGAACAGAACCTCGCGACGGGTGCGATCCAAAATCTTATTTTGACTGACCCTTTTAACCGCCGACTCGATAAGGGGCGATCCTTAGCAGGTCAACGCCATACATTTGTAGCCGCCGCCGTTGTCAGACCGCTCATTCGCGGCTCGAGTAAAATGCTATCCTATTTTCTCAACAATAATCAGATCGGAATGATCGCCCGAGCTAATAGCGGTGAAGCCTTTAATATCGTTTCCACGCTAGACTTAAATAACGATGGGATAAATGGACTTGACCGGCCGATCGGTATCAAACGTAATTCCGGAACTACACCGCCGCAATATAATATCGATCTGAGGTATTCAAGATTTGCCGGTCTGACCGATCGGCACCGTCTGGAGATATTCGGAGAGTTCATCAATCTTTTCAACGTCAATAGTATCATTGCCTTTAATCAGGTTTCCGTGCCCACGACTCCACGTGGAGATCTGATCGGCGAACTGCCCGACTTCCGGTCCCGCAACCATTCGAACTCGCAGGACAGCCGCCAATTGCAACTCGGCATTAAGTTCTACTTTTAGAACTGTGAGAATTTTAATGCTCGCTAGGTTAGGTGCGGCGAAGGAATTCCCCTTGCTTCTACCTAAAATGCATTACGGCTTCAATGCACGTATTTGCTTGTCAAAGGTCGACATGGGCCCATTGCAGCTGCAAGTAATTTAGTGCTGATGCTCGCCAGCGACCTCATTAAGCTTGCTCAGGTCCAGCAGCTTCGAAAAATCATCGAAGTGGAACATCGTTTCGTCCTTACAATGCTCGCAAAAGAACGTGACATCCTCGCCGAGATACATATCCTTGAGATGGTACGCGATAAAACACCCATAACACCGCTGTATCCGCTTGCCAAACTCCTGCAGGACTTCATTATTGTTGATTGATTCCATAACAAAAATTCAGATTCTAGCATAACGCAGTGAATCCGATTTGCATGTTGAGGGAGAATATGTTTTTAATAGAAAAGCGATGTCATTGAACGTCAAACAAACTTCCCACCATCACCACCATGCGCATACATCCGCGCGTGGGCTAATACTCGTCTCTTAACGATCACGAATAACTAGTTCTCAGTTCACGCCGCGAAACTCACCAGGAGTTCCGTTTAGGGCGTCGTTTTGTCGTTTTTTATATGAAATTAAAAATTGCGGTTCAAAAAGGGGGCAGATTATCTGAGGGGTCTATCGATCTGCTCAAAAAATGCGGGATAGGATTTTCCAATGGTTTAGGCAAGCTGCGGGCCGAGGCGGCGAACTTTCCGCTCGAGATATTCTTTCTGCGGGACGACGATATCCCGGATTACGTATCTGACGGCGTGGCCGATGTCGGGATCGTCGGGGAAAACGTGCTCGCAGAAAAAGCGATCGATCTGGAAGTCGTCGAGAAACTAGGATTCGGGAGGTGCCGGCTTTCGCTAGCGGTGCCAAAGGCGACAGAATATTCTCGCCTCGCCGATCTCTCCGGTAAGCGTATTGCCACTAGCTATCCCGCGCTGCTTCGCGAATTCTTCTCATCTAGAAGTGTCGAGGCTGATATTCATGAGATCAGCGGCTCCGTCGAAATAGCTCCGTCAATAGGACTCGCCGACGCGGTTTGCGACCTTGTCAGCTCGGGAAGTACGCTCTTCTCGAATGGCCTTCGCGAGGTGGAGACGGTTATGCGGTCCGAGGCCGCTTTGGTCCGCCGTGAAAAGATGCGGCCGGAGGTGAACGAGATATTTGACAACCTGTTGTTTCGCATCCGCAGTGTGCTTGCGGCGTCGCAAAATAAATACATCCTTTTGAACGCCCCGGTTGACAGAGCCGACGATATCGCACGGCTGCTTCCCGGGATGCGAAGCCCATCGATGATCCCGCTCGCCGATCCGGGATGGGTGTCGATGCACTCGGTGATCGGGGAGCAGGATTTTTGGGAAGTTGTGGATGCCCTCAAAAAGGCGGGTGCTGAGGGGATCCTGGTCCTGCCTATCGACCAGATGATCAGGTAATAATATGAAAAAAATCAGGTATCCGAAAAGAGCTGAAGTAGAAGTGATATTACGCCGGCCAACGATCGACTCCGCCTTCATCGAGCGGACGGTCGCAAACATCCTCGCCGACGTTCGTGATAACGGCGACGCCGCCCTGCGGCATTGCTCGCGTCATTTCGATAAGGTCGAGATCGACGACTTTCTCGTCTCTGAAGAGGAGTTCGAGGCCGCGAACGGCATGGTTCCCGAAGAACTCAAGCGTGCGATCGCCGTCGCACGGGATAATATCGAGAAATTTCACGCTATTCCAGAGCACAGCAGCGAGATGGTCGAAACCTCGGAGGGTGTTTTTTGCTGGAAGCGCGATTTGCCGATCGAGAAGGTTGGGCTTTACGTACCGGCCGGTTCGGCCCCTCTGTTTTCGACTGTCTTAATGCTGGCGATCCCGGCAAAAATGGCCGGATGCCGTGAGATCGTGATCACTTCGCCGCCGCAGAAAGACGGATCGATAGATCCGGTGACCCTTTATGCCGCGAGGCTTTGCGGAGCAACGCGAGTTTACAAGATCGGCGGTGCACAGGCGATCGCGGCGCTTGCGTACGGCACCGAGACGGTGCCGGCGGTTTATAAGATTTTCGGACCTGGAAATCAGTTCGTGACCGAGGCCAAGCTGCAGGTGCTCCGCTCTGGAGTTGCGATCGACATGCCCGCCGGTCCCTCAGAGGTGGCGATCCTTGCCGACGAAACAAGCGTGCCCGCATTTGTGGCCGCTGACCTTCTGGCCCAGGCCGAGCACGGTGCGGATTCGCAAGTACTGCTTTTTTCTGACTCGGAAAAGGTGATTGATGACGCCCTCGCTGAGGTCGAGCGGCAGATCGAAACCCTATCGCGAAAAGAAACGGCCGCCGCGGCATTGAAAAATTCGTCCGCGGTGCTGGTACAAAGCCTTGATCAAGCCATGGACATCTTGAACGATTACGCACCCGAGCACCTGATCATCGCGACTGCGGATGCGGATGAATGGGCCGACAAAGTCCGGAATGCAGGTTCGGTTTTCATCGGCAATTATTCCTGCGAGAGTGCAGGCGACTATGCCTCGGGAACAAATCACACGTTACCAACTGGCGGCGCTGCCCGAGCATACAGCGGTGTATCCGTGGCGAGCTTTATGAAAACCATAACATATCAAAAGCTGACCCAGGACGGCATTCGGGAACTCGGGCCAACGGTCGAGATCATGGCAGGTGCAGAAGGGCTTGATGCTCACCATAATGCCGTGACGATAAGGCTCGACGCCATCGGGAGGCAAGCCGATGTTTGACGTGAACGCCCTCATGCGACCGACCATTCGTGCTCTCAAGCCGTATTCATCAGCCCGGTCTGAATTCGCTGGAGCGGCTGAGATATTTCTCGACGCTAACGAAAATGCTTTTGGCTCGCCCGCCGGTGCCGGGATGAACCGCTATCCCGACCCGCTGCAGATGGCGTTGAAAGCCCGCTTGGCCGACGCGTTAAAGGTCTCACCAGAACATATCTTCGTCGGAAACGGCAGTGACGAAGCGATCGACCTGTTGTTGCAAATTTTCTGCAACCCCGGCAAGGACGAGATCATTATCTGCCCGCCGACGTACGGTATGTACCGCGTCTCCGCTGATATCAATGATGTTTTCGTT
>JBGTCF010000344.1:0-15414 GCA_041748975.1 Pyrinomonadaceae bacterium
CTGACGACCAGCGAAATAATAAACAGCCAGAACGGACTTTCCCGGAAACGCTTAAACCATAAAAGTTGAATTGACGCGCCGTTGCAAAGAATCAAAAGCCAGTATGACCACCAGTAAGGACCGCTGATCGCGCGGTTATACATCATAAAGGTTTCATACGGCGCAGCACTATACCACGCAAAAAACGCTTCCATCGCGTAACCGTAAACAACGATCATCCCGGTCGCCAGCATCACCTTCCCCATATAGACGAGGTGCGTGTTGGTGATCAAATCCTTCATGTTATACCAGACACGAAGCGGAATACACAGAATCAAAACCATTGCGAACCCGGCGAAAATCGCGCCCGCTACGAAATACGGCGGGAAAATCGTTGCGTGCCAACCCGGAACTTGCGACACCGCGAAGTCGAATGAAACGATCGAGTGAACCGAAAGCACAAGCGGCGTTGAAATACCGGCGAGTATCAGATATGTGATCTCATACCGGTGCCAATGCCTGGCCGAACCCCTCCAGCCCCACGACAATGCGGCGTAGACAAACTTGAAATATTTGTTCTTGGCACGATCGCGGAGTGTCGCCAGATCCGGGATCAATCCAACGTACCAAAACAAAAGCGAAACGGTTGCGTATGTCGAAACTGCAAATACGTCCCAAATAAGCGGGCTGCGGAAATTAGGCCATATACCCATGGTGTTGGGATAAGGGAATAGCCAATAAGCAGCAAGCCAGGGACGGCCTGTATGCAGCAGCGGAAACATCGCGGCGCAGGCCACCGCGAAAAGCGTCATTGCTTCGGCAAAACGGTTGATCGACGTTCGCCATTTCTGATTCATCAGCAGCAGGATAGCTGATATCAGCGTGCCGGCGTGGCCGATACCGATCCACCAAACGAAATTGATAATGTCGAACGCCCAGCCTACCGGCTGATTGTTTCCCCAGATCCCAATGCCATTCGCGAGCAGCCATACCGTCGAAAAAAGCAGCAGTTGAGCGACCATGAACGCAATAGTAAAGCCTATGAACCAGTGAAAAGGCGTACGCTTCTTCAGCGTGACGTCGCTGATCTTGTCAGTTACGCTGGCGTAGGTATGATTACCCTCGATCATCGCCGGGTGAAGGTCTACTTTGGGTTCTTTTGCGTCCTGCATATTGTCGCGAAAGTCTGGCTTTTAGTGTCCATACAAGCCGGACACATGAAACAACGTCAACTAATGGTCGTCAGATTTGAGCCGCGATTTGTGATCCGGCATTTCTGTATTCTGGTTCTTCAACCCGGCCAGGTATGTCGTCCTGGGTTGAGTGTTAAGTTCGTTCAGCAAAATGTAATTGCGATGGTCCTTCTTGGTCTTGGCTATCTTGCTGTTCTCATCGTGCATATTGCCGAAAATGATCGCGTCCGTCGGACATACAGCCTGGCAGGCCGTCACAACCTCGCCATCACGAATGGAGCGGCCTTCTTTTTCGGCCTCGATCCGGGCCATAGAGATCCTCTGAGTACAATACGTACACTTTTCCATCACACCGCGGCTTCGCACAGTGACTTCCGGATTGCGCATTAGCTTGTACTGCTCAGTGTTCCAATCCTGATAGAGCAGGAAATTAAACCGCCTGACCTTGTAAGGGCAGTTATTTGAGCAATAACGGGTCCCAACGCAGCGGTTGTAGACCATGTCGTTCAGACCCTCGGCGCTGTGTACAGTTGCGTGGACGGGGCAAACCACCTCGCACGGTGCCTGTTCGCACTGCTGGCAAAGTACCGGTTGAAAATGCGGGCCGTCAGGGTTGCTGAGATCGCCGCCGCCATAGTAGGTGTCGATCCGCAGCCAATGCATTTCACGGCTTCGCTCAACCTGTTCCTTGCCGACCACGGGAATGTTGTTCTCCGACTGACAGGCCAGGACGCAAGCATTACAGCCGACACAGGAATTGAGGTCGATGGTCATCCCCCACTTGTAATGCTTGTTGTAAACCGCCTGATGCTCTTCGTAAGGATACATCGACTTGGGATACTCGTCGTGCTGATGCCCTACATCGGGATCTTTGTTGTACTCGTCCAGGTTCCAAACGCGAAGCAGATCGCGGCCTTCCATATTGAAATGGATCTGCGTGGAAGCGATCGTAGTTGTTTCACCGGCCCGTTTGGCGATCTCGCCAAACCCTGAATTCATGGCATCCGAACGCCGAACGTCAAATGCGTTATATCCAATCCCCGTCCCGATCCGGCCCGCTTTGTTTCGGCCGTAACCCATAAAAAGAGTTATAACGTCATCCGGCTGGCCAGGTGTGACCCACATCGGGACCGGCTTTTGAATGTCGGCTCCCTGATATGTCAGCGTCACAAGGTCCGAAAAAGTATTACCGCCCTTGGTATTGATAAAACTCGTCCCCCTCACTCCGCCCGCATATTCCCTCTTGTCAAGGTCGACGTTAATACCGAGACGTTCGGCCGTTCTTGGGCTTATCAGTGCGACGTTGTCCCAGGTGATCTTATTCAGCGGTTTCGGGAGCTCCTGAAGCCATCCGTTGTTGGAGAACCGCCCGTCATAAATCGTCGGATCAGGCAATATTGAGATCTCGAGTTTGCCGCTTGTTGCCGGGACGGCTGAAGGCTGACTCAGGAACGCAGTCGATGCCGTGACTGCCTTCGGTGCGGAAGCAGTATTCAGCACCACGCCGTCGTGGAGAGCTCTTCTCCAGTTATCTTCGAAGGTAGCGGCACCGGCCGGTCTGGCCGCCGGTGTCTGCGGGGCCGCACCGTTGGTCGGAGCTGGGGTCGCGGCAGTGTTCGCAGGTGCGGGCGTCGGAGACGCGGCCGCCTGCGCGACAGGAGCGGCACCGGCAGCGATGTTCTGCCCTTGCCAGAATTCCTTCACAATATCGAGGTCTTTCTTTTCGAAATTTTCCCGCAGGAAAAGCTGGGCCATTTCGTGGGCATTCTTACCGCCGTAGAGCGGTTCGATCAGCGGCTGCACGATCGTCGCGGTCCCGTCATATGCCCTGGAATCGCTCCAACCCTCAAGATAGTGCTTCTCAGGTATGTGCCACTGGCAATGCTCGGCGGTCTCGTCCGCATAAAGCCCCAGATGGACCCGAAGCGGGACCTTTGCCATTCGCTCGCCGTTCAGCTTGAGATCAGCCGGGGTAGTGTAAACCGGATTTCCGCCGAGAACGACAAGCATTTTCACTACGCCCGCATCGATCTCCGTGATCAACTCACGAAGTTGCTCGATCTGCAGCTTTTCAGTCCCCGGAGACATCGGCTCCGTATAGATGACCGTTTCGTCGACGTTTCCGAGTGCGGCGTTCATCGCGTGGGCAAGGGCATGCACCACGGCGGGCTGGTTATCGCCGGCGACTACGAGCGAACGCCCGCGAAATGCCGCCAGGTCTTTTGCCATCGCCGCGATCCATGCCTGATTTTCGGTGTAGGTTGACGCAGCTCCGGAAACACCGACCGCAGCGGCAACGGCCTTGGCAATCTCGGCCATCTGGCTGGGCTTAACCGCGATACGATGGTCGGCCTTTGCTCCTGTGATGGTGACCGTCGTCTCTATACAATAAAGGCGGCAAATGTCTTTCTTGGTTTCCGAATAAACACGCTGCTTAGTAAAATCCTTGATATACCCAACATTGAAACCGGAAAATATATCAGCGTCCAACAGCAGAACCCTTTCAGCACGATCAAATCGATAGACGCTTTGGGCCGGTGAGCCAAAGGCCAGGTTTGCACCCGCCAAAGCATTATCCTTGTTTACCGGTTCGTACTGCACCCATTTTGAATTCGGAAGCTCGGCCCTGATCCTGGCCATTTGGTCGATGAGTGTGGGTGAGGTGACGGTTTGCGTCAGGAATCTGATGCCGGCTCCGCCGTCAGCACGGTTTTGTTCGATCGACGATCGAACGGCGGTCATGAAAGTAGCCCAGGTTCCCGAACCGCCCCTGAACGTAACTTCCTGCGAACGGTCCGGATCATACATTTCCAGAAGCGACGCCTGTGCCAGTATGTCTGTCGCCCCCTGACTTCCCGGGTGCAGCGGATTTCCCTCTATCTTTACGGGCCGCCCTTCATACGATTTTGCGAGAAGTCCGGTTGCGATGCCGCCAATTGACATCGCCGTGGCAAAGAAATTCGGCTTGCCCGGAAGCATTCCGGTCGGAGATGTTACATAAGGAACGATCTTCTCCGGCGGCTGAATAACGCAGCCGCTCAGACCCGCCAACGCCAGCGAAGCCCCCATCACCTTTACGAAATTACGACGGCTTAGGCTGTTATCCCATTCCTCGATCTCGTGGGGATATTCTTCTGCAATAAATTCGCGGAATTCGGGCGTGTCGGCATGCTCCTCGATACTTCGCCAATATTCCTTACCGTTTTGCGACAGGATCTTGTCACGTAATAAGGCGAAATTTTGATTGCTTGATGAACTTGGCATTTGCGTTCAGGTTCCTCTAAAAAATGCTCTATCGGTGACAAGTCGAGCAGCTGGTCAATAATTCTCTGCTGCGGATCTTGTAATCGGCCTTGAGTTTGGTACGTTCGGCCGCGTCGAGTTCGTTGTCCTTCCATTGCATGTTATATATCTCAGACTTCGGCCTTATAAACTGTTCCGGTGCCCGGTGACATGCGAGACACCATTCCATCTGGAGAGTATTCTCCTGATACAAGGCCGGCATATTGTCGACCTCGCCATGACACGTCGAGCATCCTACGCCTTTGGCAACATGTATGCTGTGATTGAAATAAGTGTATTCCGGCAAATCATGGACCCGCTGCCACTCGATCGGCTTATTATCACGAAAGCTCGCCCGGACTGGCTCGAGATACGGACTGTCAGCCCAGATCTGGCTATGGCAATTCATGCAGGTCTGCGTCGACGGCATACCGGCGGAGGCCGTCGTTTCGACCGTCGAATGGCAGTAACGGCAATCTATGCCGTCATCGCCCGTATGGTGCTTATGGCTGAACTGGACGGGCTGCTGTTTCTCAACATACTGGCCCGTAAGATATGAAGATCTGGCGAACTGTGTATAACCGTAGAACGCGGTCCCAGCCAGGACGGCCGCCATGACCATGCTGATCCGAGCGATATTGTTCGCACTTTTATTAAAGAATTGCGCCATCGTAAGATCAATCGCCGTGAAAAACTTACAATAATCTGGCCCCGGCTTTTCTCATTTCTCGCATTAAGCCGAGAAAGGCCCTGACCAATTCCTATCCAAATTCTCGCAGTAAAACTGCTTTCGATTCTACTAAACCTGCAAAAATCCGCAAATTGCCAATGCTAAAAATTAACTGAGGCCGATCGATTGTGCAATATCATAGAAGATAAGTTGAGTTAATGTTCCCGGGTATCAAAATTCATTATTTCGAGTCCGCCGAAAAAGCGCTTATAAACGCAGCTCCCACGGCGGCGGCATTCGTGCCCAACTCGCCTTGAACGATCTCTGTCGACTCAAATGCTTTGGGAAACGATAGATCGCGCGCTTTAGAGACTATCGCATCGAGAACGAGGTGCTTTGCCTTCATTATTTCACCGCCGATTACGATCTTTTCGATATTAAGCAAATTTATAACACTGGCTATCGCGGTGCCGACATACATTCCGGTCCTTTCGAGCATCATCTGGGCAAAATCATCCTCTCTTTCGGCCGCTCCGATTATGTCGTCAAGCGTGATCGATTCTTCTTCGAATTTACTCAGCGATGACGTGCTGTCCTGGTGAAACCGACTCCTAGTACGTTGAACGATGTTGCTAGAAGATGCTACGTTTTCGAGTTTTCGGCCTTCGGAATTGATTGCCACGTAACCGAATTCACCCGCAAATCCCGCAGACCCGTGCCATATTTTCCCGTCGAGTATGAAAGCCCCGCCAACGCCATCGCCAAGTGTCACATAGAAAATGTCACGGCTCCCGCGGCCCGCACCCAGCGAAAATTCGCCATAAGCAGCAGCATTTGCATCGTTTTCAAGAACTACTGAAACCCCTGTCGCGGCCGACACTTCGCGTACCAGATCAACATCCGAGTGACCCGGAAAATTTGCGGAAAACGCCACCCGGTTTGTTTTCTTATCGATCAATCCGGGAACCGCCACCCCGATCGTCTCGAAACTGTACTTTTCGGATCTTAGGACCTCGACCAGTTTCATCACACCGCTTACACTGTCTTCGATCTCTGACTGGTCAATTGTATGCACCGCTGCGATCTCGTCATTACTATCGACGACGACGGCCGTCAATCCGGTATTGGAGATATCGATGCCGACGCGCTTCTTTGAATGTTGCGGGGATTCAACCATAATACGAAGTTCGAAATTATTTGAACTAACGCGATTTTAGACACAAGCCTAAACAACAGTCAAACAAGATAGTTAACTGAGGCAAGCTAGTGATGTCTTCGATCGCGAACCCGTAATGTTTCGGTTCCGGGGTGCCAGTCTAAGTACCATTTGTTGACTGCGCTGGCAGCAGAAAGATACTCTGTGGAAAGCCCCCTCTGGTTTCATTCGTCCCTATGGAACAAAACGTCGTATATCAGTTCATCGAGCAATACGGCATCTATGCCGTTTTTGCTCTATGTACCGTCGAGGGGGACATCACGCTTCTGATCTCTGGGGTTCTAGCACACAGCAACTTTTTTGGAGATTACAGTTTTCTACAAGTGATGCTTTTTGGGACGCTCGGCGGGATGGTCGGCGATAGTTTCGGATATATGATCGGCAGGATCTTTCATGAGAACGCCAAACACTATAGGTTCTATCAGGTTGCCCAGCCGCGAGTCGAGAAACTGATCGCCAAATTCGGAGCTTCAGCGATCATCATATCTAAATATATATACGGTATAAGACTAGCCATATGTGTGTTTTACGGCGTCGGAAAGATGCCGTATCTGCGATTTCTGATGCTTAGCGGCATAAGCTGTTTTCTCTGGGTATTTTTGCTATCCGGGGTCGGATATTTTTTCAGCGGGGCTATCAAATCCATCATCGGCGACTACAGTAAAATAGGCGCGGCTCTCTTCTTTATAGTATTGGTCGGCATAATCGTTTTTTATGTGTTAGAGAGGTATTGGCTCTCAGACAGGGTCGAGGATGCAGATCCGGAAACGATTCACATGATCGAGGAGAAACTGCTCGCTGTCGAAGAAGCCGGGCTGACCACCTTGCATGATCTGGGAGAACGATTGCATCTTACACGCGAGCCTAATAAAGCCGAAGGCAGCGCGAAAGCAAATCCGGGCAGAAAAAAGAAAGCGACGTTCAGAAAGAAAAAATAGGGTCCCGCATATCGATTTTTCGTATTCTGCGTTAAAATTCCCATTCATCTCAACATTCGAGGTTAAATATAAGTGATTATTGAATCTTCAGCTCCGACCCGCGTTGATCTGGCGGGCGGAACGATCGACATACCGCCGCTCTTTTTGTTCCACGAAGGGGCCGCGACGGTAAACTTCGCCGTCAGCCTGCTGGCACATTGCCGGATAGAAACGCGTGACGACCGGCGGATAATACTCGAATCGGTCGATCAACGCGATCGGGTCGAGACGACCGTCGATGAGATCTCGATCCTCAGGGACGAAAAAAGGCTTCCGCTTTTATCGAAACTCGTTTACTTTTTTCGGCCCGAAACTGGTTTTCACCTGACTACCGAATCCAAAGCTCCCGCGGGTGCCGGCCTCGCCGGATCATCAACTCTGACAATCGCGTGCATCGGTGCCCTCAACAAGCTGGCCGATGACCGGTACACGCCAGACCGTTTTATTCCAATTGCCGCAAACATCGAGTGTCAGGTGATCAAGGTGCCTACGGGCTTTCAGGATTATTACCCCGCGGCGTACGGCGGCGTCGCCTGTCTCCACTTTCGGCCTGACGGGATCACACGCGAAGAACTACCGGTGGATGCGGCTCATCTCGAGCGGCGTATTGCCATTTGCTACACCGGCGAGCCCAGAAATTCGGGTATTAACAACTGGGAGATCACAAAACGCCATATTGACGGAGACCGTGAGATATTTGAGATCTTTGACCTTATTCGGGATACGTCGATCAAAATGCGATCGGCCGTTTTGACTCACGATTGGGATACCGTAGGAGAACTCCTGGCCGAGAGCCACCCGCAGCGATTGCGTCTGTCCCCCAATATCACGACCCCGCAAATGGACCGCATTATTGATAAAGCGTTGGCGAACGGAGCGATTGCCCCCAAGATCTGCGGTGCAGGCGGCGGCGGATGCATCGCGTTTTTTTGCGAAGAGGGCCGGCGGAGCGATGTCGAGGAAGCACTTGCCACAGAACCCGGGGCTGAGGTACTCGACTGGCGCGTCAATCAGGACGGCCTCGTTGTCAAAGTGTCCTAGCTGCCCCCTTTTAGAGAAATATCTGTCACAAACCGTAGAGCTCCGGTGTACTGCTAATAGAAATCACAATTTCTTTATCAAACCACCTGGAGGCATTTTCAAGATGACATTCATTTCTCGTGACCTGAAGTACATTGCGGTTTTATGCATCGCATTGGCGATCGGCATGACCGCGGCCACTACCATTGCTCAGGAAAGGGGCAAGGCTGCCAAGGAGCGATCCAATGCCTTTTGCACTAATAACAACAATTGGTCCGACGACAAAGTTTCCGTTTCCGACCTCAGGGAACTCACCGTTCCGGCGTCTGGAATGGTCGCCGTCGACGCCGGTAAAAACGGCGGTGTCTCGGTTAAGGGCGAAGATCGCAGCGATGTTCTCGTTAAAGCATGCGTCCAGGCCTGGGGCAGCAGTGAGGAAGCTGCAAAAGCGGCTGCAGGCTCGATTCGGATCGACACTCGCGGAACGATCAAAGCTGAAGGTTCAGGCGAAGATAGAAACTGGTCCGTTTCTTACCAGATCCTTGTGCCCCGATCGACCAACCTGAATCTGAGGGCCCATAATGGCGGTATCTCGATCAGCGGTGTCGACGGCTCTTCTGAATTTGAGACCATAAATGGCGGTATCAACATTTCCAATGTTTCAGGCAGCGTAAAAGGCAGAACAACCAACGGCGGCGTGAACGTTGCTCTATCGGGCAATTCATGGCGCGGTAGCGGCCTCGATGTAACAACGACCAACGGCGGCGTAAATATCACACTGCCGGTAAATTATGCTGCAACCGTCGAAACAGGCACCGTCAACGGCGGCTTCAAGAGCGATATCCCGAGCCTTAACATTACCGAGGAAAACATCAAAGGTGACGAGTGGTCTTCAAAATCCCGCTCAAAAAGGATCACCACAGCCCTAAACGGCGGCGGCCCACCGATCCGCGTCATAACCACCAACGGCGGCGTAAAGATCAATTCAGCCGATCGCTCTATTTATTAATCCGGTCGGTCGTTTCAATCAAAAGGCTGCCCCAAGGCGGCCTTTTTTGGCTATCTGACGGGCAATTTGTGGTGAGATTTCGAAAGTTCGCGCTACGAATCGCAGAACAGGACCCATTCTTCCGAGGGCAGCCATTTTTTCTGCATGCTGATCAGCGAACCCTTCTAATAATTGAATTTGTCTGGTTGTTACCGAGGTCCACATCCCGGACTTGAGATCGAAGGCGGTTTTACCTCGTTATCAAACGAGGCAATGACCGCCAGGACATTTTTCATTTGCCGATTGGCCGCGGGCGAGTGGATCTCGGGAGTTTCGCGCCGGGCGTTTCTCGCCCTTGAAAGAGTAGCGATGCCTGTTGGCCGCGTAGCGGCAGAATGATTTTAGCCGTGGGGTTGAACCCACGGAATGTCGGGGAAAATGATCGTTGTCGCGTCAGCGACAATTGAAAAATGTGCGGCGGAGTTCACCCGTCGCGACGCGACGGGGGGTAAATATATTGCCAACTTACCGTGGTTTGAAAACCACGGCTAAATTCAACTTGTCGCTACGCGACACAAATCGGTGACCAAGTATCGAGATCGAAGGCGCAACTTTGAAACAGCTCAACATCCAACATCACCCGCCGGTACACCGCCGCCCAGCAACGTTTTGCCAGCGATGTTACTCTTAAGACAATGGTGGAGGATGCGGTACGGGCTTATAGTGACAGAGAATCGCACAAATCGCGGGACCAACCCCAATATTTCCATTGTTCAACCTAACTTTCGAAAGTTATAATTCGACGTAACCATGACCAATGCCTTCACTTACTGGTGCTTGTTCGTTGTCGTTGTTTTTGTGCTATTTGTTGGTAGTCACTTTCCATCATTTTCTCAATCAGCGATATTGGCGAGACCAGTTACAATAGCTTTCCCCGAGTCCTTTTATTCATTCGACACATTGACCGCTACTTCTTGGGATCCACCGCGGGAGAGACTAAGAGAACTCGTTTTCAACTCGCTGGTAAAAAAAGGTAGCAACCTCGATTACGTTGGAGATCTGGCTAAGGATATTACGACTTCGGCTGATGGCAAGACATTAACTTTTGTTCTTCGTGACCACGTAAAGTTTCATAACGGGCAAGACTTTACGTCCGAGGATGTTAAGTATACTTTTGACGAACTTTTAAAGAGCGATAGTTACAAGGCCTACGGATTCTATGAATGGAATGGCGGGAAAAAGATAAATCAAATACTTTTGGTGGAGGCTCCGGATGCTAAGACCATCATCGTCAGGCTTGCTCGCAGAGAGCAAAGATACATTTTTCTATCTAGTGTGACAGCTATCCCAATAATTCCACGCGGAACGGTCGACACGCAAAAGGATCATCCGATAGGCTCTGGTCCATTTGAATTCGTCGACTTTGATCGACCGAGCAATATCGTCCATTTGCGTACAAATGGGGGTTATTGGGAAGGGTCACCAAGGGTTCAGAATATTCGGCTTAAATCGGTCCCTAGTTCTGAGCTACTTTTGGCGGACCTTCAGAATGGCGAAGTAGACTTGGCATCGTTTCCGCCATATTTACTTCCTGACGATCTGGCTTCCTGGGCAAAGCATCCGAATTTAAAAATTGAGCGATTCGATGGTGCAAATATTCAATACCTGGGTTTTAACACCCAGTCGGCGGTACTGCGCCAGCTCAAGATTCGGCAGGCTATCGCTTACAGTATTGACCGGCAACAGATGATCAAAGAATTAATGTTTGGCCAGGCAAGAATAGCGAACTCTATTTTGCCTCCGGAATCATGGGCTTATTCGTCCGGAAATACATACAGTTTCAACCCGGAAAAGGCTCGGCAGCTTCTTCGCCAGGCCGGATATAAGAAAGAGCTTGTCACCTTAAAATTATCTGCTGGTAATGGGATGGCAAGTCAATTTTCACACGAGATTAAGAGATATCTAAAAAACGTGGGATTAAACGTTCGTGTCGAACCCGTGGAAGCTAACGAACTTAGGCTGCAATTGTTTACCGGTAAATTTCAGATGAACCTGGGTACTTGGATCGGTGGGAATCAAGATCCGTTGTTCTTGAAGGACTCATTCGACACCAGCAAAATTCCGAGCGAAACGGTAACTTGCTGCAATCGAAGTCGCTATAGCAACGCGGAGGTCGATCGGATCCTTGCACTTGCCATTAACTCGACAGACCGGAGCAAGGAACAGGAACTTTATGCCAGAGCCTGGATGATCGTCAGCAATGATCTACCGATTCTCCCACTTTGGCACCCGGCAAATGTTGTTGTCGCATCCAAACGAATTGGAAATATTAGAGTGAACACCGCTGGAGATTGGCGATTTGTTAAAGATATATCCGTCGATCACTAAACCCTTTTGTTGGCCGTAGCCTCGTTAACGAGGCTTTTTCTTGCATAGCCACGTCGTTCACGGCGTGGTCAGATCGCGGGAGATATTAACGAGGGCGTTTTAACGTCCTTTTTTCTTGGCTTAAGCCGCGAACAGAGCAAGCCCGTTGAAACGGGCTGGTGATAGCCGGGCGAACCGCTACCACGCCGTGAACGACGTGGCTATGTGCCGCTTCGCGGACTAGACTTGAAATCCTGTTTGCATATCCATCGACTATTTATTCTGTGACATAGACGCCCACGCTACAAACCACGCCAAATGGAAACACGAATTTCAGGTTACCCTGTTGCGGCGCGGAGTCTTTGAGCTTGGATCTTAGACCTTTGATCTTTGAAAAATGGGTTGTTCGTTGTTCGCCGTTCCTTGATCATTGTTCCTTATTGGGAGCTCCGTGGACCTTGGACCGTACGAGGCTCCTCCTTTTTCTTTCGCCCCAATTGATCTAAACTTGAAAGATACGTTTTTGCCGAACTTCCGCTAATGCACATCTCAAGGATCGAGCTTGAAAATATAAAATCCCACGCTTTGGCGGCATTCGATCTGGCCCGCGGTACCACTGCTATAACCGGTCCAAATGGAGCCGGGAAATCGACGATAGTCGAGGCGATTGCCTGGGTGCTTTTCGACCTTCTTGAGTATAAGAAAGAAGATTTTATCCGCCGGGGCGAGAAGAAAGGCTCGGTGACCATTAAGTTCGAAAGCGGCCTCGACGAACGCGAATATGTTGTTTTTCGCGATACAAACACGGCATACAACGTTACGGATCCCCGGCTGGGAATGAGGATCGCGAACAAGAAGGAAGAGGTTTTTCGTTTCCTGTGGCAGCATCTCGGGCTTGAGCCAGGCACGGACCTTCGTTCGCTTTTTCGCCAGGCGATCGGCGTGCCTCAGGGCACGCTAACGGCGATTTTCCTGGAGGGTGCGACCGAACGAAAAGTGGCATTTGACCGTCTGTTGAAGGTTGAGGAATACCGCCAGGCTGCCGAGAAGCTAAGGGAGACTTCGCGCTTCCTCGACCAAAGCGTCGGCCGGGCACGCGAAACGATCGCACGGGCCGAGGGCGAGCTTTCGCGGCACGACGAGATTGAAGCCGAACATAAGAAATATGCTGAGCAGACGAAACAGCTCGATACCGAGATCGCCGACAACCTTACAGAACAATCGGACGTAAAGGCTCGCGTCGCCAGGCTGGACGATATTGAAAAAAACGTGAACGAGCTTCGCGGAAAACTTGAACAGGTAAGATTACAAGCCGAAAGGTCGGAGATCCTGCTAAAGCAGCTTCGCCTAGACGCTGCCAAGGCCTCAGAGGCCCATTCTCAGGCCGAGGCCGCAAAACCGGGAGCGGAACGTCACCTTAAGGCGCAGGAGAAACTAAAGGAACTCGAACGTGAAAGGTCGGAACGCGATCGCTTAAGGGCTGAAATAGTTAAGATAGACGCGGCGATCGCGAAAATTGAGGCCGAACGAAAACGGTTAACAGCAGACCTTACCGCGGTCCAGGCTGCTCACAGCGAGATCGAGTCGGTCAGGCCGCATATTTCGCAGCAGGAAGTTCTGGAGACCGAGCTTAACGATCTTAGAGATAAGGGGGCTATCGCAAGATCGGCGGCCGCCCGGCTTGCCGCTGTCGACGAAAAGCTCAACCGACTACGTGAAAGCTATAGGTCCAATAGCGAGAAGATAAAGCAGGTTGAGGAACAGGTGGCCGTTGCGGACAGCCTCCCTCATTTTGAAACGCGGAATTCAGAATTAATGCGTCACCTTGCCGAAATGCGGGCCGCTCTCAACCGTGATGAAAAGTTTCAGAGCGAGATAAAAGGCGGACTGTGCCCCGTGCTTTCGCAAAAATGCCTGAACCTCAGCGAGGGCCAGACGCTTGCAGGCTTTCTCTCGAGCCAATTCACAGAGGTCCGATCACACATATCAGAACTCGAGACCGAGCGGTCAACGGTCGAGGTTTCGCTTACCGCCGCCCGCAAAGCGGCGCAGCAAGTTTCGGCTCTCGCGGATTATCGGCACCGGGCCGCTGAACTCACCAGAGAAGGCCAGGAATTGCGGGACGAAAAGACCGCCGTTGAGCAGCAGGCAGCAGAATTGGCCGTGACCGAAGCCGCGATAATTACAGCCGAGGCCAAGCTCAAAACACTCGATGATCCGCGTGCCCGAGTGCGGTTCCTTGAAAAACAGGTCGAACGTGAACCTCTTATCCGCGAAGGCCTGTCGGATACCGAGAGCAACCTCGAACGCCTCAACAGCGATCGAAACCAGGTGATCGAGCAGCTCGAGGCATATAGGGCATTCGACGAAAGTTGGGCGGAACTCTCGGCCGAGCGGGAGGCAACGGCAGAAGCTTTTCGAACCCTGGTGGCCAATGAGGCTGAGGCAGGAACGCTCGTTGAGCGGCGTTCTGCAGTGCTCACCGCCGAGTCTGAGGCATCGCGTTTGGCGGCCGATCTCGCTGCTTCGGAAAAAGAAACGGCCGACTCCGAATCGGCATACGATCGCGAACTGCACACCGCCGAACGCGAATTGCTGCGTAAGCTTGAAAATGAATTCCACTCGGCAAATGCGAGGCTGGAGGCCGCAAGGCAGCAGGAACAAAAGCTCGGTGCGGAACTCGAACGATTCACGGCCGTAAGAAAGTCTCTTCAAAGTGAATTCATGGAAAAGGAACGTTTGGAAACGATAGCCGAAACTACTGCGTTCATCCGTGATACGCTCAAAGAGGCCGCCCCTCGTGTCGCCCGCAACTACGTTTATCACGTATCGCTCGAGGCAAATCAGCTTTTTCGCGAGATCACGGGAAACGCCGAACGGACTCTGAAATGGGCAGAGGATTATTCGGTTTTACTCGAGGAAGACGGCTATGAAAGGCCGTTTATCAGTCTCTCAGGAGGCGAGCAGATGGCAGCCGCCTTGGCAATACGGCTCGGACTGCTGAAACAGCTTACCGATATAAGAATCGCGTTTTTTGACGAGCCGACGGCAAATATGGATGCCGAGCGGCGGGATAACCTCGGCCAGCAAATAAGCCGTATCACGCATTTTGACCAGCTTATCGTGATATCACATGACGATACGTTCGACAGCTACGTCGATAACGTCATTTCGCTAGGCTGACCACAAAAAAATATGAAGGATGTAACGATCGTGTGTGATGGTTCGAGCCTCGGCAACGGCCGGGGTATAACCCGTGCCGCCGCGGTCGCCGTCCTCGGATTCAAAGGCTACTGGAAGGCGGTCGGCGAATACCTTGGAAACGCCACCAACCAACAGGCCGAGATCGCCGCCGCCGCGATCGGCCTGGAGCATCTGAAAGAACCGTGCAAGGTCACCGTTTTGTCCGATTCTCGTTACGTTGTTGAAACGATGGGCGGCACCTGGAAAAGAAAAACCAATCATGAATGGTGGAAGCGGCTCGAAAATGCGTCTGAAAAGCATCAAATAAAGTGGGAATGGACAAAAGGCCACGCGGGTCACGAGATCCAGGAGATCGCCGATAAGATGGCACGGAAAATGGCGGAATTAGGGAGAGTCGACCTGACGCTGCTCGATGAAGCGGTTGCGGAGATCGGGATAGAAGAGATTTGATAAGAGAAATAAACAACCCTACCCCGGCCGATAGACCGTTGATCAAGCGAATTGCCGTCCGATCCAAT
>JBGTCF010000345.1:0-5368 GCA_041748975.1 Pyrinomonadaceae bacterium
TATTTCCAGTGATCGCGGCCGGTTTTGCTATCGTCCCGGCGATCATCTTTTCTATGAAGGGCGAAGCGACCCGGATCGTGGTGGTCGATTCGGCCGGCACCATATCGCCAAGGTTAAAAGAGAACCTTTCGGGTGAGCGGCTCAGGGCACGGGCGGAACAGGCAGCCAGAGACTCGCTGGGCGACCTGACCGCGTCACAGGAGGACCAATTAAAACGCGGAACCGAGCAGATGGCTTCGGGATTCGTCTTTGTGGAATACGACGCCGCCGGCAAAGCACCCGACGACATCCGGCGAGAGCTGAACTCGAAAGCGGCGGCAGGCGAGATCGATGCATACCTGTTAATTCCACCCGATGTAAATTCGCGTGAGCCGTTTGAGTTTCGCTCGCGCAAGGCGGGAGATTTTGTCACGAACCAGACACTGCGTGAAGCGCTCAACATGGCCGTGCGTTCACAGCGACTCGCGGACGCAAACATAGACGAATCTTTGCTTCAGGGCCTGAGCCAGAACGTGCGTTTCGAGGCAAAATCCATAACCGAACAGGGTGAAGAGAAAGACGGCGAAATGCTATACCTGGCGTCGCTGGTGATCGGCATGATGATCTATATCACGCTGACGATCTATGGCCAGGTAATCATGGGGGCCGTTGTCGAAGAAAAGGAAACCCGGATCGCTGAGATACTTTTTTCATCCGCGCGTCCATTTACGCTGATGTTTGGAAAGCTCGTCGGTGTAGGGCTCGCGGGGCTGACACAGCTTGCTATCTGGACAGGTTCGCTGGCGGCGATCATAGGCTTTCTAGCGTCACAAGCCGATGCGGCCCCGATTATCGAATCGCTGCCGACAATAACCCCGTTGATGATCCTGTACTTTTTTGTCTTTTTCATCGTCGGCTATTTCATTTATGCCTCGATCTTTGCGCTGATCGGATCGATGGTGACAACGGTGCAGGAAGGGGGGCAGTTCGCATTTCCGCCGATAATGATCATGCTGATAGGCTTTTATTTTAGCTTTGCCGTTATACGCGATCCTAACTCGAGCCTTTCGTTCTGGGTATCGATCGCCCCGTTGTTTGCCCCGATGACGATGCCGGTGCGGATACTGGCCGAGACGCCGCCCTTCTGGCAGATCGGGCTGTCAGTGCTTTTGAACTGTTTGGCGATCGCCGGCCTGGTCTGGCTGGCGAGCCGGGTCTACCGCGTCGGAATGTTGATGTATGGAAAACGTGCGACTCTGCCTGAGGTATGGAAATGGATCAGGCAGGTGTGAGGATAGTGGAAAATGGAAAGTGGAAAGTGGAAAGTGAATGCGAGATGGGGGAGAAGATTTGGGCTGCTTGTTTTGGTTGTGAGCGCTGTGTTTGCGGCGGGGTGCGGGTCTGCGCCGCCGGCTAGGAACTCTGTTTCGGTATCGGCCCCTGCTCCAATAACACCTCAGCCGGTTGAGATCCAGAAGCCTGTAAATGTCAGTTTTTCGACGTATTCAAAGGACTGGCCTGTCGATTGGCAGTGGATCGATCCGGATGAGCGTAATAACCCCACACCACATGACGTCAGATCAGGAGTCTTGCGGATAGAAGTCCCATCGAAAAAAGACCTTAATGGCGATAATCGAACGGCCCCACGGTATTTAAAAGCAATAAAAGGGGACTTTCAAATCGAGACCAGGGTCCGGTTCATACCTAAAGAGAACTATCAGGGAGCCGGACTATTGATCTTTCGGGATGACAGTAATTATTTACGCTTTGAGCGGGCCTATGGCGGTATTGGGGGCGGTGGCGAGGGTATTCGGCTCCACGCGCGGAAGGGAAGTGAACACAAGCCGATTATCCCACCGGGCGAGATCCAGACCGAGGAACCTGAGGTTGAACTCAAGATCGTCAGAAGCGGCCGTATGTTTATTGCGTTCTGGCGAGAGGACGAAAGTCGCGAATGGCGAGAAGCCGGTGAGTACGAATCAGATTACCCTGACACGGTCCTTGTCGGCGTCGTCGCTGTTAATACGGCCCGTCCGGTAACAGCGGAGTTTGCATATATCAGGCTGCTGCCCGGCCTCACCCGTCCGGAAAATTGACCGTTGTGGATACACAAGCTTGCATTACCGAAACTTTCAAATTAAGTTTGAGTATCGCTAGCATTAACTGGAGGACATAAATATGTTTGATATTCTTGGACAGCTTATAGGCGGACTTATTGTTGGCGTTATAGCCAGGCTACTTTTACCGGGTAAGGAGGCCCTTCCCGAAGGTGCCCTCGGATGGCTGGTTACCGCACTTTTGGGTATCGCCGGTGCATTTATCGGTGGTACTATTGCGAGATCGTTATGGGCCGGTGAGAATTATGCGGCGGGATGGATCATGTCCATCCTCGGCGCGATCATTCTATTGCTCGTGGTCAGAATGATATTCGGTCGGGGCGGCGCCAAGGTGTAGCAGGTTTATTAATTCGACGGGGCAAGGGCAGGACCTGAACCGGCCTCTTGCCCCGTTTGATTGTTAGGCAGTTCCATCTTTAACAGACCGTCGAAGGCGACGTGGTATGCTACGCCCTTAACGGGCACAGCCATTTCTTCCTCAGTTTTGCCCTCTGAATTCGCGATACCGACACTTGCGAAGTAACAGGACGCCCCGTGATTCGTCGCGAGGGTCACCAAATGGCGAAAAACCTCCTCGCCTTCGATTCGGCCCCGTCCAGGATGGATCGCGGTACGAATGACGAAATAGCCCGTTTCACCCTCCTTATTAGCGACGATCTGCGGATGAAGGGTGCGTTCGGCGTTTACATCGGCAGAATCGATCTGCCAGCCGGCTTCTAATAGCTGCTTATAGACGATCTCGACGCCAAAGGCGTGTACGTCCTCTTCTGTCATTAATTCAGGGTTGGTCATTTTTGTCTTAATTTGCGATGTTCGAACTCAACAAAGGCTTCGTCAGTCAGACGAAGCCCCGTTCCTAGCGAAGTAAATAATATCGCAATGGCTAAGGGGTTTCAATTTGGCCTGGAAGGCAGCCGTCAATGCTATATTTAACGCTGAATATGGATATATACGACATCAGATCTGCCCAGGATCGCATCAGGACTTATTTGAAGCGAACGCGGTTGGAATACAGCGACACGTTAAGCAAACGAATCGGAACAAAGGTCTTTGTTAAATATGAGCTTTTTCAGAAAACCGGCTCCTTCAAAGTAAGAGGTGCATTTAACAAACTGCTCCTTATGACGGCTGAGGAACGCTCGCAAGGAGTTGTGGCTGTGAGTGGCGGTAACCACGCCCAGGCAGTCGCTTACGCCTCGAGTGTTCTGGGAATCGACCCGGTCATCGTAATGCCCGAATCGACCCCGAAGAATTATGTCGATGCAACGCTGGGCTACGGCGCTACTGTGATCCTCAAGCCGAGCATAAAAGAGGCTTTCGAGGAAGTGGCGCATCATCAGCAGCAAGGCCGAGCCTTTCTCCACCCGTTTGACGACCCTGAAATCATGGCTGGGCAAGGTACTGTCGGAGCCGAGATCATCGAAGACCTTCCAGAAACCACTGACGTTATCGTGAGCATTGGCGGCGGCGGGCTGGCTGGCGGGGTTGCAACGGCCGTGAAATCCCTTAAACCGGATGTTAGGATCTGGGGTGTCGAAACAGTCGGAGCAAATGCCATGAGCCTCGCTTTGGAAGCGGGCCATCCCGTTGAGTTAGGGGCGATCACCTCAATCGCAAAGACACTGGGAGCTCCTCACGTTTCGGAACTAACTCTTGGAATCGCGCAAAAATATCTTGAATGTGTGACTCTGGTGACCGACAACGAGGCCGTCGATGCACTTCGCTTTCTCGCCGAGCGCCTAAAGGTAATTACCGAACCGGCGGCCTCGTGCACGCTGGCCGCCGCCGATAAACTGCGAAAAAAATTCGCAAAAGAGAGTTACGTCGTGCTAATTCTTTGCGGTGGGAATATTAGTATCGACGATATTTGTGGATTCGCGACGTTTTTCGATTCGGAGAAAGTCTCGTAGCAGGTCCGGCCGATTATCGCGCCGGAACGGTTACGTTGATATCAACTTCCTTTTTGGAACTTCCGCTATTCAAAATGCCACTGTAATAAACAACTCCGACGATCATTGCCGCGATGATTATTAGTGCGACAGCCCAAATAGCGTTGCTTGCGGTTCCTTCTTCTTCAGCCATATTCAAAAAATCCTCCTGTAAATCGTTACAATCAGTATATTTATATCAAACCGGCCGTCAGGGCAACTGTTCGGTAGCGAACACAACCGCGGAACTAACCTACGGGCGTTTTGCGGAATTCGACGGCCGCGGGAAGACTATTTCACGGGCGTTCAAGGAAGGGGACGGTTTTGGGGGCTCCGCTCCCAATGGAACGATCCAAAGCTCGAATGCGGCCTCTTCCCGATAGCCGCCATCGATCGTGGCGAGGCGTTCACTTGATATGCCCGATTTGAACGCGTGGGCACGTATCTGCCTGAGAGTTGTGGAAGCATAACCCCGAACATTGTTTCGCCCGGCATAGGCGAAAATATGAAGCTGGTCGTTGGTGGCAAGCGAGGCAATGACAGTTTTTATGCGTTCGGCCATATCCTCATCAGACATCGGGCCAAATTCATCGGTCTTCTGAGGCGGCCCGGCGATCTGCACGACGGCCTTTTCCGACGAAATGCATTCTGTTGAAAAGCCCCCAAGCAAGACGGTCGCGTGAATTGAGCGCTCCGCTCCGGCACCTGTTGTGTCGACCTCGATGTTCGCGGTACCCTGGCCGGAGCGAATGGCCCCCGCTGATACCGACCAATCGAACATCGGGACGACCTTCCTATCGCCGCCGGTAAGGCTGGCGACAAAACGAACAGGAACACCGTCACGGACAGGTTGTTTTGGAGCCTTCAGACCTATTTTAGGACATGGATCTGTAGGGGGCTGGTCCTCGGCCGGAACCTTTTCCGCCGGCGGTGGCGGTGGGGAAGGCTGCTCTGGCGTCTGTGCCGAACTGACGAGAGCGAGAATGCTTGTCAGCACCAAAAAAGAGCTGAAGAGAATTAATGCGTTTTTCATGCGAGGAACCTCCCAAGGGGAAAGCGGAATCACACGAATAATAGCATAACATCGAGGTTGTTGGAAGATATTTAAAACTCGGCCTAAGAGCATTCAATTGTGCCTTTGTCATCGGATCAAAGTAGATCATTTAATCCCATTTCGGGCGATCGGATATCCGTGAGTTTGTAAATTGTGGGTCGAATGTGATGCGGAAGCCCCCGATTACATTTGCAACTATGCGTGAAACAGTGCATCTTATTGTTGTATTCCTTCTCTTTCAACGTAGGCCAAAAGCTCGTTAGAAGCGAACTCGGAAAGGTTCGAGGCAG
>JBGTCF010000346.1:0-2591 GCA_041748975.1 Pyrinomonadaceae bacterium
TGCGACTGGAATAAAGACGCGGTTGATAATCGGTCTCGGGGTGTTGATAGCGTTGATCTTCGCGTGGATCGCGATATCGATGCAGTTTGGCGGCCTGCTTGCCGAGAACACGTTCCCGGGCGATCCTAATGCAAGTGATATCGCCGGACTCTCGGTAAATTTAGCTCCGGGCAACCCACAAGCCCATAATTTGGCTGGTATCACGGCGGATGATCCTTTTGCATCGGTTGAACATTTTGAGGAGTCGGTCAGATCGGCGCCGAATGACTATCGCTGGCGCGCGGCACTTGGCAGTGCTTACGAGCAGGTCGATCAAATCGACAAGGCAGAGGCTCAGTTCAAAGCTGCTGCAGATCTCGCGCCGACCTATGCATTTCCTCGATGGCATTTGGGGAACTTCTATCTAAGACAGGGACGCGAAGATGAGGCGATCGCGGAGCTTAAAAAGGCGTCCACAAATCACTTTACATTTCGCGAGCAAGTATTTTCGCTAGCCTGGGATTTTTCTGGGGGCGATCCGGTTCAGGTTGAGAGGGTCGCAGCCGAAAATGCGGAAACGCGGGCGTATCTCGCACGTTTTCTGGCGATACGAGGACAAGGAGAACACGCGCTTCGCGTTTGGAATCAACTCAAAGATACCGATAAGACCAGATTTAACATTGTCGGCCGTTGGGTAATTCAGGATCTATATGGCAAGGGAAACTTTCCCGAGGCCCTCGAGATCGCCCGGCAGCTCGGGGACACGAACGCCATACCTGAATCGATCTCGAATCCGTCATTCGAAGATCCGGTAGTCGATGGGCCTCAAGCTCGATTTGGCTGGGAGATTTCTAGAGGCGAACCGCGGGTTGAGGCAACGGTCGATAATCAGGTACGACAGCAGGGAAATCGCAGCTTGAAAGTTTCTTTTCGCGGCGTCGGGAGAACCGATCTTGTAAATATTTTCCAAACCGTAATCGTGAGGCCCGATACAAATTATACGCTGCGTTTCTGGATCCGCACCGAAGGGCTTAGAAGTCCGGTGCGTCCACTGCTGCAGATCGTAAGTGCGAACGACAACGCGGTCATGGGCACATCTGAGATGTTCCCGCCGGATTCGCCAGAGTGGAGACAGGTGAGCGTTTCTTTTCGATCGGGGACCGGCACCAACGCAATAAATATTCGCACATCGAGGCCGTCCTGCGGTGAGCAATGTACCCTTACAGGCGTGCTTTGGTACGACAATTTCGAAATCGCTTCGGGGCAGTAAAGTCCGTTTTGATCGACTGGCAGAAATGAAAACAGAAAACCCCACATCCAGGATCAGCACGATCTCATTTGTACTTCTTTGCGGGACGATCATTTTCACGACGCTGGCATATGGTGCGGTTCATCAGCCGATTATCGCTTTGTTCTATCTGGTTGTGACGACGCTTGCCATTCTATGGTTGGCGAATTCATTCTTAACGGGCACTCTCCGGATTAGCAGATCTCCTCTGCAGCTTCCGCTGCTTCTACTTGGCATTTATGGCCTTATACAGATAATTCCGTTCGGCTACATCGCAGACCCGAATACCGGACTTGTTATTGGAAGAACGATCTCGATCGAGCCTTTCGCAACCCTATCAACTGCAGTCCACATATTGGCCTTGTGTGCATTTATGGGTGCGGTACTTATATATACAGATCGGGAATCCCGGATCCGCAAGCTGGTAACTCTGATCACGGTCTTCGGTTTTATATATGCATTTTTCGCGATCATCCAGTCTGTTTTGAGCCCAAACAAGATCTATGGTATCTACGAACCGGCTTTCGCTGTGCCATTTGGATCGTTCGTCAATCGACACAATTTTGCGGCCATCATTGAAATGACGATCGCCCTTCCGCTGGCCCTGATCTTTACAGGGGCGGTGGATAAAGATAAGCGGCTGCTTTACTGGGTCGCGGTCGCACTAATGGCAACAGCCCTCCTGCTCAGCGGCTCGCGTGGCGGCCTGGTGGCGCTGCTGGCCGGGCTGGTTTTCCTGGCTATCCTAACCATCAGACAAGTCGGCCGTTCGCACGCCTTCCTCTCTGTCGCGCTGGCCGCGGCATTGGTTCTAATCGCTTTAGCCGGAGCGGTTTTTGTCGGAGGTGACACTTCGCTTACACGTTTTTCGGAATCGGCGGCCGGGGACGACATTTCGGCGAGTCGAACCTATATCTGGGGAACATCTCTAAAGATCATCTCCGAACATTTGCCTCTTGGTGCGGGGCTCGGGGCATTTCCGCAAGCATACACCCGATTTGACACCTCTGGAGGAGCCCAAAGAGTCGAGCAGGCCCATAACGACTATTTACAGGTTTTGGCTGACGCCGGAGTGATCGGTGTGGTCCTCGGGGCCATTTTTGTATTCATGTTGTTTCGAGAAGGAATGCGAAATGTAAAAGGGCAGAACAAATTTCGCAGAGGTGTGGCCGTTGGAGCGTTTACCGGATGTTTTACGATCCTGGTACACAGCCTGTTCGATTTTGTACTTCACATCACCGCCGTTTCGGTGATGTTCCTTACTCTTCTTGCACTATTGGTTGCCAGCGGACGGCGTATTGACGATGATGCGATCGAAGATGAA
>JBGTCF010000347.1:0-5735 GCA_041748975.1 Pyrinomonadaceae bacterium
GTGTTTGACTGCTGATTGCTCATAAATTCCCCTTGTTTTTTTCAGACTATTAATTGTTTGATGTACTGGCGAATTCGTCAATTTATTCACCATCGTGAATAAGTTTCGTCGCCGTTGCTTTAGTGGTTCAACTGACCATAATTTCATCACCGTTATCTATTGTTGTGGAGCAACAATATCCCGATAGGTAAAGTAAAAGTCACTCAAGCGTTCCGCCCCGGCACTGTCACCGCGAGAAAGAAGAGTAATAATCTCGTCGCGTACGTTCAACATTTCACTGACCCTTGTTCGTTCTTGCGTACTAAAAATAACAGAATCGCTGTTGTCCAGTTCACTTCGGACATCACCAAAAAACTTGCTCGTATTTTGCCGGGCGCTTTCATATTTGCCGCTTCGAGCCTCGATCACGGCGGTGGAAAGCGATCCCTGTATCTCATTCCGCCGTAATTCGACTTTTGCCTGATCAAGATCCTTTGTAACTCCGCGCGATGAAATCCACATCGGAACAAAGCCCAAAAGAAACGCGGCAAACAGAGCCATGACATGGATTCCCCAGCGTCGAACCACCTGGTTCTGCCAAATGGACTTTGGTGTATCTTCGTTACTCGTTTTGTTACTTTCCTTCATTAACGATTCCCTTTATAGTCTGAAGTCTAATACTTCACCATTCCTACAAAACACCTACTTGTTCAACGAGTTATTTGTTGCTAGACGAGTTTGCGGAGTCAGTTGTTTGGCCGGTATCTTTATCGAGATCCTTGACCGGTGACTCGTTTATCGCAGGAACGCCACCGCCGGGAATGAACTCCGAGCCGTCTTGATTGTTCTTTATCCGCTGCTCCGTCTGCGACTGCGTGAACTTCTGTTTATTGATCTCGTGATTTATGTCCTGACCGGGACGTTCGCGACCTTCTTCTTTGTAGTGGTTTGGATTGACGTTATTCTTGGTTCCCATGTTTCCCCTTGATTAAATAATTACTACCCGCTAATTCGACCCTGATTCGAATTCGAACCAATAGAACCTATCCGGCACAGCTATAGTGCCGGAAAGCCCTAAAATTAGGGCCGATAATTGATTATACCTGTTTATGAGGGTGGATGCAGTGTTCGGATTCCGTTTGTACTGATGTCCACCTATTTGAGGGCATCTTATAGCCGTGACGACAGAAAGAAATTGCGGCCTTCTGACGGGCCGCCCTTGTTTCCTACTTATAATTCGCGATCAGGCAAGATCGAATCGATCCAGGTTCATCACCTTGTTCCAGGCCGCGACGAAGTCCCTAACAAACTTTTCGCCACTGTCCGATTGACCGTAAACCTCGGCGATCGCCCTCAGTTCCGAGTTCGAACCGAAGATCAGATCGACCCGCGAACCAAGCCATTTCAACTCGCCGGTGTGCCGATCGCGGCCTTCGAATGTGTTCTCGGCTTCGTCTGTCGCCTTCCATTCGGTGGCCATATCGAGAAGATTTACAAAGAAGTCGTTCGACAATCTTCCCGGACGGTCAGTGAACACGCCGTGCTGCGATCCGCCCGCATTTGCGGCGAGGGTGCGCATGCCGCCGACGAGCACCGTCATTTCCGGCGGCGTCAACGTCAACTGCTGTGCCTTATCGATCAGCATTTCTTCTGCCGATACCTTATACTGCGGCATTTTGTAGTTGCGGAAACCGTCGGCGATCGGCTCCATGAACCGGAACGAGTCAACGTCGGTTTGCTCCTGCGACGCATCTCCGCGGCCGGGCGCGAAAGGCACCTGAACAGCATAACCAGCGTCTCTCGCAGCTTTTTCGATCGCGACACATCCGCCGAGGACGATCAGGTCGGCGATCGAAACTTCTATGCCCGATTCGCTCTTTATCGTTACGAGCGTGCCGAGCACCGCCGCAAGATCTGCGGGGTTATTCACATCCCAATCTTTCTGCGGTTCCAGACGCACGCGAGCACCGTTCGCGCCGCCGCGTTTGTCGCCGCTGCGGAAGGTCGATGCAGACGCCCATGCCGCACCGACGAGCTGCGAAACCGACAGTCCTGAATCGAGGATCTTTGCCTTCAGTTCGGCTATGTCCGCGTCGCTAAGAGAAGCGTTGCCCGCCGGCACCGGATCTTGCCAGATCAATTCCTCCGAGGGAACTTCCGGCCCCAGATAACGAACGATCGGGCCCATGTCGCGATGCGTCAGCTTATACCACGCGCGTGCAAACGCGTCCGCAAACTCGTCCGGATTCTCGAGAAATCGACGCGAGATCTTTTCGTATTCCGGATCAAAGCGGAGCGAGAGATCGGTGGTAAGCATTGTGGGCAGCCAACGTTTGGTCCTGTCGTAAGCATCCGGAATGAATGCGTCGGCGTCCTTAGCCACCCACTGTTGAGCACCGGCCGGGCTCTTGGTAAGTTCCCATTCAAAGCCAAATAGGTTCTCAAAAAAGCTATTGGACCATTGTGTCGGAGTCTTGCTCCATGTCACCTCTAATCCGCTCGTGATAGTGTCCGGGCCTTTCCCGGTGCCGTATTTGTTATGCCAGCCGAAGCCCTGTGTCGCGAGGTTCGCACCTTCCGGTTCGACGCCCACATTGTCGGCCGCAGCCGCACCGTGCGTCTTACCGAACGAGTGTCCGCCAGCGATGAGAGCGACGGTCTCTTCGTCGTTCATCGCCATGCGGCCAAAAGTTTCGCGAATGTCGATAGCCGCCAGCAACGGATCGGGGTTGCCGTCCGGGCCTTCCGGATTGACGTAGATCAAGCCCATCTGCACCGCGCCAAGCGGGTCTTCGAGCTTACGGCTGTGAACGCTTCCGTCAGCATCATCATCGGAAACAAGCGTTCCTTCCTGTCTGTCGGCTCCTTCGGAACCGTGCTTGTAGCGAATGTCGCCGCCCAGCCATTTGTCTTCAGCTCCCCAGTAAACATCCTGATCCGGCTCCCATGTGTCCACTCGGCCGCCGCCGAATCCGAATGTCTTGAAGCCCATCGTCTCGAGTGCCACATTGCCCGTCAGGATCAAAAGGTCGGCCCACGAGATCTGACGGCCATATTTTTGCTTAATCGGCCACAGCAATCGCCGGGCTTTGTCGAGGCTCACGTTATCCGGCCAGCTATTGAGCGGAGCAAAACGCTGCTGCCCTCGACCGCCTCCGCCGCGGCCGTCGCCGATCCGGTACGTGCCAGCGGCGTGCCAGGTCATTCGAACGAACAAGCCGCCGTAATGCCCGAAATCCGCCGGCCACCAATCCTTCGAGTCAGTCATCAACGCCGCGAGGTCCTCCTTAAGGCCCGCATAGTCGAGCTTTCGGAATTCTTCCGCGTAATCAAACCCCTCGCCCATCGGATCCGATTTTGCCGAGTGCTGGCGTAGAATGTCCAACTTCAACATGTTCGGCCACCAGTCGCGATTTGCTCGGAAAGTGCCGTGCGTGTACTTCAACGCACCGCTCGTGAACGGGCACTTGCCCGAACCATTGCCATTTTCTTCCTTATCATTTTCCATCTTTTATTTCCCTCTTCCCTATTAATTTAATCCTACAAACAAATGCTAATTACAGATCAGACACACTCCGGGCATAGACCGCGAAGCACTACTTCAATCGATTCGGCTTTAAATTTTGAAAGCCGCTCCCCTTTTTTTAAAAATTCGTCCGGAATGGGCAAGTCAAGATCGACTAGGCTGCCGCAGCGGCTGCAGATCGCGTGGTCGTGCCGGGTGAGTGTGCGGTCATACCGGGTACAGTCCATCCCAAATCGGACCTCTCCGATCAAACCCTCGTTTCTCAGATAACGCAGTGAGTTGTAAACGGTAGCAAACGAGATCCCGGGCAGGATGCGGCGGGAATATTCGAACACTTCATTTGCCGTCAGATGCCCTTCCGATTCCTGAATTACGCGAAGAACTGCCTGGCGCTGCTTGGTTAGACCTAGGCTTACTACATTATTCATCGCACTTCTTGTTGTGATGCGATTAGAATAATTCCAATTCTAATTCATGTCAAGGCTCTTGATGTGTTTCGTAGTATAGGATAAGCGACTAGGGCAAAACCCAAATCAGAAGCTCGATTTCGAAGGCAGAGTACCCATGTCCTAAGTAGCGCCGCGCGAATTTGTCTTGAGCACGATCAGCCAGTATAACCACAGCAGATGAAACGCGGCGAAGACGCTCGCAAGCAGCCAGCCTACCCATGGATACTTCAGGTTACCCTCGAGCGTTGACCACGCAATGCCGACGGCCGCAAAGGCCGACCAGATGAGCTTAAGCTGGAGCATTCCCTTGAAGGTGTCACGCGACGAGCGGCGTCCCAGCAGCGACTCAAGACCGATGCCGAAGAGAGCGGCTGCTGCCAACCTGGTTGCGAACGGGTCCACTGCCACCCATCCAAATAATTCGAGTACCTCTCGCGGTGCGAAAAACAACGGCAGAGCCACGGTCATATCGATGGCAAAGTGTAAGACAAACCAGAGGCGCAAAGCGGCCGGTACCGCCCCTTGATCTCCAACCGTTTCATCGCTGCTGATCATCTTAACGCCCACTGCCTCCTTCCGTCTTGCGGTAAAATTGGACGTAGTATATCACGCGGAAATGTGGGATCTACTCGCTTCTGGGTGACAATTCAATTTGTTTGAAAATCTTAGCGTGCCAAAATCTGATCTGCATTCTTCAGAACGCTCATTCCGGCGATATTGCGGCCGCGTCTCGAACTGCGAGGTCCGGTCGGAACAGAACCTGGTAGTTGATCTGAGGTGAACGGACCTATTTCGCCCGCTAGTCTCTGCCTGTTCAGGAAGCCCGTTGACAACCAATTAGCGGACATGCAGTTTACGCTTAACACTCAAATGTGTAATCGAGACGAACGAAACCACTCGACGAATTTCGGAATTCCCTCGTCGATCTGGGTCGTCGGGTTATAGCCAAGAAGATCTCTCGATTTGGAAATATCCGCGTAGGTCGTAGGAACATCGCCGGGCTGCATCGGCTGGCGGTCGATGATGGCACGCATGTCGAGGCTGCGTTCGAGGAGGGAGATCAACTCGGCCAATTCGGTTGTTTCTGATTCACCAAGGTTAAATATCTCGTAATTCGAGCGGTCGTAATCGATCGCGGCCCTCACACCCTGGATGATATCGTCGATATACGTGTAATCGCGGCGCATCGTGCCGTCACCAAAAACAGGGATTGGCTTACCTTCTGAGATCAATCGCGAAAATTTATGTATGGCAAGATCGGGCCGTTGGCGTGCTCCGTAAACGGTAAAGAACCTAAGGCAAATACAGCGAATATTATAAAGGTGCGAATAAGTATGGCAGATCAACTCACCTGCGGCTTTTGTCGCCGCATATGGCGATATTGGCTGATGAATCCGATCGCTTTCTGCAAACGGTACTTTCGTATTGATACCGTATACGCTGGATGACGAGCCAAAAACAAACTGCTTTACGCCGTGCTTACGAGCAAATTCGAGCAGGTTTAGCGTGCCATTGATATTGGTCTCGGCGTAGAGCTTCGGCTCCGATAGAGATGGCCGCACGCCGGCACGGGCGGCAAGATGGACGATCACATCAAAGTTTGTTTTGGCAAACAACTCGGCAAGTGACTTTTCGTCCCGTATATCGGCCTCGACCAAGCGATAATCGGGATTGGCAATATGCCCTGCGATATTCGCCCGTTTGAGCTCGGGCGAGTAAAAATCGTTAAAATCATCGATGACCGTCACACGCCAACCGCCCTCGGGGAGTACGCGATCAAC
>JBGTCF010000348.1:0-7155 GCA_041748975.1 Pyrinomonadaceae bacterium
ATCAAGCTCGCTGGCGGTGAACCGGCCAACTTCCTTGACGTGGGCGGGGGTGCTTCGCAGGAAAGGGTCGAACAGGCCTTTAAGATCCTGCTCGCCGATCAGAACGTTAAGGCTGTGCTGATCAATATCTTCGGCGGCATAGTCCGCTGTGACATGGTCGCCAATGGCGTCGTGGCAGCGGCAAAGAACCTCGGTGTTGCGATACCGATCGTTGCCCGCCTTGAGGGAACAAACGTCGAAGAAGGTCGGCGTGTACTGCGGGAATCGGATATCAATATCATCACGGCCGACGGAATGCAGGATGCAGCCGCCAAGGTAGTTTCAGCGGCTAACGCGCAGTTTTAGTCAGGCCGAATTGACGGCGTTTGCCTTACGTTTTTCGTATGCTTCCCGGCAAATACGAACATCCTCGAGGAAAATCGGAAGTTCTTCGAGCCGCAACGCCTGAGGGCCGTCGACAAGAGCCGAGCTTGGATCCGGATGAAAGTCGACGAGGACCATATTGGCACCCGCGATCACACCTTGAGCAGTAACGTGCATGACGTCAAGGATGCTGTCAGAACTGCGATGCCGGCTCCCGACAGAATGTGAAGGGTCGATGCAGACTGGCATACGCGTAAGGCGTTTCACGGCCGGAACGTGTGCAAAATCGACCATATTGCGGTGCGGATCACCGATGTTGGTCTTCATTCCGCGAAGTGCAAAGATGACCTTTTGATTCCCTTCACTAGCCAGATACTCTGCGGCATGAAGAGATTCATCAAGCGTGATCCCAAAGCCGCGTTTTAGCAATACCGGAAAATTCTGCTGCCGGCCGGCGCTCTTAAGTAGTTCAAAGTTCTGCGTATTGCGAGTCCCGATCTGAAGCATCACTCCGGTCGGTTCTCCGGTTTTATCCAATGCGTCGCGGATCTCAGCGATGTGCGATTCATGGGTTATCTCCATTGCGATGACCTTTATGCCGTACTTCCCTGCGAGCTCGAAAACGAACGGCAAACATTGGGCACCGAGCCCCTGGAAGGAGTAAGGGCTTGTTCGAGGCTTGTAGACGCCCATTCGCGTACATACTTGGCCATTCTCCTTCAATGCCTTCATCATCGTTGCGACATTAGCTGGTGAATCGACCGCACATAACCCGGCAAAAACATTGAGGTTATCCTGGCTGAAAACGACCCCATTATAGATGAAAGACGTAGGGCGATTATCGTCTTTGTGCCGTCCAAGGATTCGATATTCTTCAGAAACACGAACTGCGTGTTCGACGCCGGGAAACGCACGCATCTCGTCAAGAGAAAGCTCGGCGGTGTGTCCGATCAGATATACTTCCGTCAATATCTGTTCAGCACCTTGAACGGTGTTAATGCGCATCTCGACCTTCGGGAAATTCTGAAGGTGGTCTGCTATCCGCTTAAATTCACGGCTTTCGGCGTTAATGTTCGGTTTGAGGATGAGGATCATTGTAAGTTTCTTTCAGACAATTTCTTCGATATCTTCAGGCTCGAGCTTAAAGCTTGGATAACGGCCGAGAAATCGCACACCAGCCGCCAATTCTCGAATATCGGCCATAGCTCCGCGAAGGTCGCTTTCGGTTGCAGGGGCCTGAAAGTCGAGATAAAAATTGAACAGGACGGGCTCGCCTTTCACGGGGCGGCTTTCGATCTTTGTAAGATCGATGTTTCGACGGACGAAAGGGCGAAGTGCATTATGCAGTGCGCCCGGCTCGTTCTTGAGCCTGATAACCAGAGAGATCTTATCACCCACCGTCGATTCGGTCTGATCGGCAGTGAGTAAGGCGAACCGAGTGAAGTTCTCGCTATGGTCCTCTATATGCTCGCGAAGGATCGTTCCACCGTATAACCTCGCCGCACGTCGGCCGCCGATGGCTGCCCGCGTCGGATCACCGCTTTGCACGGCACGCCGCACACTCCCCGCGGTGTCATCCCCGGCGACCCGTCGGATATGCGGATGTCCGGCAAAGAAACGTTCACATTGCCCGAGAGCTGCAGGATGCGATTCGACGGTCTGGATACTGTCTATCGTCGCCGCAGGGCACACGATCAGGAAATGGGTTACCGGCAGTATAATCTCAGCCGCAATGCACAGCTCGCTGTTTGCGAGCAGATCGTAACACGGCTGTATCGAGCCGACGAGAGAGTTTTCGAGTGGTGAAATTATTTGGTCCGCCGAACCGGATCCGATCGCTTCATATAGCTCTTCGAAATTGGGAAATGAAACATATCGGCAACTCTTCCCCAAAATTGCAAGGGCAGCGGTCTCGCTAAAAGAACCGCGATCACCGAGGAAGCCGACGCGAGTTTCCGCTCCGACCGAGGCGAAACTGATCTTTGGGCTCGCACGCTTAATAACCGCGCGATGAAACGCCTTCTGCTGCAGCAACAAAGATTCGTCGATCACTCTCTGAAAAATATTCTCGATACCTTTTGAGTCAAAGGGCCCCTGATTTTCCGCGATCAGCCGCGAGATCACTTCGCTTTCACGTGCAGGGTCACAAAGTGACGCTTCAGCGGTAGATTTCGCCGCTCCGACCTCGAGAGCGATCGAAGCTCGTTTACTCAAAAGCCTCAATATCTCGGTGTCGATAGCGTCTATCTCGACGCGTGGGTTTGTGACGGTTCTATCGGTCATTGTTTCAACAAGTTAGAGAATAACATGGCCATATGTCACGAAACTTTGAAAGTTTTTGGCTTACATGGTATTAGACCTTCAAAAATACTTGCTTCCTATATAGCAGCCACATCAGAAACAACCATAAAAGGATAAAACTGATCGCGTAGAGCAGTGAAGCATCGATGGGTTGGGCTTTTGATAAATAAATGTTGTCGAAGATCCACTTTTGCAGGCTGACTGGTTGGCCATCGGATCCCGCGACTCGATAAGCGCCGAGCATGCGGGCCATGATCCCCGAAAAGACAAAGAGCGGCAACGCGTTAACACCGAAGACGATAAAAGGCCATGCCCACTTTTT
Organism: Pyrinomonadaceae bacterium; assembly: GCA_041748975.1. Lineage (GTDB taxonomy): Bacteria > Acidobacteriota > Blastocatellia > Pyrinomonadales > Pyrinomonadaceae > OLB17. The sequence goes on from JBGTCF010000348.1 coordinate 2,987, forward strand.
GTAACCCTTAATATCGATCAGCCAATAGCACGCCGCCAGCGTCAGCAAAGCAATCCCCGAGGTCACAAGCACGTATGAACTCGTCCAGAGCGACTTGTTCATCGGGAAATAGCTGTGCCAAATATAGCCGATGGCGAGGAGGATGGTGCCGACGCCGAAAAGGCCGTTGGCCTTTTCGAGTGACGAGTTAACGGTGGCAAGTGACAAGTTGCTCGTCTCGTCCCCTGTTACCTGTAACCTGTCACTACGCAGGAGCCACGTTCCCGCCAGCACACCGGACAGCGTCGTTGCGATCGCGGGGAGTGTCGACAGGATACCCTCGGGATCAAAGACCTTCCCCGAACGCCAAATGTGGTTCTCGGTCAGGATAGTTCGATCGAGCCAGGCGGCGAGGTTGCAAGCCTTGTCGTCAATGGTCGTGACCTCACAGCCCGGTACCGATATCAGCGTCATCAACGCCCAGTAACCGAGAAGCAATCCGGCGGCAATTCCGAGCTGCTGCTTCCAGTTCGTGTGCAGAAAGATCAGCGATACAACGAGATAGCAGACGGCGATCCGCTGGAGCACGCCGGGAATACGCATCGTGGCGAAGTTGTACGGCACCACGTTGTAGCCGGAAAGGTTTATCGCAACAATACCCGCAATACTTAGTCCAATCATCGCAGCCGCAACCTTGAAATTTCGCAGAAGCAGAAAAAACAGGCCTGCTGTCATGGCTATCCAGATCAGCATCTTAGTCGCGTCCGGCGCATTGGTCGCCGCAAATTGAAAGAACGGCGTGACCGACATCGCGAGCCCGAGGGCGAAAATTACCAGTGAGCGCGAGACTATCTTCCAATAAACCTTGCCGGTAACACCTTCGGCGATCCGCCTGGACAGCGCGATCGGCACGGCAACGCCAACGATAAATAGGAAGAATGGAAATATCCAGTCGGTCGGCGTCAATCCATGCCACTCAGCATGCTTGAGCGGCCCATAGATCGACGACCAGGTGCCGGGGTTGTTGACGAGCACCATCCCCGCGATCGTCATACCGCGAAAGACGTCGAGTGAGATCAGTCTTTCTCCACTAGCCATAAAAAGAGGTTTTGCCCACGAATATCGCGAATAATACGAATCAAAACTGAAGGAATTTCCCTATTCTATTTTATTCGTGCTAATTCGCGTAATTCGCGGGCAGAAAAACTCTTACCAGCCCATTCGATCTCTCAGGCTGGTAATGTGTGCGGTGTGATGTCTGGAATGCCAGGCGTACAAGGCTAGGGCCGCCTCGAGCCCCCATTCGCCGGTTTCCGGATGAATGAATTTTCGGTTATAGTCTTCGTCCGACATGGCGTTGAGAAGTGCGGCCCAGCGGACATGGATCGAATCGATCATCTGAAGCGAAATCTCCACTGGCAGCCTGTTGTCAGAGAGTTCTGCCCAACGGTCTTCGTAATACGGCTTGATTATCGGCGGTTCGTCCTCGGTCAGTGCGAGTTTGAACCGGATCAGAGAATTCGCATGGCTGTCTGCAACATGATGGACCGTCTGCCGCACAGTCCACCCGTCCGGACGATAAGGAGTGTCGATTTGTGATTGGCTGAGGCCAGTGACCGCATTTGCAAGTTCGGCCGGCAACTCGGCGATCGTTCTTTTATTCTCAGAGCGATCCGCAAAGTTTGTTATATCAAATTTTCGGATGGGGTAGCTCAGGTCGTTTGGCATTCTACATCTACGGACTGGAGGGCAAGCATCCTTGCTTGCCTTTCGGGTCTGCACCAGCAAGCAGGGATGCTTGCCCTCCAGTCGTTATCCCCCAAAATAATTCTCAAACCGCGTGAACTCTTTAAGAAATGCTAATTTAACGGTGCCCGTCGGGCCATTTCTCTGCTTTGCGACGATCAACTCGGCCAGGCCCTTGTTTTCTTCGGTTTCCTTATAGTAATCCTCGCGATAGATAAATGCGACAACGTCTGCATCTTGCTCGATGCTGCCTGACTCGCGGAGGTCCGACATTAACGGCTTAGGCGGACTTCGGGCCTCGGGGGCACGCGAAAGCTGTGAAAGCGCGACCACCGGTACATCAAGCTCCTTTGCCAAACCCTTTAACTCGCGCGAAATCTGCGAAACTTCCTGCTGACGATTATCATTTCGGCGACCCGAACCGCCGCCCATTAGCTGCAAATAATCGACAACGACCAGATCAAGCTGCTTTTGTTCGGCTGCAAGCCGCCGGCACTTCGCACGCATCTCGAGAACAGATACGCCGGGCGTATCGTCAATAAAGAGCCGGGCGTCAGAAAGCGTACCGATCGCGTTCGCCAGCCGTTCCCACTCATTTGTCATCAGATGGCCGGTGCGAAAACGATGGGCGTTAATATGCGCCTCCGAAGCGAGCATACGGGTGACAAGCTGCTCCTTTGACATTTCAAGCGAGAATACCGCAACCACCGCTTTTGAGTAGAGTGCGGCGTTCTGAGCTAGAGTCAGACACAAAGCCGTCTTGCCCATCGAGGGCCGGCCAGCCACGATAACCAGATCGGTACGCTGCAGGCCCGACGTCATTTCGTCCAATTCGCGAAAACCAGTTGAAAGGCCGGTGATGCCAGTACCTTCGCCCGCTGCATATCCTTTGACCCGAGCCAGTACGCGTTCAGCGACCGGAGCGACGCGCGAAAAGCTCTCTCTCGTGCGTGCTTCGGCCAATGCAAAAATAGCCTGTTCAGCGTGGTCGAGTATCACCGCCGCGTCGTCTTCTTCGGCAAGAGCTTCGCTTGTTATCGCATTACAGGTCCGAATCAGGTTACGAACAACAGCCTTGTCCTTGACGACCCGTATATATTCGTCAACATTCGAAAAATGCGGCAGGCCATAGGTGAGATTAGTGATCGTCGAGATCCCGCCCATAGCGTCAAGCGAGCCTTCTTTCTTTAGCTCTTCGCCGATGAGAATTGGGTCGATCTGCTTGTCTTTCTCAAACAGGGCGATCATGGCCGCGAAGACTCTGCGATTCAAAGGTGAATAAAGATCCTCTGGCTTCAAATGCTCGACTGCCTGAGGCATGACGGTATTATCCAGCAGGATTGCGCCCAGGATCACGCGTTCACTATCCTCGCTGCTCGGTAGCGGCTTCTCGAGATACTGCTCTCGTCGATTGTCGGGAAAAACACTTGCCATTGACTGAAGGATCCTTGCTTGAGTGAAGCTAATTTTAGCCACAAAAAACGGCCTTGTCTAAAGGCCGAAATAGAAAGTCGGTAACCGTAAATAAATGTTGTCTTTAAGGAACGCTCGGGCGCAGAAACACATGAAAAAACACGAAACTCACGAATATTATTTTCGTGCATTTCGTGTTTTTCGCGGTTCCTGATTATTTCTCTGAACTACGCTTCTGTTTCGTCCGTCTCCGTTTTTTCTGCTGCCGGTTCTTCTGTAGCGGTTTCCTCGACCGAAGGAGCAGCTTCTTCATCCGGCGCCGCGGCCTTTACCTCTTCGGCTTTAGGTTCTGCGTCTTTCTTGGTCTTTCGCTCCGGTTTTGCCTCGGCCTCGCCGCCCTCGGCCGTTACCGTAACCGGAACCGTTAGAGTAACTTCACGGTGAAGTTTAATATTCACCGTAAATTCGCCGGTTTCCTTGATCGCGTCTTTCATAACAATCTTACGACGGTCGATCTCATAGCCCTTGGCGTTTAATGCCTCAGCGATGTCCATCGACGTGACTGAACCGAAAAGAGTTCCGTGATCGCCGGCTTTACGCTCAAAGCTTAGAGCGATCGTTTCCATCTGCTCTTTTTGTGCCTCTGCGGTCGCACGCTCGATCGCTGCTTTCTTGAGCAGAGCAGACCTCTCTTGTTCGATCTGCTTTACATTTCCCTTGGTCGCGAGCGTCGCGTAGCCTTGGGGCAATAAGAAGTTTCGCGCGTATCCGGCCTTGACCTTGACGATCTCACCGCGTCCGCCGACATGCTCTATGTCCTCGCGTAATAAAATAGTAGTATTTGCCATGATGTATTAATCCCAACTTCAATGAGTTTCAATTTTGAGTTAAAGTCACGTTCCACATTTAGAAATTCTCGTAAAGCCCCACTCAACTTGGAACTTGGAACCCTAAACTCGGAACTAACTCTCTTAATCCGCAACGAACGGCAGCATTGCCATCGATCGCGCACGTTTGATCGCCTTTGCCAG
>JBGTCF010000349.1:0-5385 GCA_041748975.1 Pyrinomonadaceae bacterium
GACCTCGTTTGAATTTTCGTTTGGCAGCCAGCCCGAGACGAATTCCTCGTACGAGTTCCCTTCCAGCTTGCCTTTATCGTCGAATTTGATGCGAACAATCTTGTAACCCGACAGTTTGTGGCGATTCCAGGATCCGTGAAACGCGACAAAGGCATCACCCCGATATTCCCTCGGGAACATTTTACCGGTATAAAATTCGATGCCGAGAGAGGCAACATGCGAACGAAACAGCACGTCTGGAACGATCGATTTCTTCACGTGTTCGGGCGATTCGCCTTTTCTACGCGGGTCCTCGATCTGTCCGATATAGGAATAAGGCCAGCCGTACCAGCCGCCTTCTTTTACCGATGTCGCGTAATCGGGAACAAGATCATCGCCGAGGCCGTCACGCTCGTTAACGGCGGTCCAAAGCTCGCCGGTCTTCGGGTTCCAGGCCAGTCCAATGGGATTTCTTAGGCCGCCGGCGAATATGCGGTGGTTCTTGCCGTCGGGATCATAGACAGAGATCGCGGCACGGCGTGGGTCTTCTTCGACCGAGACATTCGTTGCCGAACCAATCGAAACAAACATCTTCTTGCCATCCGGCGAGAAGATAATGTTGCGGGTCCAGTGCTGGTTATAGCCGCCGGCCGTCAATTCGACTATACGTTCCGGCTCGCCCACAGCCTCGGTCTGTCCGCTCTTATATTTGAACCGAACTATAGAATCGGTATTCGCCACGTAAAACCAGTCCTTATGAAACGCCATCCCGAATGGCTGTGCAAGCTTGTTTGACCAGACAAAACGCTGATCGGCCTTGCCATCCTTATTGGTATCGCGAAGCACGACGATCGTATTGGCTCGCGAATCGGCTACAAATACATCGCCGTTCGGTGCCAGTGCCATCCACCTGGGATAAGTGAACCCGCCCTCGGCGAATACGTTGACCTTAAACCCCTTCGGCACAGTTAATTGGGCATTCGCCGGCTGGGGAACGACTTTCGAGGGGCGGCGGGCACTCTCGGTGTGAAATGGTGCGGGCAAATGCTTCGGATCGATCGATCTTGTGAGGGGCTTTTCGACGTTTACTATACGGGGGAGAGGCGGCGGCGCGGCTGGTGTCGGCGTTGGGGTCGGAGATCCCTGTGCGACGGTCGATACGGCCTGTGCGAGCAGGAGCATTCCCAGCCCCGCAAAAGTTCTGATACAATTAAAATTCATATTCCAAAAATAGCGAATGTCGGAAGTATTGTCGATTATCGATGGTGAGAATGGCGTCAAGCCTGACGCACGAGCGACTTTGGGGTTTCGCGGCGAGGCTCTCGCAGCCGAATTTCTTAAGTCTGCCGGCTACCGTCTAGTCATCGCGAATTTCAAGGTCCCGGTCGGCCGCAACAGCCGCGGCGTCCAGGTTACCGGCGAGATCGACATTATCGCCCTGGATGGCGACACGCTTTGTTTTGTTGAGGTTAAGACCCGGCGATCGGATGAATTCACTCCCATCCTTACAAATGTCGATCTGAGGAAGCAGCGACAGATCATTCGCACGGCAAAAATATATCGCCGCACCTTTCGCGTCTGGGAAGTGCCGCACAGGTTTGATGTGGTGACAGTCTTAATGCCAAAACACACAGAACCTAGGATCGAACTGACCAAAGGGTTCTGGAATGAAGGCAAATTTCGAAAAAGAAAATGGGCCTATGAGGGGTGGCACGAATTTGCGTGAAACTCCTGACGCCCTGAGTTCGTAACCATCGGAGAAATCAAAATACTATGAAAATCTGCAAACTAGTTTTTACGCTTATTCTATCGTTTATGGCCTTTTCTGCGGCATCCGCACAGCAGATGCCGCTCATCGATCGTGAAATATTTTTCGGGAATCCGGAATACGCCGGCGCCCAGATCTCGCCGGATGGCAAGTATATATCTTTCGTCAAGCCGCTCAACGGCACAATGAACGTCTGGGTAAAAGGGATAAGTGAACCCTTTGATGCTGCACGTCCGATGACCAATGACCAGACGCGCCCTGTCAGGTCCTATTTTTGGTCGCGCGACGGCAAGTACATTCTCTTTGTACAAGACAAGGGCGGGGATGAAAATTTCAACGTCTACGCCGTAAATCCCGCCGACAAGGCCGGAGCCGGGTCCCCAGTTCCTGCCGCACGCAATATAACCGACGCTAAAGGCATCAGGGCAATGATCCAGGCTGTGCCGAAGTCGGACCCGGATGCGATCTATGTCGGTATCAACGATCGCGACAAGGCATGGCACGATCTTTATAAGGTCAAGATCTCGACGGGCGAACGCACGCTTATTTCGGAAAACAAAGACCGCCGACAGGGAATGATCTTTGATAACGCCGACAAGATCCGGCTTGCTGTCCGCTCGGCTCAAAATGGTGACACCGAAATACTTCGCGTTGATCCTGATGGTAAATCCACAAAGATCTATTCCTGCGACGTTTTTGAATCGTGTTCGCCCGTCGCCTTTCACAAGGACAATAAGCGGGTCTATCTTCAAACCAACAAAGGCAGCAGCGACCTTATCGAGCTGCACCTGATGGATGCCCAGACAGGGGCGACCGAAAAGGTCGAAAGCGACCCGCTCGGCAAAGTTGACCTGAACGGCGTCAATATCTCTGACCTTTCACACGAAGTGATCGCGACCTCGTACAACGACGACCGCGTACGCGTTTACTGGAAGGACAAAGATTTTGAGAAGGACTATAACCTGATCAAAAAGAAGTTGGGTGACCGCGAAATAAGCTTTAATTCGAGCACTGCGGATGAAACCAAGTTCGTCGTCGCGACATTTAGCGATACCGACCCCGGCACGGTATGGCTGTTTGACCGCAAGTCCAAAGATCTGAGCACGCTGTATCAGGTCCGGCAAAACCTTGACCGCAAGGCCCTTTCGCCGATGAAGGCTGTTCGCTACAAATCATCGGACGGCCTCGAAATCCCGGCCTATCTGACGATCCCTAAAGGTTCGAACGGCAAGAACCTGCCGACCGTGCTGTTGGTCCATGGCGGTCCGTGGGGCCGCGACAACTGGGGTTACAATACTCTCGCTCAATTTCTCGCAAACCGCGGCTATGCTGTCCTGCAGCCGAATTTCAGAGCCTCGACCGGTTATGGAAAGAAGTTTCTCAATGCGGGCAACAACGAATGGGGCCAAAAGATGCAGGACGACATCACCTGGGGCAAAAAGTACCTTGTCGAACAGGGCATCGCCGATCCCAAGCGTGTCGGCATCATGGGCGGCAGCTACGGCGGTTATGCAGCACTTGCCGGTGTGACGTTCACCCCGGATGAATATGCGGCCTCGGTTGCGATCGTTCCACCGTCGAATCTTATTACGCTGCTCGAATCAGTACCGCCATATTGGGAAGCCATCCGAACGACATTTTATAAACGTATGGGAGATCCAAACACCCCAGAAGGTCTGGCACAAATGAAACGTCAGTCCCCGCTGACTTACGCTGACAAGATCAAAACCCCGCTGCTGGTTGCGCAAGGTGCCAATGATCCCCGCGTTAATCAGCGTGAATCCGACCAGATCGTCGTTGCATTACGCGATCGCAATTATCCGGTGGAGTATCTCGTTGCACCCGACGAAGGGCACGGTTTTGCCCGTCCGGTAAATAACCTCGCAATGATGGCAAGTATAGAGAAATTCCTTGCAAAACACCTCGGGGGACGATATCAGGAATCAATGACTCCGGAAGTCGCCAAACGCCTCAGCGAGATCACCGTCGATCCGAAAACGGTGAAGATCATTGACCCGAACGCTCCTAAAGCTGCGGCCGGTGCCCCGGCTGACGTCTCGGGAAAATGGACATTTTCGGTCGATGCTCACGGCCAGATAGTCGATCTAAATGTCGATCTCAAGCAGAACGGGGCCGACTTTACGGGAACAATGAACTCGATGGTTGGCGGCGGTTCATTCCAGAACGGCAAAGTCGCGGGCATGCAGGTGTCGGGCACGCTTCAGGCCGATGTCCAGGGAAGTCCGACAACGATCGCGGTCAAAGGCAAGGTTGACGGCACCAAGATGTCGGGAACCTTAAATGTACCCGGTATGGGTACGCTTCCCTTTACAGCCACCAGAAGTCAATAAAACAGGTCTCTTGACCTCGAGGGGATGCGGCCGCCTGGCCGCATCCCCTTTTTAACGCTTGCTCCGGCGACTAGTGGCCCACGACGCTGTCATCGATCCTCCGATCCCTGGGGCTGTTGGCGCGGTTGTCGCGGGCAACAGCCGTCGTACAACATGCCGCATCCGAAGCTCAGTTAAGCCGGCCATATTCGAAACACATAGAGTCCTATTTTAGGTAACCAACTTACACAACCCCGCGCGTGAGAAAGGGCGATCCTTTGTCATACACAGGCCCCGCGCGTGACTAGGGATTTTCCCTAATAACCTTAGGGAACTCCCTTTTTACTTTTCTTATTTTTCCTAAAAAAGTTTCTATTTTTCCCGATTTCGAATGATTTATTATTGAAGCATACTCATTACTGTTGAATGATGATGAAAGCAGTTCGCAGGTGATGGGGCGGACGACGATCACGGGGGAATCATTCAACGAACAAGGGGTAAATGTTATGAGGGAGGCTTTGCAGAGGGCCTCCCTCTTAAGGATTTTAAATGACCATTAATTGATCGTCAAAGTGAATGGTCATCATGCCCTAAAGAACCAGGGAAACCTTTCCCACTGAGTAAAATCGCAAGGGCATGAAGCTGCTACGAATCCCCGATAATCGATAATGGTGATCATTTCTCGGGTCCGTTCGTCGTGCCGATATCGCGTCTGAACTGCATTCCCGGCCAACTGACAAACGAAACGGCTTCGTACACTCTTGAGAGGGCAGCGTTTAGATCGGAGCCGACTGCGGTTACACCGAGGACACGGCCGCCCGCAGTTGAGAACTCGCCCGAGGCCGACATGGAACTCCCGGCGTGGAAGATCTTCACATCACCTAAGGCCGCGGCGTGTTCAAGCCCTGTTATAACGTCACCGATAATGGGTTTAGCCGGATATCCGCCAGCGGCAAGTACCACGCATGCCGAGCTTCCGGGCCGCCATTTGATCTCAAGATTCGCAAGTTTGCCGTCAAGCATCGCTTCGCAGATCTCTGCAAAGTCGGTTTCGAGCCGTACGAGTATCGACTGCGTTTCAGGATCGCCAAAACGCACGTTGTATTCGAGCAGCCGCGGGCCATCCGTGGTCATCATGAGACCAAGAAAGAGAATTCCGCGATAGGGCATTCCTTCGCTGACGCATCCGCGAAGCGTCGGCCTGATCATCATCTCCTTTATGTATTCGATCTCGTTAGGATTAAGAAGCGAATCATCGGTGAATGTGCCCATTCCGCCGGTATTCGGTCCGGTATCGCCTTCGCCGAT
>JBGTCF010000350.1:0-2258 GCA_041748975.1 Pyrinomonadaceae bacterium
CAAACGTGCGGGCGAGTACGCGGCTGTGTTTGCTAAAGAGAATGGCCATGGAACGGTCAATGACGAAGCGATCGAGCGAACGACCCGAACAGCCCTCGAGCCTTTCGAACGCGACGGAGGCGAGAACCCGTTCGCCATCCAGAACGACCTCCAGGAAATGATGCAGGACCTCGTCGGGATTGTTCGCACCGAGGATGAGATGAGGCGGGCCCTCGATGGTCTAAAACAGCTAAACGAACGGTCCGGCAAAGCATATGTGCCGGGCAACGTCGATTTCAACCCCGGCTGGCACACCGCGCTCGATCTTCATAATCTGTTGACGGTTTCAGAAGCGATCACTCGTTCCGCTATCGAACGCCGCGAAAGCCGCGGCGGGCAATATCGCGAAGATTACCCGACCAAGGACCCGGAGTTTGCGAAGTTTAACTTTTCTCTGAAGAAAGATGCGGATGGGCAAATGAAGATTTCGCGTATACCGATCCAGGAAATGCCGGAGGAGTTGAAGCAGATCATCGAAGAAATGGGATAGAAGCGATGTGTTTGCCATGAATTGCACGAATAACGCAAATAGTTCACATTCGTTCTATTCGTGTAATTCGTGGCTAAAAATATTATGAAGAAGGCCACATTCAGCATACGACGAGGCGGCCGTGATAGCGGTGAGTTGGTCGATTACCAGACCGAGGTAACCGAGGGGATGGTCGTGCTCGATGCGGTCCATCAGATCCAATCCGAGTCGGCCCCTGACCTTGCCTGTCGCTGGAACTGCAAGGCCGGTAAATGCGGCTCGTGCTCCGCCGAAATCAACGGCAAACCGCAGCTGATGTGCATGACGCGGCTCGACACGATCCCGATCGACGAGCCCGTAACGATCGAGCCGATGCGGGCATTTCCGCCTGTCAAAGACCTGATCACCGACGTCTCGTGGAACTACGAGGTCAAGAAACGGATCAAGAAATTCAACCCGCGGAAACCTGACGCACCGGATGGAACTTGGCGGATGCAGCAGTCGGACGTCGACCGCGTTCAGGAATTTCGAAAATGTATCGAGTGCTTTCTTTGCCAGGATGTTTGTCATGTGCTTCGTGATCACGAAAAGCACGCGGAATTCATTGGACCGCGTTTTCTCGTATACGCGGCTGCGCTCGAAATGCACCCGCTCGACACTGAGAACCGGACAGAAGATCTAAAGGACGCCTTCGGCATCGGCTACTGCAACATCACAAAATGCTGCACAAAAGTGTGTCCCGAGCACATAACCATCACAGATAATGCTATTATTCCGCTCAAGGAGCGCGTAGTCGATGAGCACTACGATCCACTGCGTAAGTTGGTGAAGCTGTTTAGGAAGAAATAGCTATGTTCCAAGTTAAGCCATTATCACCCGAGGCAATTCCCGCCGCACTTGAAAAGGCGAACCGCTACCGGCTGCTAAACGAGCCAGGTGCCGCTGAGAGCATATATCTTGACATCCTCGCTATCGAGCCCGATAACCAGGAAGCCTTGATAAATATCGTTCTGGCTATGAGCGATCGATTTGGTAAGGACTACGCGATCGGCGATGCACGCATAACAGAATACTTGACACGTATCAGCGGTGATTACGAGCGGACCTACTACAGCGGCATCATGTATGAGCGCCGGGGAAAGGCAACCCTTGCAAAAGGTGGGGTCGGAGCCTACGAGCTTTTCCGGCAGGCGATGGATTGCTTCGAAACGGCAGAGGCTATGCGCCCCGCAGGTAACGACGACGCCATCCTGCGGTGGAATGGCTGTGCCCGAATCATCTCGCGAAACAACCTAGGACCAAGGGATATGCCGCATGATTTTCTCGAATAACACACTTTTCGCTTGCGGCATGTAACATACTATGCAATATTTTATTCGCCGGAAAGCAGTTTCATCCGCATTTTAATATTCAGCAAAGAGGAGACAAAATATTAATGCCAGGAAAATTTGAGATCAAGACCGGCAAGACCGGAAAAGTCCGTTTCATGCTAAAAGCTTCTAATGGGCAGATCGTTTTGACGAGCGAAGCTTACGAATCACGAAGCTCCGCCACCAAGAGCATCACTTCAGTCAAAAAGAACGCCGGAAACGATAAACGCTTCGAACGAAAAACCGCAAAGGACGGCTCGCCCTATTTCGTCATGAAGGCCGCCAACGGTGAGACGATCGGCAAGAGCGAAATGTATAAGACCACCCGTTCGATGGAAAACGGCGTCGCCTCGGTCGCCAAGCATGCTCCCGACGCTCCC
>JBGTCF010000351.1:0-3514 GCA_041748975.1 Pyrinomonadaceae bacterium
AAAGCCCCAGCTGTCCGCGAATATCGAGACTCCCGTGTTTCGTTTCGCGATCTCTGGTGCGATCTTGTATGCCTCGAGCGCGTGCTGCAGCGTTCCGATCTTGAAACCGAATTCGTCAGCGAGAATAAGCAGGTTCAGATGTTCGTCCGAGCGATAGCCGTGGGCATGAACGAGCCGCTTGCCTTCGATGATCTCGACGAGCGGTTCGAGTTCGAAATCTCGACGCGGCGCAACCTTTGTTTTCTTGGCGTTAAAATCCGCCCACGCCTGCCGATAGTCACGTGCTCGCACAAATGCATCCCGCATCGTCTCGATCACGCCCTGACGCGTACGCGGATACCTTAGCTGCTGTCCCGGCTGTGGAGCCTGGGTCGTCCGGCGAACGTTCTCGCCCATCGCAAATTTTATTCCCGGCGGCGCGTCCGCAACTAAAAATTCCTCTACAGGCCGACCCCATTTGAATTTGACGGTCGAACTTTGCCCGCCGATGGAATTTGCCGATCCATGCAGTAGCAATGCTCCCGTCACACCACCTGCGAGAGCACGGTAGATGGAAACATCCGTCGGATTGAGCACGTCCCTGATCCGCGTCATCGAGGTGACCGAAAAGGCACCTTCGTTGATTGCACTCACCATCGCGTGGGAATGGGCGTCGATGATCCCGGGTGTGACGTATTTACCCGTCGCATCGATGACCCGCACGCCGCTCGGTGCCGATAAATTCTTACCGATCCGCGTGATCTTGCCTTTCTGAACGAGGATGTCCGATTCCGCAAGCGTGCCGCGGATGGCGGTCATAACCGTTGCGTTTTTGATCAGCACATCCCCCGCCGTCTGCGAGTGTACCGTCGAATGCGATCCTCCTGTGATCAGAAGGAGCAAGATGCAATAAAACGTGATCTTCTTCATATGATTTCTCGTGTATAAGCCTCGCGCTTACGGATTCTTTGTTCCTGTGAAAGTAACCGGTCCTTGTGTCGAGTCGACCGTGCCGCTGATCTGCGTCCCGGTAATAGTGCCGGCGACCCTTATGTCTATCGTTTGACCGCCGAATTCGACGATCGCACTAAAACTGAACCCGTCCGCGGTGATACGACCGCCAGTCAACTGTGTCGTCCCGAGCGAAGATACCATCGTCCCGGTGAACGCGGCCCCCTGTTGATTAAAGGTCCAAGTCGCTGTGAGCGGCTGGCCCGGAACATCGATGGCGACAGTATAAGAGCCTGTAATGTTCGGTAAGCCCGCCGGAGTTGCCCCTGGTCCGCCCGGCCCTGGCCCCGCCCCTGGACCTCGACCGCCGGCCGGCCTGACCGATTCCTTTTGCTCAAATACCTTTCCGTCAATGATGATCTGCGGAACAAACCTGTCCCGGCCAAAAAGGTCACCCTTTACCAATGTAAGGTTTGCGATCTTGCCCGGTTCTATCGATCCGAGGCGGTTCTCAACGCCCAGGATCTCGGCCGCGCTCAGCGTCATAGCCCTAACGGCGGCGTCACGGCTAAGTCCGTTATCGACGGTTTTTGCGGCGTTACCAAAGAAGTCTCCGAGTGGAGTAACTCCACCGGATTGAAACGCGAATCTCACGCCAGCCGCAGCTAACCGGCCCGGCCCCTTAGGGGTTTCCGCCCGAAATCTCAGCATATCCAGGGTTTCAGGATCGGCGTCGGGCGATGTCGCCGTCGTGCGTTTAGGAAAGTTCATCGATAACAGCACCGGCACATCCTGAGCTTTTAATCGGTCGGCAACCTTCCATGACTCTTGTCCGCCCGCTATCACACCCCGAAGGTTCAGTTCCCTTATCATGTCGAGCGCTCGGATTATCTCGATCTCTGTATTCGCGTTAAATACGACAGGGACTTGCCGGTTCAATGCCGGGTACAGGGCCTCAAGCGATCTATCGGTCTCTGGTCGCTTCATACCGCGGGGGTCGGCGGCATACTGTTTTTGCCATTCCTGCTGCCTCTGGGCATCATGGAATATTTGGCGGAGAGCAGAAAAAGTTCCGAGGAGCGAAACTGGGTAATTGCCGCCGCCGATCGTTGTGAACGTGACATGCTGGGCAAATGGTGTCTTCACAACCATTGCCGAAATAGAGTCGCCGGCAAGGTTGATAATAGCGGACTGCCCGGTAAAGATGCCGGTCCGGCCCGTTGTCAAAACCGTGGTAAAGCCCGCGTTCCGTACCGCCTCAAACTGCGTTTCGTTTCCCCTGAGGGCTTCGAATGTCTGGAGTTCAGGCCTTAAACCAGCCGGATAATTGGAGTTGGATTGCGACGCAGATGCCGCTGCTGCAGCTGCCGCAGCCGCTCCTCCACCGCCGCCGCCGCCAGGGCCAGCAGGCGCGGCCGGAGCTGCTTGTAACCCTAGATTTGTTAACGTGTCGAAGAATCCGGGATAGACCGTAAGGCCGGTTGCGTCGAACACCTGAGCATCGGCAGGGGCCTTAAGGTTGGCACCGACGGCCTCGATCAGCCCGTTTCTGACAACGACCGTCCCCTTTTCGATCGTGGCACCCGAAACGGTCACGATCCGAGCATTGGTTATCGCGTAACTCTGCGCATTCAAGGCCGCGCTAAAAAGCGAACAAATAGCCGCAAACGAAAGCAAACATAGCTTTGATCTCATATCTTTAATTGTAATTACAAATTGGAGCCTAACTGAAAATAGGTTTAGGGAGAGAATATAGAAAAAGTAACGGGTACGCAACACAGCAAGCGTTGCATGCCCGAAACTTTACAAAAATCTACAAAACTGAAGATTGCGTCGGCTAGTCGGTTCGTCCGGCGTGACCTCGCTCGTACTTCAGGAGCGTTTCCTTTCGGTCTATCCCCCATCTATAACCGCTCAGTTTACCGTCCGCCGCGATCACGCGGTGACACGGAATCAACAGTGCGACAGGATTCGCTGCACACGCTCGGGCAACGGCCCTGACCTTATTCTTGTCGCCTAATTTCTCGGCGATCTCGCCGTATGATCGCGTTTGCCCATACGGGATCATGCGAAGCAGCTCCCACACCTGTAGTTGGAAAGCAGTGGCCCGGAGATCCAGCGGCAGCTTAAGGCGCCGCTCCTTTCCCGAAAGGTAAGAGATGATCGCGCCAACCGTACTAGTGAGGTCAGTAGCGTCCGCCGTTATCGCTGCATTCGGAAACTCGGCCTTGAGTCCAGCTTCGAGACCTTCTTTTGTATCGCCAAATGTAACGCTGCAAATTCCGCGTGTCGTTCGGGCGACAAGCAGCTTTCCCAGTTCGCAATCGGCTACGGCGTAGCTGATCTCAAGCCCGGCTCCGCCTTTCCTATAGGTTGCGGGCGTCATTCCCAAATTCTCGACCGCATTCTCATACAGTCCGCGGCTGGAACCAAAACCGGCATCATACATTGCCGTCGTTACATCGCTTCCACCTCGAAGCTCACTTTTAAATTTCTCCATTCTTTTCACCTCTGCATATTTCTTGGGGCTCACACCGACCACCGCCTTAAAGCTCCGCTGTAAATGATATGGGCTAAGCCCGGT
>JBGTCF010000352.1:0-9649 GCA_041748975.1 Pyrinomonadaceae bacterium
GACGGACGCCTTCGCGAGAGTTCGTAAAAAAACATCTGCCTGAGCACGTTCTTCCAACGCGTAAGCGCGTACGCGGCCTTTGCGGGAAGCACGGCACGGAACGCGTTCGCGATCTTATCCTCGGATGGTAAAGAGACAATATAAGTAGGAGAACGCTGCAACATCGTCACATGTTCGGCAGTTTCGGCCATCGCCGGAACGAGCGTGACGGCCGTCGCACCGCTGCCGATCACGAGAACTTTCTTACCTGCGTAGTCGAGATCCGAGGGCCATTTCTGCGGATGAACGACCGTGCCCGTGTATTTTTCGAACTGGGGCCATTCGGGCGTGTAGCCCTGCTCGTATTCGTAATAGCCGGTACAGAGGTATAGGAAGCTGCAGGTGAGGTGAACCATTTCTGCCTCTGCGTCTCCGGGTCTCTGCCGGAGGCATTCCTCCTTCGCTGAGCCCTCACTGACGTGCGGGCTATCGACACCGGGAACATTTTCTGCCAGTTGTGTTTCGGCCTTGATGGCCGCGGCCCCATTACGCCCTTGCTCACGCGCGGGCTTGTGCAACTGTGCTTCGACCGTCCATTGAGAATTTTCTGACGACCAAATTGCACGATTTACACGATATCCGTAGCGGATCTCATTATCGAGATCGTATTCGCTGGATGTCTCGCGGATGTAATTGAGTATCGCGGGCCCGTCAGCAATCGCCTTCGCGTCGCTCCACGGCCGAAATCGATAACCGAGCGTAAACATGTCCGAATCAGACCGAACGCCCGGATATCGAAATAGGTCCCACGTCCCGCCCATCGCCTCGCGTCCCTCAAGGATCGCGAAAGTCTTGTCCGGGCAATCTATCCGCAGGCGCGCGCCGGCCCCGATCCCCGAAAGCCCCGCACCGATAATGAGCACATCAAAATGTTCCATAAATGGAGCGCGGACACTCCTGTCCGCATGAGCGTCGCTTCGACGCGAAGACGTCCCGTTTCGACACATGTCTCGCTGGAGGAACCGGCGATGCGGACAAGAGTGTCCGCGGTCCGTTACCAACCCAAAATATACGCGAACATCAACGGTGCCACGATCGAAGCGTCGGATTGACGATAATTG
The DNA here is from genome assembly GCA_041748975.1 of Pyrinomonadaceae bacterium. GTDB lineage: Bacteria > Acidobacteriota > Blastocatellia > Pyrinomonadales > Pyrinomonadaceae > OLB17. Next base: position 1,101 of record JBGTCF010000352.1, read on the forward strand.
GAGCGCGGACACCCCTGTCCGCATGAGCGTCGCTTCGACGCGAAAATATTCCGTTGCAACCCAAGTCTCGCCGGAGGAACCGGCGATGCGGACAAGAGTGTCCGCGTTCCGTTACCACCCCAAAATATAAGCAAACATCAGCGGGGCGACGATGGAGGCGTCCGATTCGACGATGTATTTTGGCGTCGTGGCTTCGAGTTTACCCCATGTGATCTTTTCGTTCGGCACGGCGCCGGAGTAGGAGCCGTAGGACGTGGTCGAATCAGAGATCTGACAGAAATAGCCCCAGACCGGGATATTATCACGCTGCAGGTCCTGGTGAAGCATCGGGACGACACAGATCGGGAAATCGCCCGCAATGCCGCCTCCGATCTGGAAGAAGCCGATCGTCGAATCGTCGGTTGCGTTATTTGTGTACCAATCGGCGAGCATTGTCATGTACTCGATACCGGTGCGGACGGTGTGGACGTTCTCAATATCGCCGCTGATCACGTGCCCTGCGAACATATTGCCCATTGTCGAATCTTCCCAGCCGGGCACCACCATCGGCAGGTTTTTCTCCATCGCGGCGAACATCCACGAGTCTTTCAGGTCGATCTGGTAATACTCCTCTAGCGAGCCGTTACTCAGAACTTGATACATAAATTCGTGCGGAAAATATTGGTTACCCTCGATGTCTGCCTTAGCCCAGACATCGACCATCGCCTTTTCGAGCCGCCGCATCGCTTCCATTTCGGGGATGCAGGTGTCGGTCACGCGGTTCATGTGGCGGTCGAGTAGCTCTTGCTCGTCTCGGGGCGTCAGGTCGCGGTAATGCGGCACGCGTTCGTAAAAATCATGGGCGACGAGGTTAAACAGGTCTTCCTCAAGATTGGCCCCGGTGCAGGATATGATCTGCACCTTATCCTGACGGATCATCTCGGCCAAGCTCAACCCCAGCTCCGCCGTCGACATCGCACCGGCAAGCGTGATCATCATTTTGCCCCCGCGGTCGAGATGCTGCTTATAACCGTCCGCAGCATCGATCAAGGCCGCTGCATTGAAATGCCGATAGTGGTGCTTGATAATGTCTGTGATCTGTCCAGTCATATTCTCTAATGATATAAAGACACGTTCGTCAGGTCGAGCGAACGATTGGAAAAGCCTGAGTTCAGGTATAATCACCCAGAATGCGAATTACAATTGCTATTGGCCTGGCCTTGCTGTTGATCGGACTGTACGCGGCCTGTAGTGTTTCGCCCCCACTCGATAGGCAGGTTGAAAGAGCGGTGATCGAACGTGCTTTTGAGCAGCGCAAAAGCGACGTTCAAGTCGAGGGTGAGGGCGTGGTTACTCGCGTATTGCCGGATGACATGCAAGGTTCGCGGCATCAGCGGATCATTATCCGACTCGCCTCGGGACAGACGGTCCTTATTCAGCACAACATCGATCTGGCACCGCGGATCCCGGATTTGAAGGTCGGCGATACCGTCAGCTTTTTCGGCGAGTATGTCTGGAACGAGCAGGGCGGCCTGATACATTGGACGCACCACGATCCGGCCAGAAGTCATGTCGGCGGATGGATTAAGCATAACGGCGAGACATATCAATAGGGACCCTGGGCCTAGATCCGTTGGAAACGAACCTGAGATAACGCCGCAACCGAGCTTAAGATCAGAATTGACAGAATCAGCGCGCAGGCCTAATATTGGCCAGCACTTGGAAAAACCAAAATATATGTTGATCAAAACGGCCTTTTGCTTACTCGTCATTGGGATAATTTCTCAACTTACCAGCCCATCGTGGTCTCAGACAACAAACTCGTCCAAATCGAATTGCCGTGCGACCGATTTTCCAAGTTACACGTTTAACGAGTCGAATATTTTTCCCATGGACAGATCGCTTCACCATTCCGAGGATGGGAAAGCGCTTGCTGACGGACGGATTATTGTCGGCGACGAGGCATTCGGATTGAGAGTAATCGACGTGAACGGCAACAGCGGCCCTTTCGGAAAATTTAAGGACGCAGGCTGGGTGCACGACCCACCAAAGGTCGTTGCCGGCCCAAACGGCATATTCATGGAAAGAGACGGTCGGCATCTGCTGCTCGCGGACGTTTACTCAGGAAAAATATATCGAGTTGATACCAAGACCGAAGAGACACGAATAATCTACGATCACCCCTTCGGTATTAATAGTCTTGTCCGCGACAGCAAGGGAACGATCTGGTTCACACAGTCCGCGAAAAACGCCGGCCCGGATGAAATGTGGACAGCTGTTAACCGGCCGATCGATTCGGGCGCGGTCTTTTATCTTCGCGGTTTGGGAGATCAATTTAAGGCTCCTGCAGTTGAAGTTGCAGGAAACATCTATTTCGCCAACGGAATTGCTCTAAATAAAGCGGAAGAATATCTATACGTTGCCGAAACGATGATGGATCGGGTGCTTCGTTACAAGATCAAAGTCGAAAGTTCAAGTCTGGCCGAGCGTGAGGTCTATCAGAATGTGACCTCTCCCGACAATCTTGCGTTCGATAAGGACGATAATCTTTGGATCGCGTCACCCATAAGTAACAGGGTCTTTGCTGTCGACAAAAAGTGTCGAAGCCTTCATACCGTTTTTGACGCACCTTCAGCAAGCAACGCAAAGATCCAGGAAGAATGGAACGTCCGCAGCCGGACCGGGAAACCCCTGCTCGAACTGCTCGGGCCGGAACTTTCGAACCCGCTGCCCGGCGTGCTGACGGGAATGTTTTGGTCCCGCGATCATAAGACCTTTTACATTACCGGGCTTGGAAATGCGATCCTGAAGTTTGATCGATGACCTAAAACGTCTCGCTGAAACTCACCTCACCAGCGACTGCTACCTGATAGGCGGACACGCGGCGTTCGAAGAAGTTGGCTAATTCCTGGACGCCTTGCAGGTCCATGAAGGAGAATGGGGTTTTCAATCCGTAGACCTTTTGCAGGCCGAGCATACGCATGCGTTGGTTGGCGATTGAATGACCGTTTAACCTCATGACGGTAGTGAAACCTTGAAACAAAGATGCTTTTCTTGTTACATTTGCAACAGGATAAGCAGAATGACAATGAAAGTAATCGACATAAACGCAACACTTATTGACGGCTATTTGCGGTTGCTGGGCAATCTGAGTCCGAGCGATAAACTCGACCTTATTTCCAAGCTCACACTTTCTGTAAAGACCGACATTTCCTACAAAAGTAATTCTTTTTACAAGGCGTTTGGCGCTTGGGAATCAAAACAGACGGCCGACGAGATGATCAGCGACATTCGCGGGAGCAGAACTTTCAAGAGGCAGATAGAACAGCTTTGAAAAAGTATCTCATTGACACCAACATCTGCATCTACTACATCAAAGGCCAGTTTGAACTCAAGACGAAATTTGAGAAGGCCGACCCAGAGAACTGTTTCATTTCCGAGATCACGCTTGCCGAGCTAATGTTTGGTGTTGAGAACAGCGAAAAGAAAGAGAAGAATAAGAAAACGCTTGATAATTTTTTAACCGGAGTAAAGATCGTCCCAATTTTTCATTCGCTCGAACTTTATACGAAAGAAAAAGCCAGGTTAAGAAAAGCCGGAATACCCATTGATGAATTTGACCTCTTGATTGGCGTAACCGCAGTAACCCACAATCTGACAATGGTCACAAACAACACCGACCACTTTAAGAGGATAAAGGGAATCGCGTTGGAAAATTGGACAGAATCTGAAACACCTTCTTAAAACGCCTCGCTAAAGCTCACTTCGCCGGCGACTGCGACCTGGTATGCCGACACGCGGCGTTCGAAGAAGTTGGCTAGTTCCTGGACGTCCTGTAGGTCCATGAAGGAGAACGGATTCTTGGCTCCGTAGACACGCTGCAGGCCGAGCATGACGAGCCGCTGATCGGCGATAAATTCGAGATACTGCCGCATGTCGGCGACCGATAGGCCTGAGATGCCGCCCGAGAGGATGTCCTCGGCAAACTGCATTTCGCAGGTGACGGCTTCATCGATCATCTCGACGATCTGGCGGTTGAGGTGTTCGTCGAAAAGCTCGGGCTCCTCGTCCCGCACCTTTTTTACGACCTCAAGGGCGAAGGCCATGTGGGCCGATTCGTCGCGGAATACCCAATTGGTACCGGCAGCCAAGCCGTGGAGCAGCCCTTTCGAACGCAGGAAATAGACGTATGCGAACGCCGCGAAGAAAAAGAGTCCTTCAATGCAGGCGGCAAAGCAGATCAGGTTGAGCAGAAATTGCTTTCGCTCGTCCCGGGTTGTTAGTGCATCCAGCTCATTAATTGAATCTATCCACTTAAAGCAGAACTCGGCTTTTTTCTTTATCGACGGAATGTTCTCGACCGCTGCAAATGCCTGTTCGCGTTCGTGGTGGTTAGGAATGTAGGTGTCGAGCAGCGTCAAGTAAAACTGCACGTGAACAGCTTCTTCGTAAAGCTGTCGCGACAGATACATTCTCGCCTCGGGCGAATTGATGTGCTTGTAGAGATTCAGGACCAGGTTATTGGACACGATCGAATCACCCGTAGCAAAAAACGCCACCAAACGATTGATCATATGACGCTCGGACGGCGTCATTTTGTTCCTCAGATCCATCACGTCGGTCGAAAAATCGACCTCCTCGACCGTCCACGTGTTCTTGATCGCGTTCTTGTACATCTCATAGAACTGCGGGTACTTCATCGGGCGAAGGGTTAGGTTGAAACCTGGATTTAAGAGCATAATATTGAATATCGAATAACGAATATCGAATGCTTATTTCTTCGCTTTCGTAGTTTTTATCGACGACACGAAGATCGCGATAAGTTGTTCTGTCTCGTCCTGAAGAGCGGCCAACTTGTCCGCATGTACAATTTCGCCTTCTATGAGCAATTCGAGCCAATATGCTGTTTCATCCAACTCCTGAAGGCTGCTTGTCATTTTGCTGATGAATTCGGAATCTGACCGTGACCTGCAGGCCTCTCTATATTGGGCCCCGACGCTAGTTCCGCTTCGCAATATTTGTTTTCCAATAACTTGAGCATCAGGTGACTTAGGCAGTGATCTATAGAGCTTGATGATACGCAAGGCGAACTGTTTCGTTCGTGTTTTAAGATCAAACTCCTTCATTCGTTATTCGATATTCGAGATTCATGATTTGTCACTGGCACGCTTCACAAGCCTCCGGATTCTCCAACGAACAGACCAATGCTTCCTGATCTGTGTAGGTCACGGTGGGCTCAACCGCTGCTTGCGTTTCGGCTGCGGTTACTTGGGCTATGCGGGTCGCGGGTCGCGAACGCAAGTAATACGTCGTCTTCAAACCCTTTTGCCATGCGTACATATACATTGACGAGAGCTTGCCGATGTTCGGGCTTTCCATGAAAAGGTTGAGCGATTGGCTTTGGTCGATAAAGGCCCCGCGGTCGGCGGCCATGTCGATCAGGGAGCGCATCGGGATCTCCCATGCGGTGCGATAGATCGCTTTTAGCTCATCGTTAAATTCGGCGATGTCCTGGACCGAGCCTTCGCTCAGTTTGATCTTGTTACGGATCTCGTCGGTCCAGAGATTCAGGGCCTTTAGCTCTTTGACCAGGTATTTGTTTATCTGGACAAAATCGCCCGAGAGCGTCTCGCGTTTGAAGAGGTTCGACACCTGGGGCTCGATGCATTCGCAGCATCCGGCGATGGACGCGATCGTCGCCGTGGGGGCAATCGCGATCATCAGGCTGTTTCTCAGGCCGGTCGCCTTGATCTTTTCACGCAGTGCATCCCAACGCGGCATGTCGTCCGGCGTCACCCCCCAGAAATCGAACTGAAGATCGCCCTGAGCCGCACGCGTTTCGGGAAACGACGGGTGAACACCACGTTCGATGGCGAGATCAGATGAAGCGTCGAGTGCCGAAAAGTAGATCTCTTCCTGAATTTTTGCCGAGATATTACGCGCCTCATCACTGTCAAATGGCAGCCGAACTTGGAAGAAAACGTCTTGCAGACCCATTATACCGAGACCGATGTTACGCCAGCGATTGTTACTGTCTGTCGTGCTTTGAATGGCGTAATAATTAAGGTCTATAACCTTGTCTAGCTGACGAACAGCAAGACGGACATTGCGGCGAAGCTTCTCATAGTCGAATTCGAAAGGAACGCGGACACTCCTGTCCGCATCGGTGGTTCCTCCCGGTCCGTATTCGTGGTCGGCACTCATGCGGACAGGAGTGTCCGCGTTCCGTTTCACATATCTGGCCGCATTTATCGAGCCAAGGTTGCAGACGGCCGTCTCATTGTCGGAAGTGACTTCGATGATCTCGGTGCAGAGATTCGAGAGGTGAATAACATTCTCCGGGCGGGCGGTCTGATTCGATTTGCGGTTAGCCGCGTCCTTGAAGGTCATCCAACCGTTACCAGTTTGGGCCATGGTCCGCATCATCTTGGCGTACAGATCGCGGGCCTGTATCTGGCGGACAAAGAGGCCTTCTTCTTCGGCCTTTATGTACGCAGCCTCGAATTCCTCGCCATAGAGGTCGGGAAAATGCGGTACAACTTTGGGATCAAAAAGCGACCACTGCCCGTCGGCCTGGACGCGCTTCATAAAGAGGTCGGGGATCCAGTTGGCGATATTCAGGTTGTGGGTGCGGCGGGCCTCGTCGCCAGTGTTATCGCGGAGCTCGAGAAAATCGTCTATATCAGCATGCCACGTTTCGAGATATACACAGCAGGCTCCTTTTCGCTTGCCGCCCTGATTGACTGCCGAAACGCTCGAATCGAGCGTCTTGAGCCACGGCACGATGCCGTTGGAATGGCCATTAGTGCCCCGGATCAGCGAGCCCTGCGAGCGGACCCGGTGATAGGCGATGCCAATGCCGCCCGAGAATTTCGAGAGCATCGCAACATCGGAATATTTCCTGTAAATGCTGTCAAGGCTGTCCTGAGGCGAATCGAGCAGAAAACATGACGAAAGCTGTTCGTGACGAGTGCCGGAATTGAACAACGTCGGGGTCGAGGGCACGTACTCTAAGGATGAAAACAAGTTGTAGAGATCGATCGCTTCGTACGGGTTCTCGGCCAGGCCGCAGGCGACCCGCATCCAGAAAAACTGCGGCGACTCAATGACGTCGCGGGTTTCCGGGTTCTTCAGTAAATAACGATCATATAATGTTCGCAGTCCGAAAAACGCAAAAAGGTCATTGCGGGTATGGTCGATGGCGTCGTTCAGCTTGCGGCTGTTCTCGATCACAAAATTCGCGACACGCTCGCCGATCAGCCCCTCTTTTACCCCGAAAGCGATCGATTGAGAAAACGAATGTATCTCCTGGTTACGGACCTCTTTTTCGATATATTGATTGAGGAGCCGTGCACCGAGCCGCGAATATTCCGGCTCCTCAAATATTAGGCTGGCGGCTGTCTGGATCGAGAGCTTGTCCAGTTCCCTGGTCGTAGCCCCGTCATATAGCCCACTGATGGTTTTGGTAGCGATCCTTAAGCTGTCGACCGACGGCAGGTCGTAGCAGCAGCGCGTAATTGCCCGGACGATCTTGTTGATATCGACCGGTTCGAGAGATCCGTTACGCTTGCGTACCTGCATTGAGGTCTGGGCTGAGTTTTCGGTTTGACGAGCTGCGGCGGTGGAGGTTGATGAGTAAAAAGTATCCATTAGTTCTGTCGATTCTCCCCTCAGTGATCGGTTTTTCCGCCAGTTCGAATCCGGGATGCGGCGAAATTGAGAGAAAGTTACACATCCACGCACCGTATCGGGAAAGCGTGGCGGATGGTTTCGCACCGCATGGTTATGAATTGACCGGCGGGTCTCGAGGCCCGTTCGTCCCAGGCCGTTACATCAGTGGATATAGACTATATTGTAGTCAATTCGGTTTGTCAACACTAAATATGGTGGTTTTTGACAAAAAAGCTAAGTCGTGAATTTACAGCACTTACAATATTGATTGCAAGGAAAGTGTTTAACGATTTAGCCTTCGGAGTGAGTCTTTCGGCATCTCAACTAAATGGGCATGTAAAGGTTCGAAAATAACCGCGATAAAACCGCCAAATTCAGCGGTTGTCGAATGGCAGCCAGCGGGAATGCCAATCAAACATTTCGATAGCCGATAATCGCTTTTTGTAATCGTAAAATGATCTTCCCTCATACGCATAACCGTGATAGTAGAGCGTCTTTCCCGTAGACATCGCAAAATCGATCTCTTTCAGCATCGTAAAGATCCCCAAGCTATCGGCGGTTTCGTCCGGATCGAATATGCCGTAGATACTCGAGATCGACATTTGGCCGACATCGAAAAAGCTTGCCGCGACAAGCCGGCCGCCCCGGCGAACATTCAACTCAAGTACCTCGACAGGCTCGGTGTCGCGAGCGAGGAAATCGTAGATCGTCGATGGGGCTCCGGTCTTGAATCGTCGCTTGTGCCGTTCGAAAAGCCCTATCGTCTCATCAGCGAGTGTGACCGGGCCAATATTTATCTCGGCATCGGCATTTCTGCGTAATATACGCCGCTGACTCTTAGACAATTTAAAATCCGCCAACTTGACCCGCAGCGGCAGGACGAGACGGATCTCGTTGTC
>JBGTCF010000353.1:0-2103 GCA_041748975.1 Pyrinomonadaceae bacterium
GCTTTGAGTGGCCCCGGCGAAAGATTCGATTGCTGCGGCGGGAGTTCTTTCATTGGTAACAACGGCTTCGTAGACGTCCTCAGGGAGCCCTTTATGTACGGCAAAAAATGCCAAGACACGCGGGGCTGCATCCGTCGAACGCAGTGTGGATGCAAGCGCTCCCAGATCCTGCGAGCTAAGAGTGCCGAGTGCGTTATCTCTCAGTTCACTATCCGACCCCTCGGCAAAGGTTACAAGTATCTCAAGGAGATCATCTTGCGGCAGCGGAAGCGCACCTCGTGATGCTGCGATTTGGGCGCCGCGGGGCGCCGTGCCTTCGACCACGGAGCGAACTACCGGGTTTGTGGATGTTATTTCGGAGTTCATAATCGACAGGAGAAACCCCTCCATTAAACGTATAAAGCATTTCGGGATCCGGGGCCATATGAATTGTGTGTCCCGATTTTATCGCAACGGCCTATTTACTTGAGAAGCCGCGCGGCTATACTAGAAAGGCACGCGTGCATATTATTACCTTTAATTTCCATTGCTGCATTGTACTCTTTCCATCATAGTACTTTAATTTTCTAAAAATAATGATAAAAGACGATTTGAAACGACTAATTTCCGAACATAGTGCCCGTGTGGGCGTGATCGGGCTGGGATATGTGGGCTTACCGCTGATCATTGAATTTTGCCTGAAAGGCTATAACGCCATCGGTTTTGAAGTTGACGAATTCAAAGCTGCCGAGATCAAAGCCGGGCGATCTTACATCGTGGATGTCACGAATGAGAACGTAAAAAAATGCATCGACGCCGGCAAACTGACCGCAACTACTGATTTTAGCGAGCTCAATAATTGCGATGTCATCATAATCTGCGTTCCCACGCCACTGCGCAAAACCAAGGACCCGGACATGTCTTATATCCTGACTGCCGGGGCCGAGATCCAAAAGTATATGCGTACGGGGCAGCTGATCATATTGGAATCTACCACTTATCCCGGCACGACCGATGAAGTACTGAAGCCGATGTTCGAGGAGAAAGGGTTCGAACTCGACAAAGATTTTCTTCTGGCATTCTCACCTGAGCGAGTCGACCCCGGCAACCCGCAATTTCAGACGCATAATATTCCGAAGGTAGTCGGCGGCGTTTCGGAAGATTCGACCGACGTTGCTGCCCAGCTTTACGGCGAGATCGTTGAGCAGGTGCATCCGGTTTCATCCGCTCGTGTAGCGGAAGCAGCCAAGCTCTGGGAAAACACTTTTAGAGCGATCAATATCGGCATGGCTAACGAGATGGCAAAGCTGTGTAATGCTCTGGGCATCGATTCGTGGGAAGTAGTCCGGGCGGCGGCTACTAAGCCATTCGGCTTTATGCCTTTTTTCCCCGGGCCTGGTATTGGCGGCCACTGTATACCGCTCGACCCGCACTATTTATCGTGGAAGGCCCGTCAGCATGGATTCGATTCGAAGTTCATCTCGCTCGCCGAACAGATCAATTCGACCATGCCGAATTACGTGGTCGAACTTGCCACCACCGCTCTCAATGAGGTTAAAAAGTCCGTTAACGGTTCCAAAATATTGATCCTCGGCGTGGCATACAAAAAGGATATCGACGATATGAGAGAATCGCCGGCACTGTCGATTATCGATCTGCTGCGGGCCGACGGCGCTGAGGTCTGTTATCACGATCCCTTTGTTGACGAAGTGACGTTCGACCACGCTTACACGATCGGTGACGGTGAATCGCTTCATAATCAAGAGCTTACCGATGACCTGATCTCTTCATCCGACTGCGTGATCATCTGCACGGATCATTCCGATCTGGATTACGGTCGCGTATGCGAGCTCGCAACGCTGGTCGTTGATACCCGCAACGCACTTTCGGCGGAAACTCGAAACGGAAGCAAGGCTGCGGTAGTGAGGCTTTGATATCAAAGATCAAAAATCAAAAATCAAAGTTCTATTAATAGCTGGTGCTCGGCCTAATTTTATGAAGGTCGCGCCGATCTTTGCTGAGATGAAGCGGCGGCCGGACGAGTTTGAGCCGATGATCGTGCATACGGGCCAGCATTATGACGCGGCGATGTCCGATGCGTTTTTCATCGACCTCGGAATGCCC
>JBGTCF010000354.1:0-10842 GCA_041748975.1 Pyrinomonadaceae bacterium
ATTGCGGTCTGTCCGATCGCAGCAAGTGAAAGCAGAAAGATCAATACAAGGGTCCCGTAACTGTAATTTTTCATATGATGGGTCACGCTTCGTTCTGGGTTTAATTTGGCCAATTGCCTAGAGTTAAAGCTTACGGTAAACTTTTTAACATTCGCAATCAAATTTGGGGGATGTCTGGATGGATTCATTAAAGATCGGCGTGATTCTCTTAGGTGCGGCACTTTTTGCGGCTGCATGCGGCGAAGGGGCTTCGAATGCAGTTAACCAAACGGCAGTGAGTTCCCCACAACCCGTTGCGACACCCGACGTCATTTTGATGGGCAGAGAGCTATTCGCCACCAACTGCATGATCTGCCATAAGGAAAACGGAACGGGCGGCCCGGTAACAATATCCGGCAAGAAGCTCAATCCGGACAACCTGATCACCGAAAAAATGAAGTTAATGACCGATGAAAAGCTCGTCGGTTACGTAACAAATGGCGTCGTCGATGAGGGTATGCCGGCATTCAAGGACAAACTCAGCGAAGAAGAGATACGATTGGTCGTATCCCACGTTCGCAGACTTCAAGGGCCATAAAGATGAGGAGTGTGTTGCAAAACCACTCCCCACCGCCTAAAATTCAATTCGTGTGCACCCGTAGCTCAGCTGGATAGAGTATCTGACTTCGAATCAGAGGGTCGCAAGTTCGAATCTTGCCGGGTGTACCATCTCAACTTTACAATTTGCAACCACAGACTCGCTTTGAGGCGAGGTTAGCCTATCCGGAGCCGGTCAGCTGCTGGCGAGTTGCTGGGCTAGGGACACGGCGATTTGGCCGGATCTTCCTTGCGGGGCTTTATTTCGGAGAAATCCGGGATCCAGAAATCGCGATTGCCGCTTCGGACCTTTTTCAATCCGAGACCGGGTAGTTCGGTTTCGTTCACTCCGATATATGTAAAATGCGGAAGGTCGGAAACGACGGTCTGAAACCATCCGTGGTTTGACAAAATCGACCTTACTCGCGGATTTTCAAACTCCTTGACGTCGAGCGCGAGCATTGCGATGTGCTGGGAGGTCCCCGGCGGTGCTACCGAATAAATGATGGATTTATCGAGACTCTTGGCGAAATAGATACTGTCCTGTTCGAGGCGAAGAATCTCGTTGATCTGCAGTCTGACAGACATGCGACGAATAGCGGTCGCTTCAGCCGACTTCAGGCGGCCTTTTCCGACCCAGTAGTTCAATCCGGGCTCGACCCGACTCTTCCACAAGGCAATGGTCTGATTGTAACCGCGGCGACCGGAATCTACTCCTCTTGGCGAGATGGTGAGTCCCTGTTTGCTTGCGTCTTTTATCGCCGCATCGAGGGCTAGCATGGCCGGCTTTTGGAGCTGGATAACTATGCCGCCCAGTTTTCTCGACTCAGTTTCAACCGAACTCTGGAATGCCAGCACTTCTTCTTCGCTTTCAAAAAAGATCTTTTTTGGAGGAACCGCTCCATTTCGGGCGACAAAGACAGCACCATATTCGCGCAGCAGCAATTCGCCTGATTTGTCGGTCGGAAGCTCGAAATCGGCCGGAAGATTATCGAAAAAATTCGGTTTATCGGCTTTCTCCATCGGATCTATGTTGGCAACGGAGCTGGTTTGAGAATTGCTACTCTTTGCAGACCAGGTGCAGGTGAGAGAAATAACACCCAGACCGATCATTACCAAAAACGTAAGCGAGTTTCGATTGAACATTATACTTCTTTAGCGAAATTACGGATAGAATCGATCGCCGCGTCGATGTGGTCCTTCATATATTCGTCGCGCTCGATGAACGGGATCTTACTGCGCAGCGTTTGATAAAGATCTCGGGTGCCCATACCAAGGCTTTTATCCTGCCCGATCGCTTTTTTTCGCAGGTCGATGCCTTGCGCCGCGCAGAATGCTTCGAGCGCAATTATCGTCTCAAGGTTGTCTCCGACTGTTCTTAATTTGAGCGCGGCCGTTGCACCCATCGAAACATGGTCCTCGACATTGGCCGAGCTCGGGATCGTATCCACGCTGGCCGGATGGGCGAGTATTTTATTCTCAGTACAGAGCGCCGCCGCTGTGTACTGGACGATCATAAAGCCGGAATTAAGTCCGCCTTGCTCGGTAAGAAACGCAGGCAGAGCATGCTGATTCGAGGCCTCGTCGGTGAGCCGCATGATCCGACGTTCTGATATATTTCCAAACTCGGTAAGTGCAATGGTCAAGTAGTCAAACGCCAGAGCAAGGGGTTCTCCGTGGAAGTTCCCGCCGCTTAAGACTTCGATCTCACCAGTTTCTTCGTTGACGAATATCAACGGATTGTCGGTCACTGCGTTTAATTCGAGCTTGATCAACCACTCCGCATAGGCGACTGCGTCACGGCAGGCACCGTGGACCTGAGGCATACATCGCAGCGTGTAAGCGTCCTGTACGTTTGACGGGTCGAAATCGCGTACGAATTCGCTGCCCGCCAGAATTCGACGCAGATTCGCCGCGCAGTCGTTTTGGCGGGGATGCGGGCGGAGGGCGTGTATCCGCTCGTCAAACGCAGAGATCGTACCGTGGAGGGCTTCGAGCGTCAGACAGCCTATGATATCTGCCATCTCGGCGAGATGCTTGGCCCGCCAAGTCTCGAGTAGCCCGATGGCTGTCATCACTGTCGTACCGTTTGTCAGTGCAAGCCCCTCTTTCGCGGCCAGCTTAACAGGCGACAAACCGGCACGATCGAGCGCCTCCTTACCAGAGAGAACCTCACCCTTTATCTCAGCCTTCCCTTCGCCGATGAGCACGCATGCAAAGTGGGCAAGCGGAGCAAGGTCACCGCTAGCGCCGAGACTTCCCTTTTCCGGGATCACAGGATGAACGCCGAGATTTAGGCATTCGAGAATCAGTTCAAGGGTCTCGTGACGTATGCCCGAAAAGCCGCGAGCCAGCGTATTCGCACGGATCAGCATGATCGCCCGAACGGTCGGAATATCGAAATTATTGCCTACTCCGACGGCGTGGCTGACGACAATATTTCGCTGCAGCAGTTCGACTTCTTCAATGCTGATGATCTTGTCCTTGAAGGCGCCAAAGCCGGTCGTGATCCCATAAGCGATCTCGCCTCGGTCGAGCAGCGTCTGGACCGCATCGGCGGCGCACCCAATTTGCACTTTCGCCTTGTCGGAAAGGACCACCCGCGGCATTCCCGGTTGGCCGTAAGCGACAGCCACAACGTCTTCGAAGGTGAGGCTTTCGCCGTCAATTACGATATTGTCCATTCTTTTTGACTATCCACTTAATAATATCCACGCGTCACTGAAAAGTTTGTGATCTTCAGTGGTTAGTTACCGGTGACAGGTGACAAGTTTATAATGCCCGCCCCCTTTTGATAACCTTCGCGACGATGCTCACGCCGAATTCGTACATAACCTCGCGATAGTCCACAGCGTCCAGAACAAGAAGGTCGGCCTGTTTGCCCTTCTCGATCGAACCTACCTTCTCATTTAAACCGATCGCAAACGCAGCATTGATAGTTGCAGCATTCAACGCCTCGCTTGGCAGAAGTTTTTGGTACCGACACGAGATCGCCATAGCCATCGGCTGCGACGGGCAAGGGGCCGATCCGGGATTGTAATCAGTCGAGAGGGCGATCGCACAGCCGCTGTCGATCATCTTTCTGGCATTGGCAAACTGCGTTTTCCCGGCGCTGAAATTCTCCGTGGGAATAACAATCCCGATCGTATCGCTTGCCGCGAGTTCGATGATTTCTTCGTCGGTTATCGCGTCCAGGTGATCGATGGAAACGGCTCCTGATTCTATCCCGAGCCGCGAGCCCCCGAGATTTGTGAACTGGTCGACGTGTGCCTTGACGCCGAAACCAATGTGTCGAGCGATGTCCAGAACACGTCGTGATTGCTCAAGGTCGAATGTATTCTTCTCTGTAAATACATCGCAGAAAAACGGACGTTTCTCGTCAGCGAAGTGCGATCGCTCGTACCATTTCCACGCCAATGGCAGCATCTCGTCACAGATCAGATCGACGTAACCGTCGGTATTACCTTTGAATTCCGGCGGGACCGTGTGGGCCGCCAGGAATGTGGGCACAATTTCTATAGCATGCGTTTTGTCGAGCTCCTCGATCACACGGAGCATTTTGAGCTCGGTCTCTGTGTCGAGCCCGTATCCGGTTTTGATCTCACAAGATGTCGTCCCGCATGCCAGCATTCTGTCGAGACGCTTTCGGCTTTGCTCGACAAGGCTTTCAATGGAAGCTCCACGCGTAAGCCTAACAGTCGAGATTATCCCGCCGCCTGCGGCCAGTATCTCGAGATAATCCGCCCCTTTTATCTTCTGCTCAAATTCATCCAGTCGATCACCCGCAAACACAATATGCGTATGCGGATCGACAACGCCCGGACAAACCACCTGGCCCTCAGCATCAATTGTTTCATCGGCCGAAAAACGATCGAGAATCTCTTTCTTGGTCCCGACGCCGACAAACTTCCCGTCGGCAATCGCGACCGCGCCGTCCGCAATGATCCCGACATCCAGCATCTCACCGCCGCGCTTCGGCTTCCCGCCGGACGCACATGTTACCAGTTGTCCGGCGTTGTGAATTATCAGGTCAGCGGTTTGCACTATGTTTTTGGCTTTGTGATCTTTTTGCTTATGTCCGGCACGACCATCATCGCGGCCGAGCCGTACCAGAGAGTGAGGTCGGACACGAAGACGCCGGCTTTTACTGCCGGGTCGAGTTGCACAAGCTTTTCTGCCTCTTCGATCGTCGCGACATTAAAGATATAAAGTCCGCGATATGCCTTATCATTCTTTCCGAATGGCCCTGCAACCGCGAGTTTGCCCTCGTCGGCAAGCCGGGTAATGTTCGCAAAATGTCCGGCAAATATGTCTTCACGTTCCTTGCCCTTAATTTCGCCGTCCTTCGGACCTGTCTTAAGGATACACATGACGAACATTTTCATCCCACGCTCGTCCGCCCCTAGATTTTTGGCGAGTTCGGCGTCAAACACCGGCGATTCCGGCGGCTTCACGGGTGTCTGGGCAATAGATGCGGTTAGAAACATTACGATAGATATCGCCGCAATCATCAGGTGAGTTATTTTCATATATTTTATACCTGTATTAAGAATTCCAAGAATAATCAAACGCCGATGTTCGCTCAAGCATGACTCACGATTCAATGCTGTCAGGATCAGGATTCTTAAATATCACCTCTTTGTACCTGTTGTACAGATATCCCACGATAAGCATCAATATCCCGATCGCGACAAACAGGATCGTTTTGGGGATCGTCGGGAGATCGGCGATGTCGTAGAAGAACAGCTTGACCAGCGTCGCCGCCAATAAAACGATCGCTGCGATCCTCAAGTAGGCTTTGTTTTTAGCAATACCGACAACGATCATTATTACTGCGTACACTGCCCAGAGAATGCTCAAACCGAGCTTTGTCGAATCGGGAATGTGCATCTGCTCCATGAGATTTACAAGTTCACCGCTCGCTGTGATAAAAATGGTCGCGTAAAATATCGAGTCGAAAGCCGCTGCTGATCGATCTTCCGAAAGTTCCGGCATGAGTTCCCTGTCCTGGCTGTAAACGAAAAGCACGTACAGCAATCCAACCGCAAAAAGATATGAGAAATACCGAATTGCGATATGCATCGGGCCGGTCGCCAAGTCGGCGTCCGAGAGCATGTAATTCACACGCAACTGGTAAAACAGCACCATTCCGATCGGCAAAAAGGCTCCGAGGGAGAGAATATCGAGTACGATCGAGAGCTTAGCCAGATTGACCGATCTGAACTTTTTGATATTTACGAGACTCAACACGGTCGCGAAAAGCATCGTGTAATTTAGCTGCCAGAGCACGTTGAAACGTGAAATATCGCCAGCCTTTGTCAGGCTAGTCTGGCTGGGCGACGATCCATTTGCGAATATGCCGGAATTGACGACAAGTAAATGATGATAATTACTAATCTCCACCCGAAAGAGATTATAGAGAGCGACAATGCCCAAAACCGCAACGACATAGCCGAAGATCCGAGCGAGATCGACAGAAAGCACCGACTCATGCTTATCATCCTGATGGGTTACGTAGATGAATGCCATCGCGCCAACGAAAATGATCGCCGCGATAAAATCACCGTTGGCAAATACCTGACGATTGGCTTCGCTCGCGTAGTTCGTGCGTTCGGCATAGGTAATGAGCCAGTCAATGACCATGCTTCCCGCCGCTAGAGCGATGATCGGGTAGGAATAGTATTGAAATAACTCGATCGCGCGAGCCCGGCCAAACCAAAAAAGCGCAGCCGCCTGAACAGACCAGATCATCGTGACTGCGTTTCCATCAAACTGTATTGGAATGGCGATCGTCGAAAAAGTAATGATCAATATTGCGAGTACCTGGATAACTTCCACGGCTGACCCCTTTATCCTGTTAACCGCGTGGGCGACAAGCGAATGAAACGCAGAGTGCCCGGCGGTAAAGAGTCCCTGATAGGCCCAGAGGTTTTCGCGGCTCTGCAATATCGCGTAACCAAATCCATAGAAAATGAACGAATTTGTTATCAGCAGGCCGGCATGCTCGGCCATGGCGAGATCGTCGGTCATTAGGCGATAAATTAGTGTCGCTCCGTAGAAAATTGCGAAAAAACCTGCGGCTGTGACAGAGGCTAGAACCAGATGCTCATCGGCCTGGTACTTTGTGAGAAACCAAACCCCAAAAATCAGCCACGCCAATGGATAAGTTACGTAAACGAGCACTCGCCCATAAAAGCGGAAGGACGTAAGAAGCATCGCGAGCGAGGCCGCACCAAGATAAATGAAAAACACCGCGTACTCGCGGTTTGCGGCCTGAACATCTCCGATTGCAAAACAAAAGCCGTAGAAGATAAGGGCAGTTGCGATGATACCGATCAAATTTTCATCATCTTCACTCTCAGGCCAAATTATTCCATGCACGATCTTGGTCGAGTAAAATATGGAGAAGAATATGCCGAGGAAAATAATCGCAAGATAAAAATGTTCGGCGGACGAATATCTCGTTGCGAACCAGCCGAGGAATATTAGCCAGGTGAACGCTGAAGAGGTATAAAAGAGGGGTTTCCAGAATTTCTTTACCGAGATCGCCAGTATTCCAATGTTCAGGATCGTCATATAGCTGAACAGGAACAAGTAGTTACCCGAATCGTCGCTCAGCAGGAACGGGACCGCATACGCCCCGACGAGCCCTACATGAGCAATGACCTGGCGGTTATACAGTAACGCCGCGGCCACAGTAAAGACGGTGAAAATGACCATCAGACCAAAGGCCGTAGACTGGCCGAACAGTGAATACAGGGCGTAGGCGAAGTAGGTGACAAAATACAGTATCGCCATACCGCCACTCAAAAGTACGGAGCTGAAACTGAGGTACTTATCTTTGAGCCGGACCGCGACGCCGAGCAGACCCAAGCCCATGACGTAGCCGAAGACGATCCTCATCAACGGGCTGATCCATCCGTTGTCGATGGCGAATTTAGCGCCGATGCCGACGCCGAGGACCAGGATAAGGATCCCGACAGTGCTAATAAGGTTTTCACCAATGAATTTCTCGAGATTGCCCCGGGCCGCATCAATTTGTTCTTGGAAAAAACTATTGGAGGCGTCTTTTGATGACGAAGTTGTGTTGGTTTCGTCAGCCGCGGCGTATTTCCCAAATCCGGTAAACGGCTGCTCGGCGCGTGAAGGTGGTTTAGGGTCGTCGGATCTTGGTGGCGGCGGTGGCGTTGTTTCCCATCTCGTAGTAGATGGGGGCTTTTCGGCTTCGGGCAGTTCCGAAGCTCGCTGGGGCTGAGCAGGCCGACTGACCGGTGTAGGTTCGATTTCACGCTTAACGAACCTCAGACGTTCAAGCTCTGAACGGATGAAGCTGACTTCGTTTTGAAAGTCGATCTGCGTTCTGACCAACGTGTCGAGTCGTGCCTGCAGTCTTTCGATCTCTTCCCGATCCTCGGTCATAATTACGCCCGCACCAAATTTTCTTTACCCGAATTTGAGGCTATTATAATTGAAAACCATACTGTCACAACATCATGAAGCGAATAATACACGCCCCTACCGGCACCGAGCTAAGCTGTAAAAACTGGCTCATCGAGGCCGCTTACCGTATGATCCAGAACAATTTGGACCCGGATGTCGCCTTTGATCCGGATAATTTGATCGTATATGGCGGCCGCGGAAAGGCGGCGAGGAATTGGGAATCTTTTGACGCGATATTGAGGAGCCTGCGAGAGCTCAACGAGGATGAGACTTTGCTGGTCCAGTCTGGCAAGCCTGTCGGCGTTTTCAAGAGTCATACGGACGCGCCGCGAGTTCTGATCGCAAATACGAATATCGTTCCGCACTGGGCAACGCAGGAGCAGTTTGACCAATACGAACGTGACGGCCTAATGATGTACGGACAGATGACTGCCGGTTCTTGGATATACATCGGCACACAAGGGATCTTGCAGGGTACTTACGAGACTTTTGGATCGCTTGCCCGTCAGCACGGTTGGGGTACGCTGGCCGGAAAACTGGTTTTGACCGCCGGCCTCGGCGAAATGGGCGGAGCTCAGGCCCAGGCTATCACATTCAATGGCGGCGTTGGGATATTGGTGGATGTCGATCAGCGCCGCATTGAGCGGCGGATCGCTTTGAAGCAAGTTGACGTAGCGTCTGGGGATTTAGACGACGCTTTAACTATCGCTCGTGAAGCTGCTGATACTAAAGAGCCTAAGTCCATTGCCTTATGTGGTAATGCAGCGGAAATTCATTGGCAGATCATCGAGCGAGGCGTTGTCCCGGACGTAGTTACTGACCAGACATCGGCCCATGATGTTCTCTATGGTTACATCCCTGTTGGATTGACTGTCGATGAGGCAAATGAATTTAGAAAGGCCAACCAAGTCGAATATGAACGCCGCGCAATGGACTCGATGGCACGCCACGTCGAGGCGATGCTCGAATTCAAACGCCGCGGCTCGATCGTTTTCGATTACGGCAATAATCTGCGGCAGCGTGCCCTGGACAACGGCATCGCGAACGCATTTGACTACCCCGGCTTCGTACCGGCTTACATCCGTCCGCTGTTTTGTGAGGGCAAAGGCCCCTTCCGCTGGGTCGCTCTCTCTGGCGATCGCGAAGACATTTACAAAACCGACGAGGCGATCATGAACCTCTTCCCAGAGGACGACCACTTGGCCCGCTGGTTGACGATGGCACAGGAACAGGTCGAATTTCAGGGCCTGCCCGCTCGCATCTGCTGGCTCGGTTACGGAGCCCGTGCCAAAGCCGGACTCAAACTCAACGAAATGGTCGCCTCCGGCGAGCTAAAAGCCCCGATCGTCATAGGCCGCGACCATCTCGACTGCGGCAGCGTCGCCTCGCCCAACCGCGAAACCGAAGCCATGAAAGACGGCTCCGACGCCATCGCCGACTGGGTGTATCTCAACGCCATGATCAACGTCGCCGGGGGTGCCACCTGGGTCAGCCTCCACCACGGCGGCGGCGTCGGCATCGGCTATTCCCTCCACGCCGGTCAGGTCATCGTGGCCGACGGCACTCCGGAAGCGGCCAAACGCATCGAACGAGTCCTCACCACCGACCCCGGAATGGGGGTGATTAGACACGTCGATGCTGGGTACGACGAGGCTACGGACTTTGCTCAGAAGAATGATGTTAGGATTCCGATGAAGCAGTGATTTTACGCGGTTCCTTCATTTATGCCTCGGCGTTCCAACGTTTCCCGGCCTCATACGCATCCTACGCTCAATGAAGCGTATTTACGTTAGATCGAGAACCGCATTGATGTCGTTTGCCCTCGGGATGGCAGCAGTTAACATGTGGAGCGGCTTTTATGTCGCGTCGAATGAGGTCGCGGTCGACCTTCCAGTCGTCACGTCCGCTGACAATGTGCTTCTCGTTTTTCCTGCCGTTCAAGTGGCTCACCTTGATGACGGGGAGATTCACCCTTTCGGCTACGAGACCGAAAAACGAAAGGCCATTGGGAAACGCGATCTTTCCGTCTACGATGTAGGCGAATTCGTAGAAGAGTGTTTCTTCGAGTCCGAACACAGAGATTGCACGGCCAAACGTCGAACCGCGAAACGGTTCATTGTCGATCATCTTGCCAATAAGCGTCGCGGATATATTGAGATAGGGCTACGCTGCGTGGATTGCTCACCGGTTTTTCACGTTTTCATTGAACCTGACATGAATGGGCTTTGGGGTTTCGTCATCACCCTTACAACAAATGGGCCCGGGCGTACGGCTAAGGGACATAGGATAAAATTCCGCAAACCGAATCATGAAGAAAAAGCACTTGGTTATGCGGAATAAATGTTGTCATTCCTAAACGACGCTGGAAAAGAGGAAGAGTCATTTTGACGGTTCAGGTTCGGTTGGATTCTTTAACGCGGAAGTTATGACACTCAGATTCAATCTGATAGGTACCGAATCTTTCGAGGAAGTGGTCGCCTCTTTGGGGGAATTGGCTGAAGCGAACGCAATCGATTGGGCCGTAGCCGGTGGACTTGCGACCGCTATTTATGGAGGAGATCTAAATACTAAAGACATAGAAATTATCGCTGACAAGTTTCTCCCAATCCTAAATCAGGGCGGGTTAAGTCAAGGCGGGAAAAGGTACGTTATCAAAACCGTCCGCTGGGATTTCAAGGTTGATTGGATCATCAGGACTGATTCGTTCAAAAATCTTTTCCAAGTCGCCCTCAGCGAAGCCGTAAAGATCAACGGCGTTCCCGTCCTGACGCCGGAATGGCTTGTAATTCTCAAATTCATCGCCGGCCGATTCAAAGATCAGGAAGA
>JBGTCF010000355.1:0-19928 GCA_041748975.1 Pyrinomonadaceae bacterium
AACAAAGCTGTCGATAATTCGAGTGGGAAAGCCATTCGGGAAAGTGGGGAACGCTTTTTTGAGAATTATTCCCGCCATTTCCCAATGGCCTGTGGTAGTGTCCTTTCCGTTCGATTTGAGCGTGCATTTGCCATAAGAACCGATGACAGTTTCAATAGCCGGAAGCCCCGCAAGAGAACGAATATTGCCAAGTCCAAGTCTCTGAAGGTTTGGCAAATACACTTTTCTAGACTCAAGAATATGGCCAAGCGTATCTGCTCCAGCATCTCCCCATTCGGCAGCATCGGGCATCTCACCGATGCCTACGCTATCGAGAACGATCAAACATACTCGCTTAAATTTTGTATTCATCTTGAAATTCTGAGAAACATTCGGTGGCAGATATGTGACGCTTCCTAAAACTCACTTACCCGGAGCCCTGTAACCCTCTCGGGTTCGAATTACTGTTCCGGGCGGAAGCCCCTTGGCCTCTACCCGTATCTTACGATAAGCCCCGTCGCGTTTCTCGTTCGTCGAATAGTAACTCAACGTGTACTTGGTGCCAATTTCCTCAGCAACGGTCTGGAATGCAGTTCGCGCTTCGTTGAGATCATCGACTGGAAACACTTTCCCGCCCGACATTCGAGCAAGTTCGCTCATTTCTTCATCGGCGATCTGATAAAGCCGTTTGCTGACGGCGAGGCGTTCAAATTCACCAAGGTCGCAGAAATTTGTTGTTAAATTAGGATTCTTTGGGCCGAAACTCCGATAGTATCGCCTTAGTTGGGCAGGCGAGAATCTAATCGCGGCCTGACAATCACCCATCAAATTCTCTTCGAAGAATGGCCGGGTGTCTACCTTGATGAAAAACATAATAATTCCCGCCTGCTCCAGTTGAGCTCTGGCAAGGCCGAAATCAGATGCACTCGTGGAATCGACGCCATCCGTAAGTGCCACGAGGGCACGGCGGCCCCGAAAGCCTTCGGGTGGCGACTTGCCGAACACGCTTTCCGCCACCTGAAGCAGCGAATCATAATATGGCGTTCCGTTACTCGTCGTAATATTGCCAACGGCCGATCGCAACATCTTTCGGTCGTCAGTCAACTGAGTAAACACCTCACTCGTAGCGAATGCCCGCCCCAGTTCTCTATCGGTCTTATATGCAATCACGGAAACGCGGTCACCAGAGCGGAGCGAGGATATAAAGCCCGTGGCGGCCCGCTGAATTAAGCCCAATTCACCTCGGGTCGAACCCGATGTGTCGAGCAGAAGCGCCACCTCAAAAGCTTCGGAAACCGCAGAAAACTCAGCGATTTCTTGCTGCTTCCCGTCTTCGTATATAATGAAATTCGACTGTTTGAGTCCACGAACCGCTTCTCCCTTGGGGGTAAATGCGGTGATCGGAACATCTATAAGTTGGGTGTCAACACGAATGACCTCATCAGCGTCTGAAGGCTTCTTGTCCTGCCCAGCGACAGAAACAAAAATACCGAGGCTGAATAGTAGCAGCAGATTTACAATATACAAACGGAACATCTTCGACCTCTCGATAGAGTTAGTATTGTAGCAGGAAACTAATTGTTTAAACGTTGCGTTGCTTTTTTTGCTAGAGATATATCATCACTATGTGCTACTATTCTTGGAAAGCTGACCTAAGTTTGGCTGATCAGAAACACGAAGCAACAATCTCTGGACGATTTCCGCTTCTCCGAAACGATTTGACTTTTAGTAATAATTTTTCGAGGAGAGTAATGACAAAAACACTCACTTTTGGCGTTTTCATTTTATCAATAATATTGACTGGCTCTTTCGGTGTTGCGACGGCTCAAACTGCCTCGGCTCCACAATCGCCGGCCGCTCTTGTGCTTGCCGAGGAATTCTCGTATCCGGTCGGTCAACTCACAACAGGAAGCGGCGGTAATTGGACAACCAATACCGGTACCGGCAACTTTATCCCTGTTCTTGCTGGAAGTCTGAGCTATCCAGGATATCCTTCCTCAGGCATAGACAACAAAATCCTTTTGACTGCATCCACTGCGTCATCGGAAGATGCATTTAGATCCTTCACAACGCAGACCTCTGGCACAACTTATGCGGGTTTCCTGGTGAATGTTATTAATACAGATCTATTGCCGCTGAATTCGAGTACAACTGGCGAGTACTTTGCTGGGTTTATTTCCAGCGCTTCAACTTCAGCTTTTGCCGCACGAGTAACCATCCGCCAGGGAACTGCCCCAAACACATTTCAATTGGGTCTACGAGCTTCTGGAAATGCAGGTAATACTCAGGTTTTTTCGACGACTGATCTCCCGGTGGGCAATACGGTACTTATTGTCATAAGTTATCAACTTGTGGATGGGGGGCCGAATGACGTCACCAAATTGTGGATTAATCCGGTTTTGGGCGGAAGCGAGCCCGCACCCAGCCTTACACAGGTTGCAGCCCTTGACCTGGCCGACGTCGGGCGTTTTTTCGTTCGACAAGGTTCTGGATCGGGGGTCTCGACTCCAAATGCTGAAGTTGACGGTCTTCGAGTCACTACAGCGTGGGCGGATCTCGGTGGCTCGGCTGTTCGCGATGCTCCCGGCGATTTCAATGGAGATGGAAAAACTGATTTCAGCATTGTAAGGCCAGGGCCAGGTGGTGGGCCGGATAAGCTTACTTGGTGGATCCGACTTAATGGCGTGAATACTCACTCGGTAACTTCGTTCGGTATCGGTTCTGATTTCTTCGTTCCGGCCGATTATGATGGTGACGGCTCTGACGACATCGCGATTTGGCGTTCAACGGGCGGTTCCGGGTTTTGGGTCCTGAGGAGCAGCGATAACACAGCGACATTCACGTCGTTCGGCCAGCCGGGTGATGACCCATTTGTTGTCGCTGATTATACAAACGATGGAACGGACGACATGGCAATATTTCGAAAGGGGGACCTAAATAGTGAATTCTGGATCCTTCCATCGAGCGGCCCCTACAAGGGCCAGCACGCACTCGTTCAGTGGGGATTCCAGGAGGACATTGCCCTTTTCGGGGATTATAATGGCGATGGGTTTGCTGATTTCACTGTGGTCCGGGACGAAGGTGGTCGTGCAGTAGTATATACCCGGTGGGGAAGTCTCGATCTGGCGTTCTCGGGGAGTAAAACTGAGGCGTGGGGATTGCCGACCGACTTTTTTGTACCAGGCGATTACGATGGTGACGGCACAACTGATCTCGCGATAACTCGATATTTAGGCAGTAACATTCGATGGATAATTAAGCCTAGTGGCGGCGGGCCGATCCGGCACTTAAACTGGGGGTTAAACGCTACTGATCTCGAAGCTCACGGTGATTACGATGGCGACGGAATAACGGACCTTGCTATTTGGCGTCATACCGGCGACTTAGCTGGATATTTTATCGTCCGGCTTAGCGGCGGCGGGGTTATGTGGGAATCGTGGGGAGGCCCGGGTGATAGCCCAACGATATGGGAGTTCAAATAGATATCGTTAAGCCTGAACTAAATAAAGGGCCGGGAAAAACTCCCGGCCCTTACTTTTTCATAGCCCAAGGCTAAACGTATTTTTCGATGACTTTAGCAATCGCTTCACGGGTCACGGCACCGACGATGCGTTCCTGCTCCTGGCCGCCCTTAAAGAGTATCAGCGTCGGAATGCCTCGAATACCAAACTGTTGCGGAATGTTCATGTTCTCATCAACGTTCATTTTATAAACGCCCGCTTTTTCCTGATATTCTTCAGCGATCGCTTCTACCGTCGGTGCTATCATGCGGCAAGGCCCGCACCATTCCGCCCAAAAATCTACCAATACCGGTTTATCCGACCCCAAAACATCTGTTTCAAAGTTGGTGTCTGTAATTTCTTTTGCAAAGTGTGCCATTAGTATCTCCTCATTATTTTTATAACTGCTTGATTAAATATAATCGAATGAACCGGAAAATGTCTTTTCGCGGGATCATTGACCGATTCTTACAACGATCTTTCCAAAATGCGAACCGCTTTCCAAATGCCTAAGGGCCTCGCGAACTTCGTTAAATGCAAAAACACGGTCAATGACTGGTTCCAATTTTGCCACATCGACAGCCTTTATCAGATCCTCAAACATCCGTCGCGAACCGACAAAGATCCCTTGCAGTCTGACCGCCTTCATAAACACCGTGACGGGGTCAAAGTCGGCCGGACCCGTAAGTGCCCCGATCAATGCGACGTGTCCGCCCAGCCTGACGACGTTAAGCGATTTCGCCAGCGTCCCTGCCCCGCCGACCTCGACGACATGATCGACGCCCGGCTTACCTGTAAGCTCGAGTACCGCTCGATCCCAATCTTGACGTTTGCGATTATTTACCGTCCCGTCAGCACCGAGTTCGTTTAATCTTTCGATCTTAGCGTCACTGCTCGATGTCGAGATCACTCGTGCTCCGAAAAGCTTTGCTATTTGCAATGCAAATATCGACACGCCGCCTGTACCGAGGGTTAGTACGGTGTCACCGGCCTTGATGCGGCCCGAAACCACCAAAGCATTCCACGCCGTTACGGCGGAACATGGCAGTGTGGCCGCTTCTTCAAATGAAAGATGCTCCGGAATCTTAAGCACGGACTCTTCGTTGAACGCCCCGTACTCACATAAGACGCCGTCCCACTGAGCACCGGCTCCCAGCGATGTCCGCCTTTTTTCATCGTCCGTTTCGCCGTCAAACCATCTTTGGGCGAAGATCGGCATAACACGGTCGCCAGCCTGCCATTTAGTAACCGCCGAACCAACGCTCACAACTTCTCCGGCTCCGTCTGAGAACGGAACCGCAGGTAACTTCATGCGCGGGTTATACGTTCCAGTCACCACCATCACGTCACGATAGTTGAGCGAAGCGGCGCATAGACGGACCAGAACATCATTGGGCCCCGGCTGGGGCATTTCTCGATCCGTTATTTCTAGTTTGTCGATGCCGAACTCGTTTATCTCGTAGGCTTTCATTGTTTTGGTAACCCTGTATCGACACGCGTGATCTCTACTCGTGCGAAACCTTTTCAATAATATTCGCCAATGTGTATTGTCCTAGTTTCTCCCCGACACTTTTGTCGATCTCTTTCTGCAAATTGCACAATACATCTTCAATATTCCGTCCAACTGGACAATCCTTACTTGGCGACTTTCCATGGAGGGCAAAAACTTCGCCGCATGAGACGGCCTTGTATATTTCGCAGAGCGATATGCCGTCAGGTGATCTTGCCAGCTTCGTTCCTCCTAATGCACCAGTCTGAGAAACCACCAAACCGGCATGGTTTAGGTGGCTGAGTACGCGGCGGATCACGACGGCATTAGTATTGACACTTCGGGCGATCATTTCCGATTTCAGGTTTTTATCCCGGGCAGCTGCAAGCAGAGCCAGGATATGTACCGCCATTGAAAATTGACTATTAGCCGCCATATCTGTAACAAGTATAGTTACAATTACTTTCTGTGTCAAGAATCCTTTTAAAAAATGAAAGGCCGGATAAGCACCCGGCCTTTTCTAGTATCGTTTGACTTCACTTATTTACCCGGACCCGGCAGCTTGATCTCGCGCCCGGCACCCAGAACTGAGTTGGGCAAAAGGCCGTTAAACTTAGCCAGTTCGGTCGCGTCTATTTTTTCTCGATCGGCAACTTTTTTCACCGTATCACCGGCCTTAGCTCTTACGACCCTAACGTTGGACGGCACGATCG
Organism: Pyrinomonadaceae bacterium; assembly: GCA_041748975.1. Lineage (GTDB taxonomy): Bacteria > Acidobacteriota > Blastocatellia > Pyrinomonadales > Pyrinomonadaceae > OLB17. Next base: position 5,682 of record JBGTCF010000355.1, read on the forward strand.
CGGCTCCGGCATTGGTCGGGCGTGAGTAGTTTGTTGCCGCTACATTGTTACCGGCAACAGGGACAAATACTTTACCCGTCGGCTTTTTCATTCCGGGATTCACGGCCATAAGGTCGGTCACGCTTACCCCGGTACGATTTGAGATCGTCTGCCATGTTTCGCCGGCAGACGAGTTTGCGAGGTTTGTGTTATTAACCTTCGAGGCCGGTAGACGCCTAAAAAGAGCCACGACGTCGTTAGCCTTGTTGGCCGGAATGTTAACTATGTACGGTTCCGGCGGAGTGACATTGCTGCGAAGATGCGGATTCAAGTATCTAAGATATTGGACCGTAGTGTCCGACGCCTGGGCAAGCAGATTCAAATTAGTCGATGCCGGAACGCGGACCCTATCGTACCTTAGCGGGGCTGCCGGCCTCACATGGCCAAATCCATATTGGTGAGGATTATTGGCTATTAAGATGGTGGCTAGGATGTTGGGAACGTAATTACGCGTTTCCTTGGGCAGGTAAGGATACGCGGCCCAGAAATTTGCGACTCCCGCACGACGGATTGCCTTATCAACATTACCCTCACCGCAATTGTATCCCGCGATCGCGAGTTCCCAGTTACCGTAACGATTATAAAGAAACTTGAGATAGCGGGCCGAAGCGCGAGTGGCTTCATCGAAGCTGTTTCGCTCATCAACGTAAGCTGTTCGGCGCAGACCGTACCGAATACCGGTGCCGGGGATAAACTGCCAGAGTCCTGATGCTGCCATATGCGACATCGCACTAGGCTTCCAGGCACTTTCCACCTGCCCGAGCCATGCAACATTCTCCGGAATACCTTCTTCCCTAAATATCCGGCGTGCCATCAGCATGAACATACCTGAGCGGTATAAACCCACTTCCATCGTTTTCTGACCGCGGCCGCGATAATAATTGATGTATTGCTGGATCATCGGATGAACCTGAAAGGTAAACCCAAGAGACTTGTTGGCGACTGCGTATTGTATGTACTGATACTGCTGCTGAGCGATCGGGTTCGAATCGATCTCCTGTTCATCGGGCGTGAGTTCCAACTTTGACAATTCATCAAGTGGTGACGGCTCGAATTCCTGAGAATTAAATCCAACTCTCAGTTCCTGAGCAACGGTCGAATCACTTATCGCGACAGCCGTGCTGGGCGGGCCATAGGGTTTCGCTGTAGATTCTTTGGTTAATTTAGCGACATTGTCTGAAAGGGCAAGGTCGATATTCCAGTTGCACGTCAATGCGAGGTTTCTAACCTGAGGCAACTGGCTTTCCGAAGGAAACTCGATACGGTAAACGGTCTCGATCAGCTGGTTATAACAGGCCTGCAGCTTTTGCTGGCCCTGAATGTTCAGCGTCGAATACAGAAAAACTTCTACCGACTTGTTAAATTTCTCGCCCGCCATCTGTCGATTATCATCAACATAAGCAAGTAAACCTTCCTTAAAGGAGATACCTGATTCCGCTAAAACGCGGTTCACCGCATCCTGTGCCTGTACAACCTCACGGGTCATCGTTCCGCTGCTTGAGCTCGAGCTAGTCACCTGGAATCGGGGGATCGAGACGAATGCAAATAATATTAGTGCTGTTAAACCAAAGATCTTGTATATGCTAGTTTTCATTCAATTCGTAATTTAGATAGTACTATTGCTAAAACGCCAAAATGGCAAAGAAAATAAAATGGATCTCAATTCATATTCAATTCTAACGCCCAAAGTGGCGAAAAGTTTCAGCCGCGTTAACCAGATATCGCGGTTATCACCTCACGAAGGATACCATAAAGAAATCCTCCGTCAAAATCCGAAACCCTTTATGAAATAAGGAGTTCATCGTTCCACATGTTTCATGACCCTCGCTGAGATCTTGCTTTTGCTTTTTCCGCAGGGAGCTTGGCTGGCCTAAGTGCCGCGTCAAAGACCTCGCGGACGTTCTCAACAAATATAAAGGTCAAATCGTCTCGAACTTCCTGAGGAAGGTCTTCAAGATCCCTCTCGTTGGGTGCCGGAAGTATAACTGTTTTAATCTTTGCCCGGCGTGCGGCCAGCAATTTTTCTTTGACACCGCCGACGGGTAAAACGTTGCCACGTAATGTGATCTCGCCGGTCATCGCAACGTCTTTTCTGACCGGACGCTGAGATAATACCGAGACAAGAGCGGTTGCCATCGTTATCCCGGCACTTGGACCGTCCTTAGGAATCGCACCTTCGGGCAAGTGAATGTGTATGTCAAAATTCTCGAGAATTGACTCGTCGATGCCGAGGTCCTTCGATCTGGCCTTAGCATACGAAAAAGCCGCCTGAGCCGATTCCTGCATGACATCTCCAAGTTGACCCGTTAGCTGAAGCTTGCCTTTTCCTTTTGTCTTAAGGGCCTCAATAAAGAGGATATCGCCGCCAACGGCTGTCCATGCCAAACCAGTGACCGTACCGATTTGGTCTTTTTTCAGGGCTCCTTCGCTGAATATTCGCGGCACCCTCAGAAAGTCCTTGACGTTGTCGACAGTGACCCGCATCGGCTGAAAAGCACCTTCCTGTTCCGCCTTCTTGCGTGCCACCTTGCGACAGATCTTGCCGATCTCTCGTTCCAGATGGCGTAATCCAGCTTCCTGTGTGTATTCGCTTACTACTTTTGCGATCGCTTTACGGTCAAATCGTACATCTCCTTTCTCCAGCCCATTCTCCTCGACCTGTTTCGGGATCAAATGACGCTTGGCGATCTCTAGCTTTTCTTCTTCGGTATAACCCGAAAGCGAAATGATCTCCATGCGGTCGCGAAGCGCCGGCTGAACCGTGTCGAGAACATTTGCGGTAGTCATGAACATAACGTTAGACAGATCGAACGTCACGCCAAGATAATTATCGCGAAATGTCGAGTTCTGCTCGGGATCTAGAACCTCAAGCAGGGCACTTGACGGATCACCTCGAAAGTCGGCCCCGACCTTGTCGATCTCGTCCAGCATAATAAGCGGATTATTGGTTGCGGCTTGCTGGACCGCCTGGATTATTCGCCCAGGCATCGCTCCGACGTAGGTGCGGCGATGGCCGCGAATCTCCGCTTCGTCGTGTATCCCGCCAAGCGAGAGGCGTATAAATTTACGGTTTAGTGCCCTCGCGACCGATCGTCCAAGCGAAGTCTTACCGACTCCCGGCGGGCCGACAAGGCAGAGGATCGAGCCTTTCGGTTTTTCCCTCAGTTTTCTGACCGCGAGGGATTCGACGATCCGCTCCTTCACCCGTTCGAGGCCGTAATGATCCTCGTCGAGTATCCGCTCGGCTTTTGGAAGGTTCAGATTGTCCTTTGAAGCTTTAGACCACGGCAGATCGGTCATGATGTCCAGCCAGTTTCGCAGAGTTGCCGTCTCCGCAGTGTCGGGATGCATCCTTTCCAACTTTTTGAGCTGGCGCAGCGATTCCTCTTCGGCCCCTTCGGGCATTTTCGCTTTGAGAATCTTGTCACGATACTGCTCGATCTCTTCGTAGAGCTCGTTTCCCTCGCCTAATTCAGATTGAATAGCCTTCAATTGCTGACGAAGAAAGTATTCCCGTTGAGAACGATCAATATCGGCACGAGCCTGAGAATTGATCTCCTGCTGGACCGTCAGTACATCGATCTCTTTGCTAAGCAGGTCATTGACACGGCGAAGCCTCGGGACAGGGTTCTCGATATCGAGCACGCTCTGTCCGTCCTCGACCTTTAATTCGAGATTCGAGGCCGCAAGGTCCGCAAGGCGGCCCGCGTCATCAAGGTTGGCTATGATTGCCAGCACCTCGGGTGAGATATTCTTGCCCAACGACGCTGCACGTTCCATTGAGCCGCGGACATTTCTGACAAGTGCCTCTACCTCAAGCGAATTCTCCGGAGCAAGCGGTTCTGATATAGGGGTGACCTTTGCCCGCACATATTCGCCTTTACCCGTAACTGAATCGACACGGCTGCGGGACAATCCCTGGATCAGTATGCGAATGCGTCCGTCGGGAAGCTTGAGCATTCGCATAATGATCGCGACGGTGCCCATCGTAAAGAGGTCTCTCTGCTCGGGCTCTTCTTTATTAACATCCTTCTGAGAAACCAGCAGGATCATTCGGTCCTCGCTAAGCGCCTTTTCAACCGCCCTGATCGAACGATCTCGGGAAACAAACAGCGGCACGATCATGAAAGGATAGATCACGATGTCACGCAAGGGGAGCACGGGCAGCTCCGACGGGATCTGCATCATCGGTTCGATAGCTTCGGAATCAGCGAGCGCAACCGGGAATTCGTCGAGTTCAACCATAACCTTCTATGTTAGGAAAATGCGCGGGAAAGGGCAAAAGTAAGCGTTTGCGGAGTTGGGCCGATAGTAATTGGTAATGTATGATGACGATAGTTAATCGAAAGACTGTTTTACCGGGGTAAACGCAATCGGAGTGAATCGCGAAACAGTCTCAGACGCTCCGAGTGCTGCATTGAGATACCGTCGCTTTCGACAGTGCAATCTAAAATGTCGATCAGGCTTGTTAGGGAAACAGCGGACTTCTTCGCAATTGCCCCCATCTTCATCCTCTGAGTCAGCGCGAAACATTCGAATTCGTATATTTCCTCGATGAGGAGCCAACTGTCCTCAGGAAATTCCGATCCCGCAGGAAGGTGGTAATTCGGCGGAAAGTCCGATGCGTGACAGCCGGCAACCCCGCTCATTCTTTTCCGCTTCGTCGTGCTTAAAACGGTCAAGAACGAACCATCTTGACCATCATTTAAAAGGACGAACAATTTCTGCCCGGTTTCTCCATCGTGAAAAGAGAAATTCGGGTCATAAAACACCGAGCCTTCTGTCATTGGAAGTGGGCGATAATTGAATCTCGATCCTTAGCCGTCTCCAGGATAGCTTCTCTGACGTCTTCGTCCAGATCATCCAGTTGGTATTCGAATGGTATCTGATGATTTGGCCGATTCTCGACCTCATAGACTCGTTGCCAGGGCGTACCTTCTCGGTGCGTAAACATTTCCATTTCGCTGCCGGTGCTGTCTTGAAATCGGTCAGCAATATCTTTAAGAAGTGCCAGTTCACGACGTGAGAAGAACTTCGGATCGAACGGCGTCTTCCCAACCAAACACAGTGAGCCGTAATCGCTAGGTCCGTCCTCAAAGTTAAATTCATTTACGAGGTCCGTTGACCGATTTTTAATATCGCGATCAAGTTCGACAGGCACGGGGCCACGCTCCCAAGCTAAATAGTGATATCCCGTCACGGGACGACCCGTCTTTTCGTAATGTTCAAAATCGAGAAAAAACAAGAGTTTAAATAGCTTTTTCTTCTCGCACGTCATTGTATTTTCATAAAAATACTTGATGGCGTTAAAAGCCTTTTCTTGTTCGTGGAGAATCAACATATTAAGTTACTCTGATGAACTCTAAACGGATCACGATGCAAATTGTTTCATGGACGCAACACGCCCATACAAAACAAACGTTGAATTGTGAAGAAGTTCTTTTACTGACGGCTTTATATCACAGATGGAACAAAATATAAACCAATCTGTGTGAACCTCACTGCCTAATTACGGGACCGGGCCGCGGCTTGGCCGTACTGTTTAATAACATTCTATTCCCCAACCGCCGCACTTCGTAGCGATCCCCAATCCCTATTCTCCACCCAAACAAAGCGACATTTGCCATCACTTCGGCGGGCCCAGAGATCGCCAATTTGCTTTTTCTCCCGGCTATCCTTGCTGTCGGCAATATGAGCACCTTTGTATTCAACAGCCAAGGTGACTCCGCTGAACAGGCGAACGATGAAATCAGGATAGAACCTGTCCGATGATGTCTGAAGCCAGAACGATCCCGGCTTTCGCTCGACATTTCTGACCCACCACTGGACGTTTTCGAGATGGTTGGCAATCTCCTGGGCGCAATCAAACTCTTCGCCCGAGCTTTTCAGATTGCCTATCACTGGAAAGAAATGCCGTTTCAGTCTAAATACACCTGTGTAGGGCGTATCGTACGCATAGCGGCCCGGCTCAAAAACAACATTAAATTCATCCCGTGTTTCAAACCGCGATTCGTCTAAGAACAGTTCGTCGAAGACCATCTGCTTGGCCCGAACTAATCCATCCGCCAGTTTTCGCTGAACCGCTCCCCGCAGCCTAAACTTTCTATAGGCAAGCTCTTCGATCGATAATCCTCTGTTCTCGATGAGATGGCTTACTACCTCGTTGATCCACGCCACTTTCTGATCCCGTTCTGCATATATAAATTGAATGTTTCCGTCTAGCCAATTCACCAATTCGACTTGGCTCCAACCGCGTTCGAGATCAAAAAGAGCAAGCTGGCTGTCGAGCTTCTCGTAAACGTCGCATTGAACCCGCTCCAGCTCCGAGATCGTCAAACTGGCTCTCCGCATCGCTTCTTCATCACGTGCAAAATCGTTCTCGGAAAGCTTGGGGTCAAAGTCCGAGATCTCCCACTCGGCGTCTAACAGCGGCGTTTCATCAAAATAGTCGAAAAGTTTACCTTGCCGGTAACTAAGCAATGAGACCGTGGCCGATTCGCCGTTTTCCGCCGGTGTCTTTTCCCGCGGTGCGGTAATGGCTGACGCCGTGTCCATTCGCTCCCTAACGGCTTTCGAGATTTCCGGCGAAGAAAATGTTGCAGCTATCTGCTGGATCTCCTTGGGACTTATACCTTCCTTTACCGTCAGGGTTCCTGATTCCGGCGATACCTCGATTCGGTCACGAAGCGATTTTGGCAATGCCTGAATGTTCGATATCTCAGGCAGGACTATCGCGTCATTGACTTCGGGCAACGGAATTGTCAGGTCTTCTTTGATCGAAAAGAGCGCTAGGTTTTCGTCCGTGTGGTCGGGCGTGTAGATCAGGTCCTTTGCCGTCAGCCTTTCAAAACCGCTTTGGACGAGGCCGTCACGCAGGCTGTTTACCGTCTCAGCTAACTGGTCCGACACAACATAGGCGTAACTTCGATTCAGAGCTTCCCGCTTCTTTCGCGTGACGTGGGGCATGCGCAGCACGCGTCCGAGGACTTGCTCGACGGCGGTTGCCGAAGTTGTATTCCGAAACGAGAAAAGCACATATGCAAATGGACAATCCCAGCCTTCGCGAAGCTTATCGACCGTAATGACGAATTGCGGAAAGTCGGCATCACCGAGTCGTCTCCCTTCGAGCTCTTTCATGTCACGATATTCAATGGCTATCGATTCTGCCGGAATCTTAAAATCCTTTATCAGCTTTTCTTTTATCACGGGTGGAGTAAACCTCTCTTGGCCTGCCTGTGCACTTTCACCCTGAATAAGCATTACGACCGGCTTGATCTCTTCTCCGGTAAGCTTTCTCTCGGTTTCGACTTCCTTCTCAAGTTCCCTGACGCGGTTGATGGCTTCCGTCAAAGCGAACTGCCACTGCGGACTGATGGCGAGCTCTAACGGCAGCTTGAGCATATCTTCCGCTTGCAATGTCGCCGCCGAGATACTGCGAAGGACGTTCGACGGGTTGACGGCCCGGTCGGGTGTTGCTGTTAGCTCGAGAATGCATGATGGGTTAAGTCGCAAGAGCGTGTCCACCGCCAGAGGCGAACCTTGATTATGGGCCTCGTCAACGATCACGAATGGCCGCCGAAGCCGAATCACGTCAACGAGTGATCCTTCGCCTCTGACTTCCTTTGGAACATTATCAAAATGCGGCATCAGAGCCCCGTTCTGCCGATAAACCCGCAAACCGTCCGCCGTGTCGCGTTTGAAGCTCTGCATTGTCGAGACAATAATCGTGTTCGCCGTGTTCAAAGTGGAGGGTTGAACGGCGAGAGCTTCGTCGATATTTAACACCTCGACTTTTCCAAAAAGATCGCGCATTTCCTGATGCAGCAGTTCGCCAGGGGTCTTGAGGACATAGAGCGTCTGTTCGCGGATTGCATCTGATGGAACGAGCCACAGAACGAGAGTTGCTTCGGCCGCGAGAAAAGAATCAAGCACCCTCCGAATGCTGTGGCCGCCTATCAGCGTCTTACCGCCGCCAGTAGGAACCCGTATGCATACATAGGGGATCGTTTCGCCGCCCGGCAAAGGGTAATAAGGCAGCTCATGCCCAAAATGCAGCCGCGTGCTCTCACGAAAAGCCTTATCAGGGTCGGACAACTCGCGCGTACGCGACAGATAGGCAGCGTAATCGTCTAGCAGGGATCGTTGATAATCCTTTAGAGGCATTTTTGTCTTTTCTTCGTCTTTTCGTCTACTCGTCGCAGAGCGACGTCATGATTGTAGCCGTGGCGTTTTAACCCACGGAAATGTTGCCCCCCAAACCCCGTCGCGTCAGCGACGGTTGAATCATCCGAACAAATACCGTTCGTCGTATTCGATCTCGTGCAACGTTAATAATTCAACGTATTCCTCTTCGAACGTCTGTCTTTCATGATGTTTTCGTTGGTTTTTGATGTACTCGACTACTTTATTCGCATGAGATTTACATACCGCGAAGACTCCAAATCCGTCTTGCCATGCGAACTTATTCATATTCGGAAATTCATTGTGAATCCAACGCGACGAGCCACCCTTTATCCATTGTGCTATTTGGCTCGGAGCTAATGATGGCGGCGAACTTGTCAGTACATGAGCATGATTGTCTATTCCGCCGACCTGTATTGCTGTTATATTGTGCTTTCGAGCAATCCCGCCGATATAAGCCCATACGCGCTCCTCTATATCAGGCGTGATGAGATCGATGCGGTTCTTTGTACTGAAAACAATGTGGTTGTAACAATGTGAATATGTGTTCGCCATAATGTTCATTCGGTCGCGACGCGACGCGACGCAATTTGTTGATTCCGGTCCGTGGGTTAAAACGCCACGGCTACATTCAAAGTGCCGCTACGCGGCAAGAAGGGAGCATCGTCCATCGTAAACCCCTTAATGATAAATTCCCGCAGCGTCTCGGTCGCCCAGATGCGAAACTGCGTAGCTTGAAAGCTGTTTACACGATATCCTACCGAGATAATGGCATCGAGGTTATAAAAATCTATCTCGCGGGCGACGTCACGATTGCCCTCACGTTGAACTACTCGAATTTTTCGAGTAGTTGCCTCGGCCGACAGTTCTCCTGACGAAAATATTTCCTTAAGATGGTATGTAACTGTATGAGATTCCACTCCAAACAGCTTGGCAATGCGCTTCTGGTCAAGCCAAAAAGTTTCAGCTTCATAGGTTATCTCGATGCGTAAGGATTCGCCCCGAGACTCGTATAAAATGATCTCTCCTTGTTTTGCACTGTCTTCGTAATCCATATCTATCTATCAAAACCAGGTCTTCACTGCCAGATCGTATGGCAGTTGGTGGAATGTGATCCCAAGTCTCGCGAGTTTCGATTTGTCGAACCTTGACCTCGCGCCGTATATCACTTTCCCTCCGTCAAAGTTCGGCACGAGCCCGTTGATGTATTGGAGCGTTCTGCTATTCAAGACATTTCCGCCAACATCGGTCTTGTCCGTCAAAATTCCGTTGTAAAGCAAAAACACAGCCCGCTCTTTGTACGTCCCCAAATACGCGGATGCTTCTCCTGCCTCTGCCAACTCTTTTAACTCTGCCAACTCGCCGAACTGCCGTCCGGCTCCTGTTTCCATAAACCACACAAACTCCGCAAGCTGGGCAAATGTCACGTCTTTACGGATCGGGCCGCCGGCCTCGAAGAGCGGCTCGCTCGAAAGTCTGCAATATTGAAATCCGCCGCCGAGACCCTCGACTTTATCGCCGTTCGCCCTTGTATAGCCCTTGGCTACGCGTCGGACACGCTCAGCGGTGACGTCTTTCGCGATCTTCGCGTCCATCTCGACCAAAATGAACTTGCGGTTACCGCCGTCCTCCGCATTCTGCTTCAAAACCGCATGCCCCGTCGTCCCCGAACCGGCAAAGCTGTCGAGGATCAGAGAATCTTTGTCGGATGCGATTTCAAGAATTCTCTGAATCAAGAGTCGCGGTTTTGGAGTTCCAAATAAATCGTTTTGATCGGCCAAGATGCCGCGAAGTTCGCGTTTGCCTTTCTGGTTGTCGCTTACTACTTCGACCGAGAACCACGTTGTAGGAACTATTCCCTGCGACACCTCAGAAAGGAATCTTTTGAGACGCGGCATTGCATTTCCATTGGCGCCAAACCAAACTCGATTGTCTGCAAGCAATCGCTGAAATGAGTCCCTTGGCACGGCCCAACTTCTGCCGGCTGCGGGTGAGACTTCTCGACCGCTCGGTAGTTCGATTGGATAAAAATCGTGTTCGCGATATTCGCGTCGAGTTAGATCGCTCGATGTCCACGGGCCTCTAACGTCGTTATCAGGGTTCAAATACCGAGCGTCTGCCTCTTCTGTTCGACGAAATCTATTAAGTGAACAACTTTGTTTCGACTTTGCGTAACAAACCAGATGGTCGTGCACCGACGTTACAAATCGTTCGTCACCATCAGGAGAAATACGTTTCTGAACCACGAAGCTCGCTATCAGATTCGCCCCTCCAAATATCTCATCCATTAACAGCCGCAGGTGTCCCACCTCATTATCATCAATTGAAACAAAAATCGCTCCATCCTCACGCAAAAACTGCTTGAGCAGCAGCAATCGCGGGTACATCATGCATAGCCAGCGGTCGTGGCGGTCGAGCGTTTCGCCTTCTTTACCGACCACTTCGCCGAGCCATTTTAGGATCTCGGGGCTTTTTACATTGTCGTTATAAGCCCAGCCTTCGTTGCCGGTATTGTATGGCGGGTCGATATAGATACATTTCACCTGTCCGGCATATCGCGGCAAGAGCGCTTTGAGAGCATGAAGATTGTCGCCTTCGACGATTAGGTTGCCCGATTCAGCGTCGCCGCACGAGAGCTCTGGCACCGTTTCGAGCAAGCGGAAAGGCACTTCCTTATGGTGCTTTACAACGGCTTCTTTGCCGATCCAGTTGAGAACGGGCATAGGTGCTTATCGATCATCGAACTTCTCGATCACGTTGGGCGCGTCTACGAGATTTCGTCCGCAGCATATTTATATCACCGCCTTCCAAGACTCGTAGATCATTACCATAGCAAGCGTGTCGAGTTCGCAGTATTTGCGAAGAGCTAAGCTCATCGCGGCGCGGGCCTCGTTGGGAACGTCCTCGAACTGGAGTTTACAGTATGCCGTCATTGCGGCCCCGCCGTCTTTGATCTTGTCCATTTCGATCACCGCTGCGTAGTCGTGCGGGTCTTCGTCGGTAAAGAGGGGCGGCAAGAGGGTGTAGGGGTCGCGCACTTTTCCGTTTGCGTCCCGTTGGATCCAGGCCTGATCTTGAAAGTTTTTGCTCTCGATGTCGCCGCTGCCGCCGTATCGGGGCTGCGAGTATCTTTCCTGCAAGAACACGGAGCTATTTAAAATTGCCGGAAGGACAAACTTGAGCGAGATCGAACCATTGGTTGCCGGATCGTAGTGATAGCGTTTGACGAGTTCGTAGAGGTCGACCATGTCGCGAGGTCCGCACCATTCCTCTTCCGCCTTTTCAGTCGAATGAGTGATCGTCCGTAGAAACGCGCAAAGCTCGTCCTTGTCTTCGACGCCTGGATCTCGCTGAAGCTGGTTATGAACGAAATTCAGATATGTATTCTCGTGACTGTGGTAACGAAATATCGTCCCAATGTCATTTTCCAATTCGGATTTTAACGCCCGAACAAAATCGTAGTTCGGGAACGCACCAGGTTCGGCATTCAGATATTCGCCTTGATGCCGGACGGTGCCGTCTTCATCGACCGTGTGATGAGAGAATTGGAAGGCAATGCCCTCGTACGGCTTTCGGCCGGCCTGAAAGGGCAGCACGGGAGCCGACGTTTCAAAGTCAATAAAATGAAGCGGGTAATTCCATTTAGCCATCTCGGTCTCGATCTCGTGGTGGAGGATCTCGGGCGAGGCGTCCGAGGCTTGAACCTTTGAGACCTGCAGCCACTGTCTCTCGGTCCGCGAGAAACCCGGCTTGCCGTCGGGCTTGGGTTTGATGTCTTCGATCGAAATGTCGGTCTGCTTTATCTTGTTGGCCGCGATCAGTTTGTCCTTGCTTCGGCAATCCCAAATATCCAGAACTGTCGGGACCGCAAAATCCGCATCATCCCAGCCGAGACTGGAGCTCCAGCACTCTCGGTATCCGCTCAACTCTCCATTTGGTTCGTGGCCATCGGCAAGGCGAAACTCACACTCTTTACAGACGCTGGACGGCGCGGAGATTATCTTTTGATCGTTGTTATAATTTTGGGCCCAGGCGTTTATGGCGCCTTCGAAAGTAAGGCCGCTGATCTCCGTAGCGTAGACCTTTTCGCAGGTGTTATCTACATTGATAGATCGCAGCATCCAAGGGTCAAGGTCTGCGGTGCCGAGGGCTGGTGAAACTTCCACCCGCCGACGGCTGCCGTCGCGGACAAGGCGAAACTTCTGATTTAATCCGTCTGTCGGACATGCGGCCGTCTTGTCAGTAAGCATGAGATGGGCCGACACCTCGAACTCGGGATATTCTCCGCGGATAACGTATTTTTGAAAAGCCACATCCTCGACGTAGGGCTTCCAGTTAGACGAGATCGTCCCGTTTTGGTTCAGCATTCCGGCTTCCGTTTCAAAGTCGCAAGATTTTGCCTTTACCTCGTACAGTTTCAGAACGTTTCCGATCTTCTCTACAACGTCGGCCCTGATCAGAAATGTCCCAAATCTAAATCCGGCCTCAAATAGGGTGATGTTCTCCTCAGATAGATATAGTTTCGTCACCTCAACGGCTGTCTCGTCGTTGGGCGTTTCGATCACGATGCCATCCGGGAAGTAACATCTAGCTAAAGCTCCTACCTGAAACCCGCCATCCGCGAGGGCCTTGAGAAAGCTGTCGTTAATTTGTTGATTGGCATACTGCTGCTTATCGGTATAGAAGAGCTTTGTAGGGCACTCCATCGCAAGCTTGAACTTGGACTTAGTAAGATATCGGGGCATGGGATTAGTGTTTAGCGTGTTGAAGTATACAAGTTTTCCCGTCCGAATGCATCTCTGACCGCAACGGGTGAGTTCGCAGAATTTCGCTCATTATTCACGCGATCACGGCTTCGACTATGCTGACCGGTGACTCGGTCGGCGCACGACTCTGGTCATTTTGAATCCGGCCTTTGCGAGGAGCGTGTCGTATTCGGCTGCTGTGCGTTCCTGGCCGCCGGGGACGACGAGCATGATCATATCGGCTCGCCAGATAGGAAGGTGAAAATTTATTCCCTTAGCCAGCGCTTTCGCGGAAACGCTGCAGTCGCGCCGCCAATCGTATGGAGAAACTCAAAGAAATTGGCTGGCGTCGGATCAAATAGCTAACCTCGATAGAGTTCGAATTTACTCTCTGAATATTTCGATATCTGTGAGTAACCATCGATCTTCATCAATCCTGGGATGACTCGAACATCGGAGATATGGCGGGTGGCAGTCACACCGTCCTCGAGGTCGCCGCCATCAGCAAGCTTGAGATCTAAGTTTTTTTGCTTTTCTTGATCTTTTTCACCGAGGCCGGCTTGCGCGAGCCGACGAGGACTTTGAGTTCGTCCATGAATTCCGAGACATCGGCGAATTCGAGATATACGGAAGCGAAACGAACATAAGCGACCTTGTCGAGAGCTTTTAGCCTCCGCATTATGATCTTGCCGATCTCGCTGGTGGCAAGTTCGCGGTCGAGCGAATCCTGGACGTTTTTTTCCACCTCGTCGACGACTGCTTCGAGCTGGACGGTCGAAATGGGCCGTTTTTCAGAGGCCCGAAATAATCCGGCAAGAACCTTGTTCCGGTCCCATCCCTCTCGTTTGCCGTCCTTTTTTACGACCATGTACGGGATCTCGTCGATACGCTCGTAGGACGTAATACGGCGTCCGCAACCGATGCACTCGCGGCGGCGGCGGATCGAATCACCATCTTTCGATTCACGGGAATCGACGACCTTATCTTCGATATGTGAGCAAAATGGACAGCGCATAGATCAGTGGACAGAAGTCAGTGGTCGGCGGTCAGTGCAGCAATCAGCATTTTAACCATTCATAATTAATAATTAATGGATTACTAATTAGTAATGTGAGAAAAATATTTGCGATCGGCACTCCTCACCGGTTCTCAGGCACAAAATCGGGCGAATCCGATTCGATCTCGCGTTCGGCGTTCTCGCTCGACAGCAGACTTCGAAACCGCTCAATACTTATATCACCATGGATGAAATAGTATAAGCCGAAAAACACTGCCGGTGCGA
>JBGTCF010000356.1:0-2951 GCA_041748975.1 Pyrinomonadaceae bacterium
ACGTACCGTAAATATGGTTGGCTGCTGCGTCGAATCCTGATAGATGGGCTGGCGGGCGCCGACCTGGAGAGTAACTTGAAAACCATCTCGGATGTCCCGATCACTCGTTCAGGTATCAATGCTGCGTGGTTTTCTCGACCACCGGCAGATGGACCGGTAGCCTGGGAGATACGTTTTCTTGGCGATACGCCGTTCGCACTGCTAGAGAGCCTTGATGAAATGGATCCTGATTTTGAACAATCACTTTCTCAGGTCGAAGCCAAACTTGCCGAGGCTGTCTCGAAAAAAAAATCGCCTTGACAAGTCTGTGCTGCCACTGCAAACTTAAAATATTGAAATGACGATCAAAGAATTCGGCGGAAGGGTTGCGAGTATTTGGGAAGGTTTGCGACCCATCACCCAAAAAATGCTCGTCGGTGCCATGCAGTCCGGCACTCCCGGCTCCGCTAATAGCAAAACCCCAAAATATTCATACGACGCTCACGCTGACTGGGAAGTCAGTAGGCTTCTATCTGCACTCGACGAAGAGACAAAGTCGTTTGAGATTCGAAAGGACCCAGCGAAGTTTACGGAGATATCTCAGCTTGCGGACACCTGCGTACGTATTCTCGAGTCTCAGTCTGCTTCCGCCGAGGTGTTCATACAACTTGCGGAACGGGCGATCCTTGACAACGATTACAACCGCTTGGATTCCCTCGCTGACACACTCGCAGAACGCTACTCATCTGCAGAGATAGCTGAGATCGTCAGACAGACCGATCGACCGCAGATCAGGACTATAGCCTATGAAACGCTGGCTATGCTGCCGATACCTGCCCTCCTGCCGTTGCTGGAAGACTCGCTGTATGCGGGCATCTCGGCCGCCGCATTGGAACAGAAAGCGTTCGAGTTTGATTCCGAAGAGGCCCGTGAAATACTCGACCAGTTCGATTCAGCCAACGACTTCAACGACCAGTAGCCGATTTTGTTTTTGGTTTAGGCGGTTCTTTAAGAGGATACTTATTCCCAAAACCCCAACGGAACGGCGTGGGCAGAAATGAAACTCCACCGATCCTTACACCGACAAATATCATAGAAGCCAGGAATTTTCCGTTTCCTTTTGACCGGACACATGCGTAAAGCTTTTTGTCCGCGGCCCTCCTCTCCTTCAACGATCCGCCGATAAAGTAGACCTTGTCGTGCTGCACACAGCATTCACGGTAGTTGCCATCCGGGAAAAGACTGCATCCATCGCTCTTGAAATTGGCGGTATCGGCCGGATCCTGTTTGACCTGGGAATAAATACCGCCGCTCAAAAGGCAGATCAATACTAGCGATAAACAATATCTGATCATTTTAAATTAGTAGTTAGCCTGCTACCCCGATCTCATCCGTCGCCTGCCTGAACCTGCCGGGATACATTGGGAATCCAGAGGCGATCTCTTTCACCTGGCGCCTTACCCGCGCTCGAACCTCTTCCGACTCCGGTTCCCAAATCACCGAAGCGATCATCTCGCCGATCTTTTTCATTTCCGCCTCTTTCATTCCCCGTGTTGTAAGAGCGGGCGTGCCGATCCTTATTCCGGACGCGATGAAAGGCTTGTTCGTGTCGAATGGAATAGTATTCTTATTGACCGTTATATCGACATCTTCCAGGGCTTTTTCGGCCTCCTTGCCGGTAATTCCCTTCCCATCCATAAAGACATCGACGAGAAGGAGATGATTATCCGTGCCACCCGAAACGAGCCTCAAGCCAGCATCGGAAATAGTCGCCGCCAATACCTTTGCATTGTCGATTATCTGCTTTTGATAGGCCTTAAAATCCTCCGTGAGGGCCTCACCGAAAGAAACAGCCTTGGCTGCAATAATATGAATCAGCGGTCCGCCCTGCACCCCCGGAAATACGCTTCGGTCAACATCCTTTGCAAATTCCTCGCGACACAGTATAAGGCCGCCACGCGGCCCTCTGAGTGTTTTATGCGTTGTTGTAGTTACAAACTCGCAATGCGGGACCGGTGATGGATGGAGCCCGACAGCAACCAGTCCAGCGATATGTGCAATATCCGCCATTACTTTGGCACCGACGCCACGGGCAATCTCACCAATGCGGGCGAAATCGATCGTTCTCGGATACGCCGAAGCTCCGCATATCAAGAGATTTGGACGCGATTCCTCAGCCTTTCGTTGAAGATCGTCATAATCGATCTGCTCGGTCTCAGGGTCTACGCCATAGTCTGCGACCCTATAATTGATGCCTGAGAAATTCAAAGGATGCCCATGTGTCAGATGCCCTCCGTGCGAAAGGTTCATACCCAAAATCTGATCGCCATGCTCCAGTGCAGCCATCAGAACCGCCATATTCGCCTGTGCTCCTGAATGAGGCTGGGCGTTTGCATGTTCTGCTCCAAAGATCTCCTTTGCACGATCGATCGCAAGCTGCTCAACAACATCGGCAAATTCACATCCGCCATAATAGCGCTTGCCCGGATAGCCCTCGGCATACTTATTAGTAAAAACGGTGCCCATCGTCTGCAAAACGGCCTCGGACACAAAATTTTCCGACGCGATGAGTTCAAGCCCGTTCGTCTGTCTACGAACTTCGTCGTCAATAGCGCGGCTGACGATCGGATCGGCAACTGAAATATCTGCTGTAAAAAAGCTATTTGGCATATTCTTTATCTTCTTTGAAATGATTAACTTGTCGTTGTCAAAATCTTTGTCGATCCTCTCGCCTGGAACAATCTTTTCTTCGGTAAAGGAGAATCTTTACCTCAATACCACGACAAAATATCGGAGACTAACGAACTCGACAATCATAAACTAAACGTCCAGAAACCCATTGCGAGGTGGCGCCATTGACAAACCAGCTGGAATTAATTCATTAGTCGTTACGAACCGGCATTTCGACACCATACATTTCCTTAAAAACAAAACGCAATAGTTGTTCACTGGATAAACCCTTCGGCGCTCGA
>JBGTCF010000357.1:0-16808 GCA_041748975.1 Pyrinomonadaceae bacterium
ACGCCGGTTCCAAGCTGTCAAGATCGAGCCGCCGACCGAAGCCGAGGCACTCGTGATAATCCAGGGCGTCGTCGAACGTTACGAGGCATTCCATCAACTCCGATACTCCAAAGAGGCACTCGCGGCCGCTGTTTTCCAGTCGAGCCGATATATTCCCGACCGATTTCTTCCCGACAAAGCTATTGACGTCCTTGATGAAGCGGGAGCCCGCGCAAAACTTCGATACCAAAACGAGAATCGTGGTGAGCCTTCGTGGAAGGAGACGGTCGAAAACTGGAAGCGTGCTGCTGCCAATGAAGACCAGCTGATTTCTTACGAACTCCGCTCACTCGAAGATTCCTTTTTTGCAGTTGAGGTTACCAAGGATGATGTCGATGACGTTGTCGCCCGCTGGACCGGGGTGCCCGTTACATCGATCAAGCAGAAAGAGGCCGAAAAACTTCTGACGATCGAAACGGCCCTGCATGAAAGAATAGTCTCGCAGCGTCCTGCGATCTCGGCATTGGCTCGCGCCATACGCCGCTCGCGTGCCGGGCTCAAAAATCCTAGCCGCCCAGTTGGTTCATTCCTTTTTCTCGGCCCGACAGGTGTCGGCAAGACCGAGGTCGCCCGCTCGATCGCTGAATATCTTTTTGGCTCTGAACGTGCACTCATTCGTTTTGATATGAGTGAGTTCATGGAAAAGCATTCCGTGTCAAAGTTTATCGGCTCGCCTCCTGGATATGTCGGGCATGAAGAAGGCGGGCAGTTGACGGAAAAACTTCGACGTTCGCCCTATGCCGTAGTTCTTTTTGATGAGATAGAAAAAGCCCATCCTGATCTTTTCAACCTCCTACTTCAGGTTTTTGAGGATGGTATTTTGACAGATTCACTCGGCCAGGCGGTTGATTGCAAACATGCGATCTTTATAATGACGTCAAATTTGGGAGCGCGTGTCATTCAGAAACGAGCTGCTCTCGGGTTTCAAGCAAATGCGGATTCGTCGCGCGAAAAGATGGAGGACGAGGTCATGTCGAAGGTCAAGCAGACCTTCCAGCCCGAATTCATCAATCGCCTCGACGAGATCATCATATTTGATGAATTAATCGATGAAGATCTACTCCGCATAGTAGAGCTCCAGGTAGAAAAACTCAATAAGCTCGTCGAAAGCCTCGATATAAAGGTCGTGCTTACAGCCGAAGCCCAAAAATGGCTCATTGACAAGACCTGCTCCGACCGCAGATATGGAGCACGCCCCTTAAAACGTGCCCTGCAAAAATACGTCGAGGACGAGCTTTCTGAAGCGCTGATCCAGGACCAAATAAAACGCGACTGCACGGTCGAGGTGTACCCAGAAGAAGGTCGCCTTGCGTTTCGCGAGATCCGAGCAAAGAATCCGACAAAAGAGCTGACTCAGAAAGCCTAAATCATTAATACCATTCTCGTTTGTTAACTGCGTATCGCTCAGCGTCGGGGCGTATCCACATCACCTTTTCTGTTTTCACTAAAATCCCTGTATAATTTGTAAGTTTGAGAGGGGCACTTGAAAGGGCAACCTGCGCCGGTGTGGCAGAATCAAAGTGCCAAGTTAAATCCGACGTTGAGCCGCCGTAGCCTCTTCCCGGCAAGCAAGAGAACGGTAAATACTTGCTTTAATAGCTTGTTTGAATTGCATTCATAAGGAAAATCCCGGTTTATGTATAATTTTCGTGCACTTGGATTCGTTGTACTGGTGCTTTTTGCAGTTGCGATCCCGGCGATAGCCGGTTCCAGTGTCTTGACGAACACTACCGGTGTTTCGATAGCGCAGCAGATCGTAGAAAGTGTGGATATCCAGGGGAATCGCCGACTACGTGACGAAGACCTGCTTTATTACATCAGGACCCGAGCCGGCGACACATACGATCCAGCCGCTCTGGAACGTGATCTAAAAGAGCTGCTTTCACTGAATTTTTTTGATAAGACGGCCACCAAGGTTCTTACTGAGCCTGGAATACGCGGCGGTGTAAACGTAATTTTCGAAGTCCGTGAACTGCCGATTATCCGCGATCTCATATTCAAGGGAGCAGGTGCCCTCACAGAATCCGACATCCTCAAAACATTTCGCGAGCGTCGAGTAGGCATTTCGAAAGAGTCCGTCTACGATCCGGTAAAATCTCTTGTAGCAACACGCACTCTTCGCGAGATGCTTGCCGCAAAAGGCTATCCAAACGCGACGATCACTGTAGCTGAGGACGAAATTTCTGCAACGTCGATCGCTCTTACTTTCAACATTGAGCAGGGCAGCCGTTCGCGAATCATCGAGATCGATTTTGAGGGTAATCAGCATTTTAAGGACAGCGAACTTCGCGGTGCGCTTCAGTATGTGAAGGAAACCGGACTTGTTTCTCGATTTAAGGGCGAGGACATTCTTCATCTGGAAAAGCTGCAAGCCGATCTCCAGCGAAATGTTCGCGCATACATGTGGTCTAAAGGATATTTCCAGGCGCGTATTGGCGAACCCGAAGTCGTCGGTCTGGGGCTTAAGCGAACAGGTTTTTCTGTTCTCAAAAGTCTCCCCATTCCGCTCGTGACCTCGATCGATGACACGTTGAAGATCATTGTTCCGGTGACGGAAGGTAAGGTCTTTCGGGTCGGCGAATTAAAGGTCGAAGGCAATTCGATCTTCTCCGAACAGCAGATCCTTGGTTTCGTGGGCCTTAAGACAGGTGAAATTGCGAACGGAAAACGGCTTCAGGATGCCGTTTATGAAGATCTCAAGAAAGTCTATGGCGACCAGGGGTTTGTCCAGTATTCGGCCGAATTCGACCCCGTTTTCAAAGACAATCCCACAAACCCGAATGAGGGCATCGTAGATATCACGATCAACATCGACGAAGGAAAGCAGTTCACGCTTCGCCGCCTCGAATTCACGGGCAATACATTTACTCGTGACAAGGTAATGCGGCGTGAGTTTTTACTGAACGAGGGCGATATTTACAATCAACGGGCCCTCGATATTTCGATAGCTCGGCTTAACCAAACTCAATATTTCGACCCTCTTGATAAGGACCAGGACGTAGAGATCCGTACAGCTGAGGAACAGGGTGACGTAGATCTTATCGTAAAGGTCAAGGAAAAAGGGCGCCAACAGATCTCGTTCAACGGTGGTGTTTCGGGTATTGGAGGCACATTCTTTGGGCTGGAATATTCGACAAATAACCTTGCAGGGCGGGGCGAGGTGTTATCGTTTAATGTAGGAGCGGGTAATCGCCAGCAGAGCCTTCAGTTCTCATATCAGGAACCATATTTCCGGGATCGGCCCATCTCCGTAGGATTTTCCGTATTTGCCAGCCGCTACCGGTTCTTCGGCGAAGGCACATTTTTGACCCAAAATCAGGATCTCCTTGACCGACTGTTTGATCCACTGGGTCAGATTCAGACAGACGAAAGTTTCCTTTTTACTCAGAGAACGTACGGCGCAAACGTATTCGCGACCGCACCGCTTTCTGAGTTTTTCTTTAAGAAACGCCAGTTTACCCAGTTTTCACGACTCGGCCTAACATATCAGATCTCGGCAACAAGTATAGCCGACCCTGAAGTAAATCAGGGCGATGATCCGTCGGCTGTGATACCGGTCATCTATCGCCAGCCGAACATTCTTACAAGCCGCATAACCGGAACGTTTGTTTACGATACCCGTCAGCCCTCGTCAAACGGCATCGACACCGCTCGAGGAAAATCACTCTCTATCAGTCTTGGTTTTGCCGGCCTGGGTGGAGACGTGAGGACATATTCGCCGAGCGTGCAGTACTCACACTTTATTCCGATGAGGAACAAGCGTTCGAGCAATCCGCATGTTCTCGCTTACCGGATCATGGCTGCCACAGTCGGTACATGGTCGATATCCGATACAGTTCGCAACGCTAACTCGATCTCATTTATTGGCGGTGTTCCGGCATTCGAACGATTCTTTCTGGGCAGTGAGAATGACATTCGTGGGTATGAATCAAGGGCCATCAGCCCTGTGGCACCGTTTGACACTTTCGTTACGTCGCGTGACGTAGTGGTTGCGACAAACGCATCCGGTACGCCCAACCTGAATACCGGTTTAAATGCACGCGATGCAGCTGAAATCGCAACCCTTGGGCTGGTAACCGGGGCCGGCGGGGCTAATCCCGCCTTGTTCTCGCGAAACTACCGCTTCATTGGGGGTGATACTCAGTTACTGGCTAATGTCGAATACAGGATCCCCTTGTTTGGACCGGCGACAATGGCATTTTTTGCCGACGTCGGCTCCGTCTTTAACCTGAGAAAGGGCGAAACCCAGACGATCAACAGCGAATTTTTCCCTGATGAGACTTTGCTTGGCGCTGGCAGACTCTCGGCACTTGGGCTGATCAATACGCCGGTTCTTGAAAGTAGTTTTGGAAGCGTCCTATATTATCGCGGACGTGTGATGACGAAAACGGATTTCATCAACGAGTTTTGTCGCGGCAACCGCTTCGGCTGTCCGACAAGTTTGTCACCGCAGGTCCAGCAGCTTTTTATTCGAGGAGAGGTCCAGCAGAATACTTTGCTGAGGGTCCCGGACGCTGAATTTGCCGGTATCAGGGACTTTAAGGCGAGTGTAGGTGTCGAGCTTCGAGTGCAAGTCCCGGTAGTGAATGTGCCTTTTCGGCTCATCTACTACTACAATCCGAATGCGAAGTTCGGCTTTACAGATGAATTGCCCGGCATCTTTTTGCCCGGGAAGCGAAATGGCTTTAGATTTACCGTCGGCCGAACCTTCTAAGCCGGTAGATTGACATTGAAATGTCTTTTAATTACTATTGCCTTTCTTTTTTCTAAAGGCAAGGCAACAGTTTCTACGAATAAGGTTTCAAACATAGGTATAGAGATAAAGATTTTTACCTTTCTGACGTTTAAGGAGTTTTACAACAAATGAAAAGAATTAGCACGATCGCGATCAGTATTATTATTGCCTCAGTATTCGCGGTTTCCGCGTTTGCTCAGGCCGGAGCACAGCCGGCGGGAAAGATCGGTTGGATCGACACCGGCATGTTTGCCGATGACAAAGAAGGCGTGTTGAAATATAACAACGCGCTCAAAGCCCTGGATACCGAGATGAAGCCTCGTGTAACAGAATTGACCACGCTTCAGACTAGGCTGCAGAAGATCGCGGAAGAGATCAGAACGGCGACCAACGTACCGGCTGGCGTACCTGTTAACCAGCAGGTTGTGGCGCAAAAGCAGGATGAGGGCCAGAGGCTGCAGCGGGAATTTGAGTTCAAGAAAAAAGAGTATGATGCCGCAGTCGAAAAACGTAGCGGCGAGGTCCTCGGTCCTGTTTCGGCTGACATCAGCCGTGCCATACAGGATTATGCCAAGCAGAAAGGGTATGCGGCGGTGCTCGATATTGCCGCACTTGCTAACGCGAATGCCATTCTGTCTCTTGATCCGACGGCGAATATCACCAAAGATTTTATAACATTTTACAATGCCCGTCCGGCAACCACTGCGACAACGGGAACCCCGAGATAGCTGTAGAAAATCAGATCGTGTAAGATTGGCTAAAAGCCGGTGAAATTGCATTTTGCCGGCTTTTGGCTTATACGTACTCTTTCCACCGCGAAATTATGGTCATCCTGGATTCAGTCGCCATCCAATCTATCCTGCCCCACAGATACCCTTTCCTGCTCGTTGACAGGGTCATCGAATTGGAGCCCCGGGTTCGCATCGTTGGGATCAAACAGGTGACATCCAACGAATATTTTTTCGAAGGCCATTTCCCCGGATCACCGGTGATGCCGGGCGTTCTGCAGATAGAGGCCCTGGCCCAATTGGGAGCTATCTTGGTGCTTCGCGAGTTTGAGGATCGCGAAAATAAGATCCCATTTTTTAGTGGTTTGGACAATGCCAAGTTTCGGCGGCCGGTCGTGCCGGGCGATACTCTCCGACTTGAGGTGATCGCGATGCGAGTCGGTCGGAAGGTCCAGAAAATGAAAGGTATAGCCTCCGTCGACGGCCAGATAACGGCGGAAGCTGAAATTCTATCCATTATTGCTGACCGGCCAAAGACATAGAAACATTATGGAGATCACGCCAAACACACTCATGTATACGCTGGTCATCAGCATCGGCCTCGGGATCATTTTGGGGCTCTTCCTGTTTTTCTTTGGCCGAAAGAAAGGGAAACAGAAGCTCGGCATGATCGGCCTTTTCATTTCAATAATAGGCGGAGCCATCGGCCCGATATTGCCGCTCCTCGTATTGGTGTTCTTTACTTTTCTGATCTCCCGAAAGTCACCGGTCGATTCGACCGCAGATGAATCGATTAAAGAAGCTGATAAGGACCAGACCGGATCGGCCCTATGATGCACTCCGCCCGCATGACTAACTCGATCCACCCCACAGCAATTATCAGCGATAAAGCCGTGATCGGCCCGGATTGCCAGATCGGCCCTTACTGCACGATCGGTGACGAAGTGACCCTCGGCAGCGGCGTCAGGCTTGATTCTCACGTGGTGATCGACGGGCGTACGAGTATCGGCGACGAAACCCGCGTATATCCGTTCGTTTCCATTGGCCTCGCACCCCAGGACCTTAAATACTCGGGCGAACCGACCGGCACCGAGATCGGCGAGCGAAATCACATACGCGAATTCGTAACCATTCACCGCGGAACAGCGGGCGGCGGCGGCACGACACGGATAGGTGACGACAATTTGCTGATGGCCCAGGCCCATGTGGCGCATGATTGCCAATTAGGCAACGAGATCATCATGGCAAATGCCGCCACGCTTGCCGGTCACGTCGAGATCGCTGACCGTGCAAGCGTCGGGGCTTACTCAGGTGTTCACCAATTTTGCCGCATCGGCCTCGAGGCATTCGTCGGCGGATATTCCGTCGTGGTCAAGGACGCCATGCCCTACGCGACCATCCAGGGCAATCACGCCAAATGCTATGGCCTCAACAGCCTCGGAATGAAACGTCGCGGGTACAGCCGCGAAACTATCGAGAAGCTCAGCCGTGCCTTTCACCTCCTTCTCGCCGCCAAGCTCAATACCACCCAAGCAGTCGCAAAGATCAAGGCCGAGATCAACGGCTGCGCCGAAGTAGACGTGCTGGTCGAATTTATAGAAACCTCAAAACGGGGAGTCGTAAAATAAGTTCAAGGTTCAAAGTTTGAGGTTCAAAGTCCAAAAGCCTTAGTCCATCCGATTACTTTTCGACAAGCTCTCCGATCTCTTTTTGCAGGCTTTCGCGCTGAACGAGCAAGCGGAAAAATAACGCCCGCTGTCGAAACAGCAGCCACGCCGACCTCAGCCAGACGCGCATATCGACGAGTGTTTCCGACGAACGGAGAGCGAGGTAGCCGGAAAGGATCGTGACCGGAATCGAAATGAGTGCGACCTGCCAACCGAAGTAATACCATAGGATCGAAGCGACGATTGCCCACGTCAACGGCATCAGGCCTAGAGAGGCGATGATGGCCGAGCTTGAGCCGGCCACGTCGGTGTCATGGGTTCGGAAAATTCGCCCGAGAAGGTTCGAGAAGAAATAGGCCGGCGAATGAATGATCGCGCCAACGATCGCCAATGGTGCGAACACGATCAAAAATATGACGCGTAAAACCAAATAGCGGAAAACATACCACGTCGGATGCTGCAGGACCGACAGACCGTCGGCGGTGACGCCGCTCGCTTTCAGCTCGTTTTCGTAACGCGCGAGCTTAGCGTTCAGCTCGAGCATTCTCTGCGGATCCTCTCTTTCCAGCAGAGCATACCTCGCCGCCAGATCCTGCAATCTCCTGACGGTTTGCGTCAAAGTCTGTTTGAAGATCAGGTTTTCAAAAACGGACGAAAACAACGCCTCGGCTTTTAGAACCGCGTCGAGATCCGACTCGGTTTCGAGATTCAAAGTTACATCGCGCAAACGTCTTTCAATTTCTGCCGTCAACTCCGCAACTGCCTCACGCGGCGGTTCGCCGTTGGAATCGAGTTCGACCGGCTCGACTTCAAAAACCTCGCCGTAACGAATTAAGGCCTCGCTTCTGAACGAAGTTTTAGACGTGTAATAGAGGCCGACCGGAACTATTTTCAAATCGCGAGCCGGCGCGGACCTGTCCGATACTGCGCCGAGAGCTATCCGCGCCGCGCCGGTTTTCATCTTTTGCAATTGCGGCTCGTCGTGCGAGATGCCTTCGGGAAAGATCGCTATACACCGTCCGCGCCTGAGCAGTT
Organism: Pyrinomonadaceae bacterium; assembly: GCA_041748975.1. GTDB lineage: Bacteria > Acidobacteriota > Blastocatellia > Pyrinomonadales > Pyrinomonadaceae > OLB17. The sequence goes on from JBGTCF010000357.1 coordinate 8,205, forward strand.
CAAAACAATGGTCGAACGTGACCGCATTGCTCTCCGATTTAGCGTCCGGGTCAATGCGCCGATAAATCGGCAGGATCTCGAAAGTTCGCAGCACAAACGCACCGATCGGGTTGTCGAAAAGCGTCGATTTGGCGAGAAAGGAAACGCGCCGCGGCATCGAGACGAAGACGAGCGCGGGATCGACCAGGCCGTTCGGATGATTGAGAACAAATAGTAACGCGCCAGAGCGCGGAACGCGTTCGACCCCCACGACCTCGATGCGGCGAAAAAACAACCGAAGCGCTAGTGCGATGATCGCGTGAATGATCTGCCGACGGACAGTCGCACCTTTGCCCAGGTAGATCATCTGCCACAAACGAATTGTTCGTACGCTCTCGTGCATCGGCAATATTCATTCTGTTATTTAGAACGCCCCGCGTCCAACTTCCGTTCACTAACCGCCTTCTCTGCCTGCCGAAGACCTTGACGCAGCCAGTGCCGGAGATTGCCCCCCGCCTGGTTGATCGTACTGACCACGGACCACTGACCACCGGCCACTGCTGGTCCGTCCTACGCCACCCCCTCGACGCCTTCGAACGCTTAGAATGCGCGGAGCTTGATGCTTCTTGACCTGTTGGCTCGGTTAGTAGCGGCCCCGCCGCGGTCTCGATGATCGTGTTCGGGCACCCTTCTCGAAACTCCCGTCGTATTTCTGCCACAATCATGATTCTCAGTTACAGCAAATCTGCATACCAAATTTTCGAGCGGCAATAAGCGCGGTGAAGTTTGATTATTCGTGTAGAATGTAGTGACGAAATACCAGATGAAGGATCAAGTCAAATTCAATAACAATTTGGGCATTACGAACCTCCGTCCGTTTCTCCGATGGGCTGGCTCGAAGCGGTTGCTTCTAAAGCATCTTGCTTCCTGTCTCCCGGGACAGTTTGGAACCTATTTTGAGCCTTTTCTCGGTTCCGGATCCTTATATCTCAACTTACAACCAAAGAAAGCATGTCTGAACGATAAGGCTAAAGACGTGATAGAACTATTCCGAGCACTCAGGGATGATGTTGAAGCCGTGATTAGTCACCTTGCTAGCTTCACTAATGACAAAGACACTTATTATCGAATCCGATCGAATAGAAGTGTCGATCTTACACGGCGCGCCGCCGAATTCCTTTTCCTCAACAAGACCTGTTGGAACGGCCTGTATCGGGTCAATATGTCCGGAAACTTCAATGTTCCTTATGGCGATAATAAAGTTGCCGAACTTGTCGATGCGGGCAATTTAAGACTCTGTGCGGAATTACTTCGTGAAACACAGCCGGTGTTAACTTCAGTCGACTTTCAAGACGCGGTCTCGGATTATGAACCGGGCGATCTCGTCTATTTTGATCCGCCATATGTTACGGGCCATAACAATAACGGGTTCTTAGCCTATAACGAGAAAATATTCTCATGGAATGATCAGGTTAGACTGGCGAAGTTGGCCAAACTTATTTCAAATGAAGGTGTTCATGTAATTGTAAGCAACGCAAATCATAGGGACGTATGCGAACTATATCCCGGTTTTAGGAAATCAGTAGTTCATCGGAGCTCAACGATCTCCGGACACGCGAATGCTCGCGGTCTTATTTCCGAGGTTATCCTTATCTCTCCGGGTATAAACGACAATGCCACAGAAACATAAGCAGCAGGCAAGAATTCCGTCCGCCTCGTTGGAAGATCTGCGGTACGACGTAGGCGTGAAGAACGTTCCGACCAAGGCATTGAAGCCGAATCCACACAATCCTCGAATGCTCTTCGATCCGACGCCGATGAAGGAGCTTCGGGAGTCAATTGAAAAGGTCGGTATTTTGATTCCTCTTGCCGTTTACTGGAGCGATAGGGACAAGACGTTTGTGATTCTAGATGGCCAGCGACGCTGGATGTGCGCACAGGAACTGGAATTGGATACAGTCCCTGTGAACCAGCTTGCCGAACCAAACACGGTCGAGAACATCGTGACGATGTTTCAAATTCACAATACGCGCGAGGACTGGGAGCTTATGCCCACCGCCCTAAAAGTCGAGGTTTTGATGCACGAACTTCAGGAGAAAAACGAAAAACGGCTTGCTACGCTTACTGGCCTGAATCCTGCGGTCGTTTCGCGATGTAAAAAGCTGCTTTCCTATGACAAGTTCTATCAGGATCTCATGCTGAATCCTGATCCGGCAAATCGAATAAAGGCCGACTTTTTTATCGAGCTCTATGCTTTGCTTGTCGATCGGAACGTAAAGGCAATGGATTGGTATTCCAAGAGACCCTTTATCGAGAGCATGCTGTTCAAGTACCTTGGCAAGAATGGAATTAAGTCGGTTACGGACTTCCGTTTGTTGAAACAATATGTATCGAACGCGTTTCACATAGGAAAAGGGGCAATGATTGACCGGCGATTAAACGAGTTCGTGCGAGATCATTCTTTGAGGCTGGACTATTTGAATCTAGAAGGGGCCGAGCTCGCAAAGACCCTAAAACGAACATTAGCAAATGTGCAAAAATTCGAGACCTCAATTAAAGATATCGATGTAAATGAAATGTATGGAAGCGAAGATCTCTGGGACGCTCTCGAAAAGATTGTCGTAACGATTCGGCAGAAACTTCGACAGGCGGGCCGGAGGGTGAGCTGATGAAGAAACCGCGACGGCGTGGAACGGCGATATCTCCTACGAGACGGCAGAATTGGCTCGATACTTTTCAGGGATACCGTCATCTAATCAGTGATCAAGACATCCGAAACTGGCTCAATCAATTTGAGGATGAACATAAAGACATAGCCGCGCGGATTCTCGACTCAGTGGAATACATTACGCCGAATGCCACAGATGCCGCTTACCGAAGTCTCTTAACTACTCTGCCCAACTGGCACATAGATCCAACGAGACGGACGGGCATATGGAAGTTTGTACCTTTTTCCCGCAGTCCTGGCGAGAGTGGTGACCGGATGGTGCACCAATTTCGCATCGCAAATAATCTCGCCGGACGTCAACATGACGGATTGTTTGCGTATTGGAGCCAACTTGCCTCGCTGGGCGCAAACGACACGGTTGTATTCATCGACGATTTTTCAGGGTCCGGCAGTCAGGTTGCGGAGTATTGGCCCACGTTTGAGGAAGTGCTCGCCAACGGTCCAACAGCCTATTTAATGCTAATCGCAACAACGACGCGAGCGCAGAGCAAGATAGCTACGGAAACCCAGTTAATTCTTCATTCTGAAATTGTTCTCAATGGAACTGATGATATATTTTCCGGCGCGTGTAAAAGCTTTTCTAGATCGGAGAAGGACGTGTTGCTTAACTATTGCCAACGGGCGTCCCCCCAAGAACCGAAAGGACGCGGGGCTTGCGGGCTTATAGTCGTCCTTGCTCACAAAGCGCCTAACAACAGCATTGCAGTTCTCCACAAGAACAATCGCCAATGGAATGGCTTATTTAGAAGGTACAACTGAATACACGAGGGACTGCTCCACGGGTGGCTCGGCCTAAAATGAAAGTAAGACAACTGAGGTGTTTAACGTACTTTTCTTTTGACTGCTGTACAACGACACAGTCCTAAGGGGAAAAAGATAAGAGGCTCTTGCAATAACGCAAAAACTGCGCTAGATTTTTTCCACCCATTCGGTCAATAAGCAATATTGCGCTTTTCCCGCTGTCTCGCGGCCCAGTTTTCTAGGAGATGACGGCTTCGCAGCTAACTCTATGAGTCCCGAACCCCGATCTGAGTATAGCGATCACCGATTTATTCTTGTGATGGGTCTTTTAGAGCTGATTCAGGTAGCCTGTTCCATGCAGGTGGCCGGTTCGAAGATGGGCCGAGGGGCGGCGTTCGTAATGGGCACCCTAATTGCAATCCTGCTAGCGTCTCCGATCGAGTGGGCAATTCATCGCTATGTTTGCCATAACGGTATGTCTATTTTTCGATGGTTTCGCGAGATTCATGCAGAACATCATTCGAATGGTCGACACTTCGAACAGCCCTTCGCTTCAAATCCGGTTTTCGTTGATGGGTTGCCGAGAACATTCTCAAAACAAAAATTGCGCCATTACTTTTCCAGGACATCGCTTTACGGACTCATCGGCATGGCAATTATTTGTTTGCCTGCCGGACTGATTAGCCGAAACAATTTTTACATTGCTGGAATCACCGTAACTGTCTTTGTATTGTCAGCACTAGCAACCCTATTGCACGAGGCGTCACACGAAATTACGCCGAAACGGCTCTTTGGTGCGAGATGGCTGATCACTATGTGGAAGCGTCATCAACTACATCATCTTGATCCATCTAAGAACCTGAATCTTCTGAATCCGATTGGCGATATTCTGTTAGGTACGTATGTCCCGGGAGAACAGAGCAAATCGCACGGACGAGTTATCAAGAGTAACGGATAAACAATTGCGTCGATTGAATCTTTAATCTTATCCTTCTATGAATACTTCTTCTTTTTCCCTAAACGTAAGTGAGGTCAAGAATGACATGCTGCCCTCGGTTGCGTATAAACTAGCTACGGACTCGGCAGTTTACCGGCCATCCGAACTCATGTTCGGCAGCCTTCTGGCGTCATATATATTGGGATTTATCGGATTGGTTCTGTCCAGAGTGGCGCTTATCAATCCGACGCCCATTGATCCCAGTGGATTCTTTGTCTTAGCCCTTTACTTAGTTCAGTATGTGGCCATTTCCATAACATTTGCATATCTTACGGCAGGGTTCTACCTAACGTACCACGCAGGCATTCTAACTATGCATCATATGCCGCTGGAAAACCTGCGGTCAGATTTTTTGCTAGCGTTGATTCAGGCCCTAGCATTCGGCGTCTCCATGCTAGCACCGGTGCTTTTTCCCATCGTAATCGGCCTGAATTTAATTCTGGCATACCTTAGGCAGGTACGTGAGCATCGACGACACACCAGAAATTTCTACGAAGATCTAAAGGAGTGCCTCACCGGCGATCTGGCGGTTGGAGGCCTTGGTGCAGGTCTTCCAAAAACTCCGCAACCGGCACGTAGGAATTTATCTGAGGAAGAAAGAAAGAAAAGAGAGGCCGAAACGAGAAACAGAGTGGAGAAGGAGAAGCTGGAAAGAATTGCATTTAGTGCTTTTCGTGAAAAGTTCGTAGAATTAGTTCAGGGGCATAAGGAGGGAGGAGGGGTCGTTCAGATACATGAAGAGCTATCAGTTTGGAAACCCATGAAAAGGAGTATGCTGTGGGTTGCGGGGCTGTCTATTTCAATCGGCTTAGGATTATCAATATGGTACTTCCAAGGACTTTACGGTCTAGATGTTAATATTCCAATTGTCAATGTGGTCTTGCCGTTAACCCTAATTCTCGTTGCTCTCGTCAATGTTTCTGTAACGGCTCCGATACTCGTAAAGGTCCGGCGAATTCTCAAAGATCGAGCTAAATTCCTATACAAGCGAGATGCCCCAGACGAGATACAGATGAATCGCGAGTTTGCCATCCTCCTCGGGGATATCAAACAGTATTGGTACGAAAAGATTTTAGCAAAGAAAGATGAGATCAATATGACTGATGACGATTTTGCAAAGACGACGGCGTGCTTGACGGAGTTATGGACAGTGAAGAGTCAGACTGTTGGAAATCAAAACACAGATTTAGCCGCAACAAATTGAATAGGTTGCGCGTTAAGGATTGTCGAAAAAGGGTTCACCCGAAAAAACAAGATGAAAGCAATAATTCGTAGCGCCAAGTTTTATTTCTATCCTATTATCGCGACGAACACGCTAGCGATGGGATTGGTAATTGATGCAGATTTTTCGCGCTCTCTATGGTTTTCAATCGTATTATCTTGCTTATCATCCTTTGGCTTTATTTTGAACGATTTATGGGACATTGAAATTGATAAAGTAAATCGACCGCAGCACTTCGAGGATCTTGAGCGCTCACAATTATGGAAAGCCCAATGTTTGTGCGCCGGTTTCGCGGGAGTCGCTTTGCTACTGTCATTCTTGCTAGGTATGGCCGAATTCGGTCTTGCGATTTTAGTAGGACTTGGCTTGATCACGTACACCGTCCTGGTGCGTAGGTTTTTGCTACTGCCGAATTTGCTGGCTGCGTTGCTGGCGTCCTCGCCCATATGGAGTCCCCTCGTTCTCTGGTCGAACGGCGCTTCTGACTCTCAAAAACTTATTTTCGTGATAGCGATTATTGGAATCATTACAGCCCGCGAAATACTAATGGACACACGCGACGTTGTTGGTGATGCGATTGGCCGGCGCGACACATTCGCCACGCTATTCAGTGTGCGGATTGCAACCTTTGTCGGCGTAGTGCTGACACTCAGCGCATGTGTCCCATTTGTGCTGTCGATAACCGCTAGCGTTCAGCAGGCTCCTCTCGCTGTGCTTATCGCAACCTTCGCTATCGGGTCGTCGATACTCTATCTCCTTATTCCCTCTGCACTCAGAACAATTTTGATGACACCGAGTCGACCGGAAATCTTGATTTATGTGAAAAAATCGCGATGGGCCATGACTCTCATCCCGGTCTTAGTTGTATTATTGTGGTATCGGTAAGAGGAGTGGTATTTCAACACCTAATTGCCCTCGTTGGCGCGCTTTTCAAGAGTTTCCGATATCAACGCCGGTTGCGAATTCGGCGCGCTGAGAGAAAAGCGTATTACGCGAAGTCATTGAACCTCGCTCTTTGCTATGTCGGCTTCGCCGAGTCATCGAAGCCTCTTGAAGCTTGGCGGGCTGGTGAAGCGGCTTTTTTTTGTTGTGCTTATGATGTAGTAACGGACTGGAGAACGTTTGATCCAGATGCACGGCAGATATTTGAGAATATATTGAGGCACGAAAGTCGTTTCCCCGAGATACCCACGATGGCTCTTTCTCTTTACGATTCTGAAAAAGCACAAAACCTGGAACATGACGGACTTTCGCGCGGTTCAGTATCTTTCAGACTAATCCTCAAGTGGATGGGATGCGAAAAAAGGAGAGAGCAGGTCTGGGGAGATTTGGATCATCTTGGTCGGCTACTTCAAATAGTCGATGACGTTCTGGATTTAGAGTACGATCTCAAAGCCAATCATTTGAATTGCCTCAAATCGACAAATCGAGAAAGGCACTTAGAGATGCTGATTTCAGACATGGATGCCGGGATGGTCAAGAGTCTTTTCGGCGGAGAAGCATTTATCCTCAACCGGGTGATAGGAACGGCAAGAACAAAGGCAATTCAAATGTTAGGCGAGCGCTCCGAGCGTGAGGCTTTTTTGGCTAAGCTGATGAAGGACAAACGGCTTGCCGAGGACCTGAAATACGCGGCCGTAATTGAGAAGCGAAGGACCGAACCCACGATCTCGCTCGATGATTATTTGACAAGCCGCGAGGACAGTAGTCAGTGGGCAGCGAAAAGTGACCGAAGAAAAACTCGCCACATCAAATAAAAATATCTATAGGTAGGCGAAAACGTTCTGAGAGCCGCTCCCACCACCCCGTCGGCGAAACGCCGCCACCCCTCCTCAGGCATGAGGGGAGTTTTGGGCCTTGCTTATCTGGCGTTTGCCGCCCCGGGACCTGAGAGACTACGCCTTGTGAGCCGAAGATGTCGACCAAGCCTGTCTGTTTAGGGGCGTGTTCTGGCATCAGCTCGCGCACTGCGACCTGAGGGTTAGAGACATTGCCCATCGGATAGGCTTTCTCTTCGAAATCCTCGATAAGTGTGGTCAGGAGGTCGAGAAGCTTATCTTCCTCGGGCGAGAGATCATTCTCGCCCCGCTTCATCAGTGAGGCGACGATCGCTAAAGCACGTTCGTTCTCCTTTTCGCTTCGTATGACGCCCGGCAGCATATTGCAATATTGTCACGAAAAATATGCATTGTGCAATTCACGGCGAGGGTGGTGAAAATTGGTTAGTGAACAGTGAACAGTGAACAGTGAACAGTGAATAACGAGTAATGCATACCGGATTGTCACCGCATGCGCTGTTCAAGGATCTGGTGGACGTCGCTGAGCGAGGTGCCTTTTGAGCGGAGGAGTATTAGGTAGTGGAATAGGAGGTCGGCGGCTTCGGATTTGAAGGCTTCGGGATCGTCGTCCTTGGCGGCGATGATGAGTTCGACGGCTTCTTCGCCGACTTTTTGGGCGATCTTGTTGATGCCTCCGGCGGCTAGGCCGGCGATATATGATCCGGCGGGGAGACGCGAGAGGCGGTCATCGATCGTGTTTTGAAGCTGATCGAGGACGGGAACGGCCGATTCGCCATCACGCCGAAAGCACGTTTGCGATCCGGTGTGGCAAACGGGGCCGGACGGCACTGCCATTACGAGCAGGGTGTCATTGTCACAATCGGCGGTGATTGAACGAAGGGTGAGATAATTGCCGCTCGTTTCGCCCTTGGTCCACAGGCAGCGGCGCGAGCGCGAGTAGAATGTGACTGTACCGGTACGAACCGTTTGGGTAACAGCCTCTTCATTCATAAAGCCTAGCATCAGGACGGTGCCCGTTCTCGCGTCCTGGATGATCGCGGGGACCAGGCCATCAGCGTATTTGTCGTAGTTCACATTCATATTCTTACCTCGATGCCCCTCATATCGAGGAACGATTTTAGACGCGGAATGTCGATCT
>JBGTCF010000358.1:0-17578 GCA_041748975.1 Pyrinomonadaceae bacterium
ATCGCGGCGGCACTTGCACTTCTAATTCTCTCTCTTTCCGCGATCAAGCTGTTGCAGAAAAAAGGCATGCGCGATTGGGTGTTCCTATATCTGATGGCGTTTTTTGAGGTCATGCTGGCGGCCGGCCTCAGCATCAGCGGGCTATATTTATTGTCGTTCCTCATATATTTGCTGGTGATGGTTTGCACGATAATCTCATTTGAGATCCGTAAGGCAGCCATTGCAGTCGATCGCACTTCTCCAAAATCCGAAACTTTAAGAGCGAAAGTGATGCTTCCCGCAGGCAGACTGCCCGCAACAGCTTTCATTCTGATTGTATTCATCTCTATTCTCGCGGTTCCCCTATTCTTTTTGCTGCCGAGAGTTGGCGGGGCTGGATTCGGCGGAAGCAAGAGTGGCCGCCAGACCCTGTCCGGGTTCTCGGATACTATCCGTTTAGGCGATTTCGGGTTGATAAATGAAAACGATGAGGTTGTGATGAGAGTGAAGCTCGATAAGCCCGCGGACCCTGGCGGACTCTACTTTCGCGGCATCGCGCTGGATATTTTCGATAATCAATCGTGGAGCCGGTCGACAAGCCGGAACATCTTACAAAGGGGCGAGCTGGGTTATGTACAGGTCGATAAAGATCCTAGTCGTGACGATCTGACCATTCAGACGATCTATTTGGAGCCGCTTGATACTCCTGTACTATTTGCGTTGCCGCGGGCGGTTCGTGTTCAGGGCAATTTTCCATTTCTGTACCGAGATCGCTACGGAGCGATCAGTTTTCAGCCGACGTTTGATCGGGTCAGTTACAGAGTGCTTTCGGACCGAAGCACTCCGGCCGTGGCGAAGTTGCGCTCAGACGTTAAACCGTATCCGGCCGATATCGGCAACTCCCGTCAGCTCCCGCCTGTTTTCGATCCACGTATTGCGGAACTTGCGGAACAGGTATCAGGGAACTCGACCAACCGGTATGACAAAGCGAAATCGATAGAGACCCATCTTCGAACCAATTTCGGCTACACTCTCGAGCAAAAAGCTGGCGGGCAAGAGCCTTTATCGGATTTTTTATTCAACATTCGCGAGGGGCATTGCGAGTATTTTGCAACAGCGATGGCGATAATGCTGCGGACCCAGGGCATCGCAACACGAGTCGTGAATGGATTTCACGGCGGCGAATTCAATGATGCCGCGGGCATGACGATCGTGCGTCAGCGAAACGCTCACGCTTGGGTAGAGGTTTATTTTCCGGAAGAGGATGCCTGGGTTTTATTCGATCCAACTCCGGCTGCTGGCCTAAATGCAGGGGGTTTTGGAAGTGGAATTGCCGGAACGGTTAAAAAGTACGCTGAAGCACTAGAAGCAATATGGATCCAGTATTTTGTAGCCTTTGACGATCAGGAACAGCGTTCCCTGGCGCGTTCGGTTCGAAGCGGAATGGCTGACTTTCAGGTTTATGGAGCATCCTATCTGGCAATTGCAAAGGACATCCTAGGAGGATGGTGGGCGGAGATCCGGGGAGTCGATGGCGGGCAGGCCAGGATGCTTGCGATAGCAAAAGGTGTAGGTGTTCTCGTAGGCACCATATTTCTTTTCTTCTCTCTCCGATTGTTATTCCGTTGGATCATTCGATGGCAGATCTGGCAAAAACTGCGCTTGGTGGATGCACCGAGGCGAGGAATTGTGGACTTTTACGAGCGGATGCAGGATCTGCTCGCCAAGCAAGGGCTCCGACGCGAACCTTTCCAAACGCCGCTGGAATTTGCCACTGGATCGAACATTCCGGAGGTCGTTAAGATCACCGAAAAATATAATCGCGTGCGATTCGGACTGCAAGATCTTGACCGGGCCGAAGCCGATGAGATCGATACATGGCTGCAAAGAATAAGCGGCCCAGACCCCGCACCTGATCGATCGGATAACCGTAGCCAAATATGATATTCTAAGCGTTTGGCCGATCACTTGGATTGTGAACTATATGAAGAAGGTAGGGTTTGTCAGCCTCGGTTGTCCTAAGAATCTCGTTGATAGCGAGGTCATGATGGGGCAGCTTGCCGAGGCAGGCTATCAAATAACCAATAATGCAGATGAGGCCGATACGGTCGTGGTCAATACCTGCGGCTTTATCGAGTCGGCCAAGCAGGAATCGGTCGATGCGATACTTGAGGCGACGCGTTGGAAATCTGACGGTAAAGCGTCGCGGGTGATCGTTGCCGGATGCCTGGTCGAGCGTTATCGTGACGATCTGATGAAAGAGTTGCCCGAGGTTGATGCGTTTATCGGTACCTCGCAGGTGATGGATATTCTCAAAGCCGCGGATGACAAGTATGACGCGAAAAAACTATCGATTACACCAATCGGCAACAAATCCGCGACCTATCTATACGACGAATACACTCCGCGAATGCGTGCGACTGAATCGCACACCGCGTTTATCAAGATCGCTGAAGGCTGCGACCGCCCGTGTGCATTCTGCTCGATCCCGTCAATGAGAGGATCATTTAGATCGCGGCGGTTCGGATCGATCATCGAAGAAGCTCGGCAGCTAGCCAATCAAGGCGTCAAAGAAATTGTTCTCATTGCGCAGGATTCATCGCGTTATGGCGAAGATCTCGGTGAGGTCGATGCTCTCGCGGCCCTCATCCGTGCCCTCGGCGAGATCGACGGCATCGAATGGATCCGGCCGATGTATGCTTTCCCGACGCATATTTCCGATGCGTTTCTCTCGGCAATTGCCGAAACGCCGAAGGCCGTAAAATACCTCGACATGCCGCTGCAGCACGCCTCGCGAAACGTCTTGAAGTTAATGAAACGAGGAGGAACGCGTGAAAGCTTGGAACGCCTGATCGCCCGAGCGCGCTCCGCAGTTCCGGGCATTGCCATCCGTACGACATTTATCACGGGTTTTCCCGGTGAAACGGACGAGGATTTTGAGGAGCTAATAACGTTTGTCCAGAATTGCCGATTCGACAATCTGGGTGTTTTTACCTACTCCGATGAAGAGGGAACTGCTGCATACGATCTGCCCAACAAGGTCGATCCCAGGATCGCCAAACAACGCCGCAACCGATTGATGAAGGAACAGGCAAAGATCAGCAAGCAACTGAACAAGACCAAGATCGGCAACACTTACCGCGTCCTTTTCGAAGGCCTTTCGCAGGAATCCGACCTCCTTTTTCAGGGCCGTCTAGAGGGCCAGGCACAGGAGATCGACGGCTACATTCTCCTAAACGACATCCCCGAAGATCTTGATCCGAAAATCGGCGAGATCTACGATGTCAAGATCACCGAGGCCCACGAATACGATCTAGTTGGTGAGATACTTTCTCCGGCTTTGGTCGGTAAATAAAGTGGCTAGTAATGCCAGGAAAGCGGGTAAGGCCTGTGTGGCGAGAATTGATGTTTTAGCCGTCAGGCCGCCGAAGAGACCGGCGGCGATCACGCATACAAGGAAAAATATTTTAACATCTTTCTTCTGCTTTACCAGGCCCCAGATCAAGCCAGCCGCGAGAAAACCGTTATAAAGGCCTTGGTTTGCTGCAAGGACGGCCGATGAGGCCGAAACCTCTGGTGTCATCCCAAATATTCGCTGTCCGATCGGATGATCCCAAAAAAACATTTCGAGGACCAAGATGCCGACATGCTCAATAGCAACGAGCGCGGTCAATAGGATTGCAAGTTTATTCATTTCCTTTGGTCGACGTTCTTTTTATCGTGTCAGCCGATAAATGAGGATCGCGGCGCGTTTCGTCAGCATAGGAAGCGTGTCAATGGCCGCGAATTCACCTTTCGCATGTGAATTCCCGCCGCCGCCGATCCCTATGCCGTCCAGACCCGGTAAAAGGTGCGAGATAAAAGCGATGTCTCCGGCCCCTCGATCGCCCGGATCGAGCGCTTCGACCGGCCCAAAACCAAGGTCGCGGCTTGCCTGGTCTAGCTGCCGCAGCAAGTTGTAATTCGCTTCCACCGGCGTCATTGCCGGAATGCCGTCATAAAAAGTTATCTTCGCTTTCGCCCCAGGCAGACTTTTGGCCACAATCTCACGCATACGAGTTCGGGCAGATTCCTTTTGTTCCTCGCTGATAAATCTAAGATCGCCGTCAACAATGACTTTCGCCGGTACAACATTTGTTTTCCCGCTTGCGGACCCTTCCGAGTCTTTTGCATTTGCAGTTGTTCCGCCAACTATCATGGAAGGGTTGAAGGTCAGATACTTTTCACCTCCAAGCTGCGTGCGGAATTCATTTAGAATACGAGACGCTTCGAATATTGCACCATTGCCCATGCTTTCTCGGAAAATACCGCTTGAGTGCCCGGTTTTTGCCTCTACTTCGAGCGTCCAGGAACTTGAACCCCGCCTGCCAACAGTTGCTGTATTCCGAACAGTTCCCTCGAAGCTAAGTGCAAGATCACTTTCGCGAGCGAGGCGAATCATGTCGCCCCGGCAGATCGCGACAGGTTCGCACGAATCCTCTTCGTCGCCGGTGAACATGACGTTAATACGTGAATTTTTCAGCAGCCCCGCATTGTGGAGCGCTTTAAGGGCGAATACGATGATTACATTGCCGCCCTTCATGTCGCCGACACCTGTGCCGTAGACTCTGTTACCCTCACGGCGAAAACGCTCGCCTTTGAGAACCGTATCCAAATGGCCGAGCAGCAAAAGGCGTTTGCCCATTGTGCCCGACGTGCGTGCCTCGAGATGCCCCGCGCGCCTCTGCTCCGCGGGCATATCTATCCACCGGACGGACATTCCGAGTGACTCCAGCTCTTTCGCCAAAATCGAACCGACCTTCTTTACTCCGTCGATATCCTCAGTCGGGCTGTCGATGTTAACCGTCCGCTCAAGCAATGCGACGGTATCGGCCACGTGACGATCAATGTATTCGACTATTCGTTTTTCGTCCGCCGATAACGACTGGGCAGCAACCGCCGAACAAACACAAAACAGCAAGATAAATATCGGATAGATTCGGGAAAGATGTCTTTTCATACTCGTATTGGAAAATGATAGGTTGACGACGCCTGGCGGTCAACAGGGCCAACCACTCTTGACTCTACGTTATCTCAGTTGTTGGCCTCGAGTGCCTTGAGCTTAGCTTCAAAATCAGACCCCTCGTTGTCGAGCCCGACCTTCCTGCAAAAGGCTATCAGCCGGCGGTAATGTTCGGTCAATGATATTTCCGAAAGCCAACATATCTTCGCCGTGCATTCCGGGCAAGCATCCAGTGGGCGGCGGTCGGTTTCGCCAAGGTGATTTGTGCCGCTCATCAGACACTCGTATTTTGTACAATGCCGCAGAGAAAACATATGGCCGGTCTCATGGGCCGCGATCTTCAGGATCCGAAGAAGGTAGTTGCTTGAACTCGTATTGTCGTCAAGGCGGTCGAGCGACCATACGCCAACGCCCTTATTAAAACTCGCCTGACCAAAAACATAATTCGTCGAGTCATCGGAATACAGGTCTTCGCGTGTGAGGGCTATGAGTGCAGCCGCGTCTTTAGGGAGTGCAGGGGCGAGAATTTCTTCGAGGATATGGCCGGTTTTGAACTGTCGTTTACCGGTGAACCGGTTTCTCCTGGAATTGGACGGTATGGCCGGAAGGCTGCGTGCCTTCATATGTTTGACTGGCAGATCGAAAAAGGCCTCAAGGAATTCCGAAGTCGTTTGAATGAGTTTTCGCTGTTCTGAACTAAACGTTCCGAGCGGAAGGATGTATATCGCATCGCGGTTCTTTTCCGGCTTGGATGGGTTAGAGGCAAGATACTCGTTAAATGTCTGGCCCGGCTCGTTGTGCGAACCCAACCAATCGTAAGCTTCAGGTTTTCCCATGGGCTGGAAGAAAGGCTCGATCTTTTTGATCGAGGCTCGCAGATCGGAATGCTCCTTTTTCACCTCGGGCACACCGGACATATTGGACGCAGATCTATCCGGCACGCCGGTGCATGCAAACATCTGCACGGCGAAAAAAAGTAACAGAATCAGCCTCGGAATTTTACTTAGAAGGCAGTTGATAAGATTTAGCTCTACTTTTTGACTAGAAATCGGCTACGGAAAGTTTATAAGAGTCAAAATTACGCTTCATCTCTCCGATAAAATCTCCTCCGAATTTTTCACGCATTGCATTTGCCAAGACTATCGCCAACATCGCCTCGCCTATAACCCCCGCGGCGGGAACGGCAGTTATGTCCGAGCGTTCGAATGCGGCGAGGTCTTCCGCCTTGGTGTCTATATCGACGGAATGCAGTGGTTTTCTGAGCGTAGAGATCGGCTTCATATAGCCGCGAACGCGGACCTCCTCGCCATTTGTAATACCGCCCTCCAGGCCGCCCGCACGGTTCGTCTTACGGTGGAAGCCAAGATCGGTGGAATCGTCAGTGTCTTCTCCATTTGTTCGGCCCAGGTTTGCCTCGTAAAAGATCTCATCGTGAACTTCCGAGCCGAGCTTTGCGGCGTTAGCCACGCCGGTTCCGATCTCGACCGCTTTGACCGCATGTATCGACATAATCGCCTGGGAGATTCGCCCGTCGAGCTTTTCGATCCAGGATGTATGCGAGCCCAGGCCGACAGGTACGCCTTTAGCCACGACCTCGATTATGCCGCCCAATGTATCGCGGTCGGCGGTGGCTTCGTCGATCAATTTGATCATCTCTTTTTGACTCAGTTCATCAGCGCAGTTGAGCGGGGAATCCACAGGTATCGCCGATATCTCTTCCCATGTTTTCCATAACGGGACCGCCTGCACGCTGCCAAGTTTGATCACATGGCTTTTGATCTCGATGCCAAACGTACCCAGGAGCTGCTTGGCGACGGCACCGCAGGCGACGCGGGCAGCGGTTTCGCGGGCAGAGGCTCGTTCGAGAATATTTCGCAGATCGCGGGTCTGATATTTTTGCCCCCCGGCAAGGTCGGCGTGGCCTGGCCGCGGCCTAGAAACAACCCGTGGATTTTTAGGTTCGGTTTCGAGCGGCTCGACCGACATAACATCTTCCCAGTGGACAAAATCGTCATTCACGATCGTCAGAGAGATCGGTGAACCAAGGGTTTTACCATGACGCACGCCCGAGATGATCTCGACCGTGTCAGTCTCTATCTTCATCCTACCGCCGCGCCCATAGCCTTGCTGCCGACGCCATAATTCGTGGTTAATAGCTTCGATATCGAGCGAGAGGCCGGCCGGCACGCCCTCGACAATGGCGATTAGCGCTTTTCCGTGAGACTCGCCGGCGGTTGTGAATTTGAAGAACATAAGACTATTTCACCCAGAATAATAAGAGTACAGAGTTTTTGCCTCGAATTGCGCGAATAACACGAATTTGATCAATTCGCTTTCGATGTACCCGCTTTCTCTGCGTCTAGTTGTGGAACCTTCCTCCGAAAAACGATCAAGCCAATACTGCCAATGATCAAAAGTCCGCCGATGCCCGTCTGCGGCGGCAATGTTTCGCCGAGAACTATTGCACCGATTACGACGGCCAGCAGCGGCGTGACAAGCGAGATCATCATCGCTTTTGTCGATTCGATTCTACGCAAAAGCCAATAATAAAGCCAAAAAGCTGCAATCGTTCCGGCCACTGTCAGGTAAAGGACGCAAATAATTGCACGCCATGTCCAATCGAATGTTAATGGATTGCCCTCCGCAACCAGGCTGTACACGATGATCGCCGGCAGGCCGCACAGCATCTGGCAAAACAAAAGGGCCGCCGGATGAAACGCTCCACCCTTAGCCTTGACCAATATTGACGCCTGGGCGGCCGCGTACGATCCTATGACCACCGCGACGCAGCCGAGAAACGCCAGAAAACTTTGCACCTGAAGTTGGTCGATAAAAATGATCGCGACGCCAACGATCCCGACCAAGACGGCAAAGATCTTAAGCTTTGTAATTCGCTCGTTTGGCAGGAAAAACCAGGCAAGTATAAGTCCGAATACCGTGATCATCGATTGAAGCACAGCCGCGAGTCCCGACGTAATGTGCTGCTCGCTCCAAAAGACCATGCTGTAGTTGATCGAGAACTGCAGGATGCCGGTCAACGCGATCAACTTCCACTCCTTTGCTGTTCGGGGAAGCGGGATCTTTTGAACACGGATCACCACGAACAAGATCGCAACGGCCAGCAGAAACCTGGCGGAAGCAAAGGTGATAGGCGGCAAATCCTCAAGCCCGATCTTGATAAAGATCCAGGTTGAGCCCCAGACAAGGCAAAGGATGAGCCAAACAAAGATCTTCATTTAATCGCGTTCGAAAAAGCTAAGCCACGTGTCGCCCTGTTTTAGGATCCGCCATCGCCGAAGTTCACCGACCTCATCCGCGATCGGCTTTTTCGCGTGGTGTTCCACGATCAGAAGTCCTCCTGAATTAAGCAGCGGCTTGCGATATCCAAACTCGTGGAGCACCAGCGAATAGTCAGAATCGTATGGCGGGTCAAAGAAAGCAATATCCCAGCCCGCCTTATGCTCGCGGCCGGTGAAGTTTTCGGCCTCAAGCCTGAGGATCTCCGTTTGTGATTCGGGAACGGATAATTTGTCGAGGTTTTCTTCGATCAGGGCGCAGGACCGCTTTGATCGATCAACAAAGGTAACGAATGCCGCACCTCTGGAAAGAGCCTCGATCCCAATGGCTCCTGTACCGGCACAAAGATCTAATAACCGTGTGTCTTCGCCAATATGCGGTGCGAGGATATTGAACAGCGTCTCCCGCAGACGGTCCGAGGTTGGCCGCGTTTTGTGGTCCAGCGGGCTTTTAAGAGGGCGGCCGCCATATAGCCCCGAGATCACACGCATTGGTAGAGTATAAATGGTCGTAAGCCGGAAGTCAGAAGTCGGGAGGCAGAATGCAGCAGGGGCACAAGCCCGCGAGTAAGCAAGGGCGACGAACGCAGAAGGGCCTCCGAGGTCCACGGATCGTATTGCCGGACGCTTCTCGCTCTTGCCTTTTCTTTAGAGGTTGAGAGGTTTCCCTTGTGCTTGTCTCGCCCTTGCTTACGCGCGGGCTTGGGTTCGAAGCACCCCACAATTCCTCATTCCTTGCTGACGCGCTGGCTTGGGTTCGAAGGTTTAAATTCAGCCTATCCCAGCGAGGCGCATGCGTTTGTCGGTGCGGGCGTGTTTGACGAGGGCGGAGGTTTCTGGTGAGAGGCGGCGGTTGGTGAGGTATTCTGCGGCCTCTTTGCGGGCAGCGACGAGAATGTCGAGGTCGCGGACAATGTTGCCCATGCGGAAATTTTGAATGCCGGATTGTCGGGTGCCGAGGATCTCGCCCTGGCCGCGGATCTCGAGGTCTTTTTCGGCGATCTTGAAACCATCAGACGTCTGCTCCATAATTCCGAGCCTTTCTTTTGCCACAGCCGTTTTTTTGAAATCGGTCAGTAGCACGCAGAAGCTCTGGTCCGCACCCCGTCCAACGCGACCGCGTAGTTGGTGAAGCTGCGAGAGGCCGAATCGCTCGGCGTGCTCGATGACCATGAGGGAAGCGTTCGGCACGTCGACGCCCACCTCGATCACGGTGGTGGAGACCAGAATGTCGAGGTTGCCGGCAACGAATTCACGCATGATCTCTTCTTTTTCGGCCGGCTTCATCTTGCCGTGGAGGAGGCCAACGGTGTATTGCGGAAAAACGCGTGTGCGGATGTCCTCGTACATGATGGTTGCGGCCTTGAGGTCCATTTTTGCAGATTCCTCGATAAGCGGATAGACGATGTAGACCTGACGACCTTGGCGGACCTCGCGGTCGATGCCCTTATAGACGCCGCGACGTTGGTCTTCACCGAGGACGACGGTCTTAATTGGTGTGCGGCCGGGCGGGAGCTCGTCGATGATCGATACGTCGAGATCACCATAAACCGTCATCGCCAGCGAACGCGGTATCGGTGTCGCCGTCATTACGAGAATATCGGGATTAAGGCCGAGGGCTTTTAGCTGGGCCCGCTGGAGCACGCCGAAGCGGTGCTGCTCATCGATTATCGCGAGGCCGAGCTTAGCGAATCGGACCGCGTCCTGAATTATGGCGTGAGTACCGATGACAAGGTCGATCTCGCCGTCCGCGATAGCAGCGTGGATCTTTCGCTTTTCCGCGGCTTTTGTGCTCCCGATCAAAAGGGCAATGCGGTAGCCGGAGCCTTCGAATATTTTCGCAGCGTTGCGAAAATGCTGTTCCGCAAGGATCTCGGTCGGGGCCATCAGGGCCACCTGATAACCATTTTCCATAGCGGAGAAAGCGGCCAAAAAAGCAACGATCGTCTTACCGCTGCCGACATCCCCCTGGATCAGACGGTTCATCGGGGCGTCCGATTTTAGGTCGGCAAATATCTCGCCGATGACTTTTTTCTGGGCCGAGGTCAGTTTGAAAGGCAACAGATCTTTCAGACGCTCTTTCGTTTTCTCAGATATTTCTTTGACCGTTCCTTTAGGCTCCTTCTGCCGCTCGCCACGTAGAAGTTGCATTGCGAACGACAGCCAGAAAAATTCGTCGAAGATCAGACGTTTATGTGCCGCGCTCCTAAACATCTCGTATTCGGCGATCGATGGGTCATCGGGCGGGAAATGGATCTCGGCCAGTGCTTGTGCCCGGGGAATCAGGCTTTGACGTTGGCGAAGTTCGTCCGGCAGATCATCGGGTACGGATGTCGGATCGAGCTTTTGGATGACGCTGTAGACGATCTCGCGCAATCGTTTTGTCTGAAAGTCACCGAGCTTGCGGTAAACCGGAACGCGACGAGCGGTATGAACGGTGGCGAATGCGGGATCGCCTTTGTCCTCGGCGAGATCGTCGGATTCGCTCTGAATGGATTCAGTCGCTATCGCTCCCGGTTCTGACAGGGCGGGCGGCTCGGTCGGTATTGCTGTCGGCTCGTACAGAGACGGAAGAATTTCCAGTTCTTCCGGCTTGTTTACCATCAGGGCATAGGTCTGAAGCCGTGGATCCCACTCCCATTTGCCGTAGGCTACGAACCGGGTTCCACGCGGGAAGCGGTCTTCGTAATACGTCACGATCCTTTTCGCCTGTTTGCCGGAAACGAACCATTTGACGACGACGGGTTTCAGACGGGTTTTTGCATCGCTGCCGCTTATCTCGAAAATGAACAGCGGAGGCTGACGAGGGTGACGATTTTTTCCGACCTGAAAACCGCCGCGGACCTTTACGTAGATCTCGACCGCGGCCTCCATGCCGTCCTGGAGCTGGTCGATCGTAAGTAAATTCGATCGGTCCTCGTATCGGGCAGGGAAGTAATTGAGCAGGTCCTCGACTGTGACATCGGCCGGGTCGTTTTTCACGGAAACCGGCGCGAGGGCGAGGGCAAGCTTTCGCGACATGGCCGGCGAGAGCTTCGCGATGCCGTGGCGGGGAAATTCCAGAATTGGCGTGTCTGGTGACAAGCTCATGCTCAAGTGACTCGGTGTGAATGGATTAAAAATCCGTCTCCGTATCGGAATAGTCCTCCGCGGAGCCGTAGAATTAATCGCCGACGAAGGCCGCCATCAAGAGGCCCAGATATTTATACTGCCGGGGAATAGCTACCAGCAATGAATTGTAGCAAAAAAAAGAAAGCAGGCCAGTTTGGGGCCTGCTTTCTGTGATGGAAGGTTATCCAGGTTGGTTATGCCATATTATTGACATGTTTGGTAAGTCGCGATTTATATCTTGCGGCTGTATTCTTGTGGATAATTCCTTTATTCACAGCCTTATCGATGAGCGATACAGTAGGGTAAAGCAGGTCGGTACTTACCGGCTTGTCGTTACCCGCGACAGCCGTTCTAAGCTTTTTGATCGATGTGCGCAGTTTGCTGCGATTGCTTCGATTGATCTCTTTGCGTTTGGCATTTTGCCGCATGCGTTTTTCTGCAGATTTATGATTAGCCATTCGATTAACTCAGTCTCCGGTTAACACTAAAAACAAACTATTGAGTTTATCGGGAGGGCGGACGCTTGTCAAGCAAAGCGTCATCATGATTCGACGTTCAGAATAAATCCATGAACGGCGTCTACGATGAGAACAAATATAGGGGGAAATATAAGCACATCGACCTGAGGAAAAGCCGAGAATAGCCGCGGGTTCATGACGGAGCGAAGTTCGAGCCCGTATCCGGCCGTGAGGCCCGCGGCCAGGGCGGCCACGACTCCAATTATAATAAGAGCTGTCATTGAATGGCGGGATATACGTTTAAGAGGTATCTCCTGATCGTCCAGAAGCGATTCGTGGATCGATGTATCGTCATAGGCATAACGATCGATAGCATTGCGAATACGCCCGACGATGTGAATTATGCCGACGATGCATATTGAGATCAACGCGATCCGGACAACATTACCTGCCCACGATGACAAAGCCTCCGATAAGAAAATATTGGGCCGAACAAGTCCGGCAAAAAAGACGGAAACGAACAATGCCACAAGCGGAAAGATGAATTTCTGCCGGGCAATCGCCTCGCGACTTTCTTCCGCGATCAAACTGTCGATAATATCGTTATAGCGCTTTTCATAGACCATTTGTCGCCAGCGCCGGGCATGGGGATTGGTGGATGCAAAGACCGAGTCGCCATTGTCTGTGCTGTTGAACTGCACGTCTAAGAGCCGGCGGTCGTACTTGGCCCGCTCCTCGCTGTTTCCAAGGATCTCGTAAGCCTCCGCGATGGCTGCGAATTTGAGAGCCGTTTCCTCAGAACCATTATTGCGGTCGGGGTGAAGTTTTCGCGCCAACCGGCGGTATGCGGACTTGATCTCGGTCCGCGAAGCCTTAGGCGAAACTTTGAGGATTGTGTAGTAGTTGGCCATTGCCGCGGAATGGGCGGGAGAGCAAATATCCGGCCGAATTAAACCGGATCGGAACTACAAAATTATATCACGATTCTGCCCTTATTCAGGTCAGTCGAGGCCGTCTATCTGTAAGCTGATGGGAAAAGCCCCGGCGAATTTTACGGCATCGACCACACGGGCAACGCTGCCGTAGTCCAGCGAACGCGGGGCCTTGATGAAAACCGTACGCTCGATGCGGTCTTTTATCGGCCGGTCGGGCGAGTCAGCGAATGAGGCCGAGACATCCCCGTTGTCAATTCGTTGAACAAAGACGGACTTTAGCCGCTCTATCAACTTTGATGTGTCGTCAACGGTTCCGAGGCCCGTTTCCTTGTTCAGATCAACCGTGCGATCGGGATTGATAAACACAGCCAAGGTTTGAGGATTAGTGTCTCCGACAGGCGGTTGCTCTCCAGGCACGCGAGTTTTAAATGCACTCGGCTTTAACGGGGTAACAACCATAAAAATGATCAGCAGTACGAGCAAGACATCGATCAGCGGCGTGACATTTATTTGAGGTGAATTCATCGGCCATCTCCTTTTTTGTCGGTTCTGGAAGATTAGACACCTGATCAATGCTTTCTGTTCCAAAAGGAAATTAATTCTCGAGCTGACCATTGATAGCATTTAGGAGAGAGCTTGCCTTTGTCAGCGTTTCCTCATATTCCGCAGCCGGATCGCTGTCGATGACAATGCCGCCGCCGACGTTGAAAACGGCGGTCCGTTCGCGGACCACCATCGTTCTTATCGCAACGCTTGTGTCGATCCTCTCAGGAATGCCGAATGAGATTGGAGGAACATAATACCCTATGGCTCCCATCGACAAACCTCGCGGTGAGCGTTCGATCTCGTCGATTATCCGCATTGTGCTCATCTTTGGCGCACCAGTGATCGACCCGCAGGGAAACAGCGCTTCGAGAACCTCGGAAGGAGGTGTTTTTGCTTTTAGATCACCCGAGACCGTGGAAACAAGATGGAATAGCGATGGATGCTCTTCGAGATCACAGAGCTTTTCGACCTTGACGCTGCCGTATTCGCATACCCGGCCAAGGTCATTTCGCAGCAGGTCCACGATCATTGTGTTTTCTGCCCTGTCTTTCGTACTTGTAAGAAGCTCGCGTCTTAATGCTTCATCTTCAGCCACTGTTTTACCCCGAGGCCGCGTTCCTTTGATCGGCGATGTCGATATGCGCCGCGTTCCCTGGTCGATCATAAAGAAGCGTTCCGGAGATGCGGAGATAACTGTGGAATCCTTACGGTTAATAAACGCAGAGAAAGGTGCCGGATGGGCTGATCTCAGCCGCTTGAATATGGCCGGGGCTGTCAGACCGTCAGCAAATTCCGCCGTAAGCAGCTGTGTCAGGTTTGTCTGGTAGGTTTCGCCTTGCCTGATCCTTTCTTTAATGACCTCCACCGATTTGAGATATTCCTTTTTTGTAAGATTAGCACGGACCAATGAAGGAAGATCGGCCGTGTTCGGAGCCGTCACGGGCTTATTAAACAGCAATTTCTTAACAGCCTGAAACTTAGCCGAATTTCCCGTCAAACGCGTTGTTCCGTCGTTGTAATCGTGAATTATGAGCACATCGAAAAGCGACATGAATACGTCTGGCTCGATCTCATCGTCTGACGGTTCAAACCCCTGTAGTTTTCGTCCGAGTTCATAAGAAATTGTGAAAATAGCGGCCAGCTCTTTGGACAAGAGAGCGTCGAAGGTTTCGAGAATGGAATGAGGGTCCGGTGAGCGCAATTCAAGGGTCTTTACAGCGTCGACGCCTGCGATCAATAGGTGAGAACCGAGATGTGACACGCCTGAACTGTCCAGCAGACAAACCAGCCTTACCTCGGATAGATCGAGCAGGGCAGCAACTAGCTCATCCGCAGTCAAGTCGATATATTGCACAGAAAGCGAGTTTAGCATGAACAAACTTTAACTTGTGCGGCGTTTTAGCGTAATATGTTGCGTGCCCGCTGGCGACAAAATATGAATCCTGAACTAACCGAACGACAGACATTGATCCGAGGCCTGGGATTGATCGCAGCAATTTCGATAATCATCGGCAACGTGATCGGCACCGGAGTTTTTCTCAAGGCCCGCGTTATGACCTGTAATGTTGGTAGCCCTGATTGGGTGATCGCCGCCTGGATCGCGGCTGGCTTGCTGTCATTGGCCGGTGCTCTTACCTATGCTGAGCTTACCGCAATGAAACCGGAGGCCGCCGGGCCTTACGTTTTTTTACGGGATTCATATGGCCGTCTGTCCAGCTTTCTGTTTGGATGGATGCAGATGTTTATCGCCAGGACGGGCTCACAGGCTGGAGTCGCGGTGGTATTCGCGATCGCATTAAATGATTATTTAGGCGGAAGCTTAAAACAAACGATTTTCTCGACGTCCATTTTTGGCTACCCCTACGAGATCACATCGCTGCAAATAATTGCGGTAGTGATAATCGTGATATTTACTACAATAAACTGCCTTTCGGTAACCTTCAGCGGCCAGATCGCCACGGCCCTGACAATGATAAAGATAGGGCTTGTACTGCTTGTAGGTCTCGGGGCATTTATGTTTGTTACGGGCGGCGGCTTTAGCAATTTTTCGCTCATGGACACCGGCGGAGCATGCGAGGGCGTGGCAGCTTCGGTTCGCTTCGGCTCAGCGGAATATACTTTTCTTGCGGGTTTTGGAGCCGCGATGCTCGGAGCCCTTTGGGGATATGACGGCTGGGACAATCTTTCGTTCGTAGCGGGTGAGGTGAAAAATCCGAATCGCAATATACCCATAGCCATAATTGGCAGTGTGCTGCTAATCATTTTCCTTTATGTGACAGTGCATATCGCCTATTTTTACGTACTCGATCCGACAACCGTGGCCGGTGTCTCAGAGGACTCATCTGTAGCAATGGTCGTGGTGAGCAAATTCTTCGCGGCGGATGTTGCGACACTTGGAACAGGAATCGCGGTCGGGCTTTTTTCGGCAGGATTGATGCTTTCTTCGCTCGGAACGCTGCATACTTCGATATTGAGCGCGGCCCGGATACCGTATGCGATGGCTAAGGACGGCTTGATGTTTCGCCCGTTCGAGAAGCTGTCGGTGAACGCCGTCCCGATAAATGGAGTGCTGTTCCAGGGCGTGTGGGCAAGTATCCTGGCACTTTCAGGTTCGTTCGATACACTGACGGACTACGTGGTCTTTGGTTCGTGGATCTTTTACGCGCTTATCACGTCCTCCATTTTTATATTCAGGCGTAAATATCCGGATGCCCCGCGGCCTTACCGCGCGTGGGGATATCCGGTCGTCCCGGTCATATTCTTGCTGGTTGCTGGTTGGCTGCTCATCAGCACATTGATCAATTCACCTCAGCAATCTGTGACCGGAATTTTGCTTATAATCATTGGCTTACCGGTTTACTATTACCTGACGAGGAATGAACGGAAGGAAACAGAAGAAAAGGGATAGCAGATGGCGATCAAAGACAGGAGAAGCGGCGATGAACGCCGCGGCGTGAACCGTTATCAGGTCGAGGTTGACATCGAATGGCAAACCTCCGGTGGCCGTGAGCCGGGCACTATCAGCGATATAAGTCTGGACGGATGCTTCGTCTTGTCAGTAGGCAATGTCGAGGATGGGGAAAGCGTGAAGATATTCATCCCGCTTGCCGATGGTATGAAAGTAGAATTTACGGGGCGTGTCACCAATCACGTTTTCGAGATCGGCTTCGGGGCCAGATTCGATAAGATATCGTCGGCCCAGCGGGACCTGTTAGCGAGTCTGGTTCAGGCTGCCGGGGAATCCTAAGCTTCGGCGTATTTTCTCTCAAGTGCCTCGGCGGCGATCTCGCGGTCGTCGAAGTGGAACTTTTCCTCACCGACGATCTGATAGGTCTCATGGCCTTTTCCCGCTATTATTACAAGATCGTTTGGCTGCGCTATGGAGATAGCCCGAAAGATGGCGTCACGACGGTCGGGAATTGCCTCGTATGATCGGGTTTTCTCGCTAACTCCAACTTCGATCTCTCCGATGATCTTAAGCGGGTCCTCGCCTCGTGGGTTGTCCGACGTAATGATCACGTGATCGCTATGCTTTCCGGCAGCTTCTCCCATCGGCCTTCGTTTTGTTCGGTCTCGATCTCCCCCACATCCGAAAACGGTTATTATCCTTCCCGGCGTAAGAGAACGTGCGGTTTTCAGGATATTCAGCAGCGCGTCATCGGTATGTGCATAATCGACGACTACAGCAAAATCGCCCTGGCGCGGAACACGTTCGAACCGGCCCGGGGCACCAATGCATTTCGCAAGGGCCGCCTTGACGCTTTCGAGGCCGAAACCCAGCTCAACAGATGCTGCGGTTGCAGCCAGCATATTGTAAACATGGGGAGTTCCTACGAGCGGCGAGTTGATGAGAACCTCCCCGATCGGGGTGAGTAACTGAAAAGTAGTGCCGCTGATTAGTGAAACTTCGATGTTCGCTGCCGTGAAGTCTGCCTGACCTTTTTGTGAAAATGTCACTACCTTTTTGCCGAACGCGGTCAGCTCAATAGCAAGCCGGGCTCCCCACTCATCATCGATGTTGATTACCGACGAATATGGAGCCTCACCCAGACTTCCGTCGAAAAGCTTTCTCTTAGCCGCAAAGTATTGCTCCATCGTACCGTGATAATCAAGGTGATCTCGCGTTAGATTAGTGAAAATTGCGACCTTAAATCGTAACCCGTCACATCGGTGCAGGTCGATGGCTTGCGATGACGTTTCCATGACGGCTACGGCACAGCCCTCCTCGACCGCACGTCGCAGAAATCTGTT
>JBGTCF010000359.1:0-4399 GCA_041748975.1 Pyrinomonadaceae bacterium
CGCTGCATGCACGAGGAAATGGAGCGCGATTCGCGTATCGTGGTTTTCGGCCAGGATGTAGCGGATTGCTCGCGGGAGGAATATCTCGACCGTGTCAAAGGCAAAGGCGGCGTTTTCAAGGTTACGGCAAATCTTCAGCGGAATTTTGGAGCGGCCCGCGTTTTTAATTCACCGCTTGCTGAGGCAAACATCGTCGGCCGCGCCGTGGGAATGGCGATCCGGGGTTTAAAGCCTGTGGTCGAGATACAGTTTTTCGATTACATTTTTCCGGCGTTTCACCAGATCCGCAACGAGGTCGCGGTGACGCGTTGGCGTTCGGACGGCGACACGAAATGTCCGATGGTTATCAGGGTCCCCGTCGGCGGATACCTAAAGGGCGGTGCCGTTTATCACTCGCAATCGGGCACAACGCTATTTTCGCACACGCCGGGGCTGATGATCGTTTACCCGTCAACGGCATTGGACGCGAATGGACTATTACGGACAGCGATACGGTGCGACGATCCGGTGCTGTTCCTCGAACACAAACACCTTTACCGGCAGGTTTATAATAAATCTCAGTATCCGTCGAGCGATTTCCTGATCCCGTTCGGCAAGGCGAAGACGGTAAGAGAAGGGAGCGATCTTTCGATCATTACCTTCGGCGCTCTAGTCGAACGGTCCAGACAGGCAGCTAAGCGCCTCGAACAGCAGGGAGTTTCAGTGGAGATCATCGATCTCCGAACGCTCGTCCCATATGACTGGGAAGCGATCGCCGAATCCGTCAAAAAGACTTCACGCGTGATCGTCGCCCACGAGGACCCGATCTCGTACGGCTACGGTGCCGAGATAGCGGCTCGGATATCCAATGAGCTTTTCGAGTATCTTGATGCACCGGTCCGACGCGTCGGGGCAACCGATACTTTTGTGGCTTACGCTCCGCAGGTGGAAGATTTCATTCTGCCGCAGTCGGAAGATGTCGAGAAAGCCGTGCAGGAATTGATGAAGTATTAGGGATTAAAGTAGATGAATCGAACCGAATTCCAGGTGCTCGCAGAGATTCGCATTAAGGAGTCAAAAAAACTACTGGCAGGCAATTGCTTCCATGGTGCATATTATTTATTGGGTTACGCTGTTGAATTTGCATTTAAATCTTGTATCGCTAAGCAAACGAAACGATATGACTTTCCAGATAAGTATTTCGCTTCCAATGTTTACACTCACGATTTGACAAAGCTTTTGAAGGCCTCGGGCCTGGAGCAAAAATTCCAGACGGCGACAAAGAAAAATGCGACGCTTGAATTAAATTGGGCAATCGTAAAAGACTGGAATGAGAAAAAAAGATATGTAGCAAGTATTGGCAAACAAGAAGCAATTGATTTTCATTCGGCGGTGCTTTCCAGTCCTGATGGGGTATTAACATGGTTACAGAAACGGTGGTGAAAGAGCCTCTTACAAAAGAAATGATCGACAGGGGCGCCGATTTAGCAAAACGATTAGACGAAAATAACTTTGCAGCTTCGGCCGCCCTTTGGTTTTTCAATCTCGATTCCGGTTCGTGGCGATATATCATTGCAAGTCCACAAGTCGATTCGGTCGGGATGAAGGCGTCCTACCGGAAAATCCAGGAAACTTTAGGGACGTTATCGAATGGTGACGGATCGATCAAGTTAAGAGATATCACTTTGCTCAGCCCAACGGACCCGTTGATCAGCTTACTAAAGACAGCAATCAGGACGGGAAATGACATGTCGGCTATTAGGTTTTCTAAGAATCTTATTAATGGAATTTTAATTGAGGACGCTTATATATATCGGTTAACGTGACGCGATGGGGGAAAAACGGCGACGATATCGCTCCTGAGACCCTTTACGACGAAAGTGATCGGATCAAAGGCTGAGTAGCGAGAAGGACACTTTCATTGCCTGCGTACTAAATCGAAACTGCATAACGCACATTCGAAGTACCCCATCAAAGTTGGGGAGACTATTGTTTGATGAAAAAAGATTTTGCAATTCGGCTTTTCGGCGCTAGCGTGATCGTATTCGCCTCTGTGCTCACCGCTCTCGGCCAGCAGTCCGAATCGGCCGGGCAGCCTGTCATTGTTCGTCCGGGCGCTCCGGGCCAGCTTTCCACGGTGCTGCCGTCGACGACGAGGGGGACGCTGCCGCCTATATCGGCGAAAGATATCGAGTTTATGCAGGGCATGATAATGCATCACGCCCAAGCGGTCGAGATGGCTGCTATGATCGCGTCGCGTACCAAGAATAGGGACATTCATCTGCTCGGCGAGCGAATAAGCAAATCCCAGGTTGATGAAATGGAATTGATGAAGCAGTGGTTGGCTCTACAGGGTCATCCCACTGCTCCGATGGCCGAGGGCGGGCATTCTCACCACGGCCATGGGGCCTCTCATAACATGATGCCCGGCATGTTAACTGCGAAGCAGATGGACGAGCTTGGAAAAGCGAGCGGCACTGAATTCGACCGGCTTTTCCTCACCGGGATGGTCCAGCATCACGAGGGCGCTCTCGTGATGGTAAAAGATCTGTTTGATACGGCCGGAGCCGGTCAGAATGCTGAACTGTTTGCTTTTGCCACGGATGTTGACACTGGTCAGCGTGTCGAGATCGCTAGCATGAAAACTTTACTGGAGAAAATTCGTAAATAATAAAATGAATCGAACATATACGACGACCTTAGGCATTTTCGCTCTCCTTCTGATTATGGCCGCAACTGTGGTTGCGCAAGACCAGCCAAAACCCAAACCGACCATGCCCCCTGGGATGAAGGGTGCTGACGTCAGCGATCCTCGGGCTAAATTATCGCCCGGGCTTTTTGACGCCGGTGAGGTGTCGATGGGTATAAAGCATGTCCTCTTGCTGAAGAAACCAAACGCCTTCGACCTCGGCATTGACCCAAATAGCCCGAAAGTAGATGTGGCCATGAAGGCGCTCGGCGTGCCCAATGCGGCTATGATTCCGCCGGCGGTCAAGATGTCGTTCGCGGGGCTGGCCTTTTCCAATTCGGATATGGCCCTGCAGGGCAATCATCTTTTCCTCGGAAACTTTTATGGCATCAATATCTACGACATCGCAGACCCCGCCAAGGCTCGGCTCGTGACCTCACTTATCTGCCCTGGCGGGCAGGGCGATGTATCCGTGTATAAGAATCTGCTCTTTATGTCCGTTGAAATGCAGAATGGACGACTCGATTGCGGCGAGCAGGGCTTTCCGATTCCCGTTCCCGCCGCTCCGGGGCAGGAGCCTCCGAGCGTCGCTGAAAAAGACCGTTTTCGCGGCGTCAGGATCTTCGACATAAGCGATATTCGAAACCCGAAACAGATTGCGGCCGTACAGACCTGCCGCGGCTCGCATACCCATACCCTGGTGACCGACCCGAAGGATAGTGCGAACGTTTATATTTACGTGTCCGGAACGTCTAATGTGCGTCCAAACGAGGAACTCGCGGGCTGCTCGGGAGCCCCGCCGGAAAAGGACCCCAACACCGCTTTGTTCCGCATCGAAGTGATCAAGGTGGAACTTGCCGCTCCGCAGAACGCAAAGATCGTTTCGACCCCGCGAATATTCGGCGATCCGGCAACAGGCGCGATCAATGTCCTGAAAAGCGCCGAGACGCATGGCACCGGACGGCCTGAGCCGACCGACCAGTGTCATGACATTACCGCCTATCCCGAGATCGGCCTTGCGGCTGGGGCTTGCGCAGGTAATGGCATCCTACTGGATATCAGGGAGCCGGCAAATCCGAAACGTGTGGCGGCGGTCAATGACCCCAATTATGCCTATTGGCACTCGGCATCTTTCTCGAATGATGGATCAAAGGTCGTGTACACGGATGAATGGGGAGGCGGGACGGCCCCGCGTTGCCGCGAGAACGACCCTGACAAGTGGGGAGCCAACGCTATATTTTGGCGGTCGGGCAATGACCTTAAGTTCGCCAGCTATTACAAGCTCCCAGCCGCTCAGACCGAGACCGAGAATTGTGTCGCACATAACGGCTCACTGATTCCCGTTCCCGGCCGTGACATCAAGGTTCAGGCCTGGTACCAGGGCGGGATATCGATAATGGATTTTACCGACCCGGCAAATCCGTTCGAGATCGGTTATTTCGACCGCGGTCCGATCGACGCCAAGATGCTAATCACCGGCGGCTCATGGTCGGCCTACTGGTACAACGGCAAGATATATTCGTCCGAGATCGCCCGCGGCCTCGACATTTTTGAGCTGACGCCGACGCAGCATCTTTCCCAGGATGAGATAGATGCCGCGAAGGCGGTCCGGTGGGATAGATTGAACGTCCAGACCCAGGAGAGGTTTGACTGGCCCAAATCGCTAACAGTAGCAAAGGCATACGTCGATCAGCTTCAACGATCAAAAGCGCTGGATGCCGGCCAGATCAC
>JBGTCF010000360.1:0-3364 GCA_041748975.1 Pyrinomonadaceae bacterium
TTGTTCGTTTGGTTCACTCGCTGTTTTCTCAATCGTTGCCGATTCTTCAGCGTCCTGGTTTACCTGATTTGTCATTTACGCCTGTTAAACTTCCTTCTTAATTACTCTATTTTTCGCTATCACCATTTCAAAAGTATTGGGTTTTATCCAATGGCCAACAGAGCCGGTCGCGATCTCATAAAGCAGATGCTTGGCCCGGCATTATTTTTGCCAGAGTTTTCTACCCTTCCGCATCGAATTGGTAATACTAAAATCTACACGTCCAAACTCTTTTATGTCAAGACTTCGACGGTGAAAATCGTTGAAATATAAACATTTGAACGATTTTTCATCCATTCGAAAAACGCCGCAGCAAGAATGCCGCGGCGTATCTTCTGGAAGCCTGTCGTCCCCTTCTACTTACTCACTCCGGAAGTGTTAACCCCGCGTGATGTAGTCCGTGACGTTACCGACACCGCTCGTCTTTTCCATCTCTTCACGGGACGACGTTGTGGTATTTTGAATTCCCGCTAGACGCAGTCGGAATTCGTCCGGATTTGTCGAGCCTCGCAAGGCTTCGTCGAGTTTTATTAAACCTGATTGATAGAGGTAAAAGAGCGACTGGTCGAATGTCTGCATTCCATATTGCGACGTGCCGGCCGCGATCGCATCGCGAATACTGGTCGTTTTGTCTTCGTGCAGAATATAGTCGCGGATCAACGGGGTCGAGATAAGCACCTCAACCGCCGGAATACGGCTATTCCCTTGCGCGGATTTCATTAGACGCTGCGAAACGACTGCCTTCAGAAGGCCGGCGAGTTGAAGACGGATCGCCTTTTGCTGGTAGGGCGGAAAGGCCGAAATTATGCGGGTTAGCGTTTCCGGAGCGTCAAGCGTGTGCAGCGTGGAAAGCACAAGGTGTCCGGTTTCGGCTGCGACGAGAGCAGTTTCGATCGTCTCGAGATCGCGCATCTCACCGACAAGGATCACATCAGGATCCTGACGGAGCGATCCGCGCAAGGCTTCGGCAAAATTTCGAGTATCTACATCCACCTCACGCTGCGTGACAAAGGATTTTTTGTCTTTATGAAGAAATTCGATAGGGTCTTCGATCGTGACTATATGGCAGTTTCGGGTTTGATTGATATGATCGACCACCGCCGAGAGCGTGGTCGATTTACCCGATCCGGTAGTCCCTGTGACGAGGATCAGACCTCTGTTCTGTTCAGCGATACTCGTGAGGATCGGCGGCAGCCCCAGGTCCGTAAACGACTTGATCGTGTCTGAAATTACGCGCGCCACGATGCCAATAGAGTTTCTCTGCTGGAAAATATTTACACGAAATCTGCCAAGCCCGGGCACGCCATAACCGATATCAACTTCGTACACCTCTTTGAAATGCTGCTTCTGTCGGTTCGACATCATCGAGAAAGCCATCTCAAGAGTCTCATCCTGCGTCATTCGGGCAACCCCGGATAATGGCTTTAGTTCACCTGTGACACGAATCACCGGGAAGGAGCCCGCGCGCAAATGGAGATCTGACGCGCCGAAACTCATCGCCATTCGCAAAAGATCGTCAATTCGGGTCGCCATATTGTTTAAGCTAGATTCCGCCCAAGTAAGGAAGCGCGGGATCGCGGTGGGGCAATTACCTACTGTTTAAGTTTAACGTTTAAGAACAGCGAAGGTCAATGATTATTTGGGGAACGCGCGTCGTATTGCGACATAATCGCATATTACTTTTAAGCTCCGAAAATGGCATTCGACACCACCGTGACAGAATCGTAAAATCGAATCATTAATGGAAACCCGCGTAAAGATAATTGCCGTGGAACCGCCGTATGCGATACCCGGCGGAGAGATCATCGTCACTTGTGAGGGCTTTCGTATGGACGCCGCGTCGCTGGACGGGTGCTATATCGAAGGTATGCAGTGCAGGATAGTAGCAGCCTCAACAACCCGCGTATTAGCCATTGTCCCGGATGACATCGGAGGAACTAAAACCACGATCCAGCTCTTCAGTAATGGCGTTGCGAGTGAAACTCATAATGTAACGATCGGGAAAAAGCTGGCCGGAGATATGCATATCGTTGCAAATCCAGCCGTCGATCCATCGGATGATGCGATAATTCTCACGCGTTCGGGAGCACGCGGACAGCACCTTTCGGCTACACTCTTCCGGCTCGATGCTGACGACTATGTCGAAGAAATGCCGGAGGCAATACTCAATCCTACGGGTATTGCTTTCGATCGTGATGGACAGATGTTTGTAACAAATCGCGCTCAGGGCGAGGTTTATTCTGTAGGCCGGGACGGCACATCGACCGTTTATGCAACAAATCTTGGAATCGCCACCGGTATTGCCTTTGACGGCGACGGGCTAATGTACATCGGCGATCGATCGGGAACGATCTTCCGTGTACGCGATTTTGCCGAGGTTGAGACTTTCACAATAATGGACGCATCAGTCGCGGCCTACCATTTAGCTTTTGGACCGGACGGACGGCTTTATATGACCGCTCCCGGCCTAGCCAGTCATGATGCTGTCCACGTCATCGATAAAGAAGGATTCGATGAGGTGTTTTTTCGGGGATTCGGACGGCCGCAAGGTTTAGCATTTGATAAGGCTGGTAATCTCTACGTTGCCGCATGCTATAAGGGACGTCATGGGATCGTTCGCATTTCCCCTGACGGAACTAAGGCCGAACATTACGTCAGCGGAAACAATATCGTAGGACTGTGTTTGACCCGAAAGGGTGAAATGATCGTGGCTACAGGCGATAGTGTTTATTCTGTTCCGTGCGGGATCGAGGGCACATTATTGAGCTGAACTTACTTTAGACGGCAAGAGGTGAGCACCTTGAAAAGAAAGTTTTTATTATTCATTCTAATTGCATCCAGCGGAATAGCTGGATGCAACTACAAGATGGATATCCCTCTCGAATATCCAACACTGCCGCCGCCCGCACAGTCTACGCCCGCTCCCGCCCTTACATTTAGAATAGATCCTGAGCTAGAAAATCAATTTGCGGCTATAGCATCGGAAATTGAAGGTGAGATTGGGGCAGCGGCCGTTGTGATCGAAACGGGCGATGCCGCGTTGTTGAATGGCGACGAGCGTTTTCCGATGCAGAGCGTGTATAAGCTGCCGATCGCAATGGCTGTTCTCGAGCAGGTAAATCGAGGCCGGCTCGACCTTGACGAGAAAATACGCGTTGCAAAGGACGATATGGTCCGCAAAGGGATGCGGAGCCCGCTTCGCGATACCAACCCGGAGGGCGGCGAATTCACGGTACGTGAACTCATTCGGCTCGCAATGGTCGAAAGCGACGGCACGGCAAGCGATGTGTTGATGCGGGTAGCCGGTGATGCCGGGGAGGTGCAA
>JBGTCF010000361.1:0-5047 GCA_041748975.1 Pyrinomonadaceae bacterium
CCAGGCCCTCGCGGCCGATATTCGAACTTCGTGGTCGTCGCTCGTCAGGCGTTTGTGGTAAGCAGCCATGAAATCGCCCCGCTCTTCTTCGGGGATCTCGTCCCGATAGCGTTCCCAGTAATCAGGAAATATCTCTGAGGCTCCGTGCTGGTAAAACCAATCAAGCTCCTTCTTTCGTGTCAGAAAAATGCCTCTTAAGATCAGGCCGAGGCATCGATCAGGATGTGTCTCGGCATACGCCAGACTCAGTGTACTGCCCCACGAACCGCCAAATACAAACCACTTATCGACACTGAATTTTTCCCGCAGCGACTCGATATCCTTGATCAAGTCCCACGTCGTGTTTTCCTGCAGCTCAGCATGCGGAGTCGATTTGCCAGAGCCCCGCTGGTCAAACAGGATCACCTGATAATAGCTCGGGTCAAAAAACTGCCTGTACATAGGGATCAGCCCGCCACCGGGCCCGCCGTGCAGAAAAACGACCGGAACGCCCTGCGGGTTTCCTACCCTTTCGTAATAGATCGTATGAATGTCGGAAACGGCTAGCGTCCCCGAGTCGAAAGGCTCAATTTCAGGATAAAGACTTGCCATAAATTTGATAATACGCGAATGTCCTCAGATGCAGAAGCCTGCGCGTAAGCAAGGGCTTAACTCTCAATCTCGAATGTTACGCCCTTCAGGATAATGACTTGCCAAAATCTAAAATGATACTCGAATGTCCTCAGATGCAGAAGCCTGCGCGTAAGCAAGGGCTTAACTCTCAATCTCGAATGTTACGCCCTTACTAACGTGCGGGCTTCTGCAAAAAATTGTCGTACCAAAGCTGAAATACCAGCAGCGTCCATAGCTGTTTATGATGGCTGGCGACGCCCTTTTCGTGCTCGGTGATCAGTTTGTGGACTTGATCGGGCTCGAAAAGCCCCTGCTCGCGAAGCCTTTCTTTAGCTAATAGATCATGCATCAGCGGATTGAGCCGGCCTTTTAACCAGTCGGCAATGGGAATTCCAAAACCTTTCTTCGACCGGCGGAGCACGGATCCGGGCACGAGACCCTCGACCGATTTTTTCAATATAAACTTGCCGTTACTCCCCCGCAGTTTGTAATCGACGGGCAGCGACGCCGCAAATTCCCCGATCCGCGGGTCCAGAAATGGTGCCCGCGTCTCCAGCGAAACGGCCATCGACGCCCGGTCGACCTTGCTCAGGATGTCCTCGGCCATATAAAAATTGATATCGAGATATTGCATTTGCTCGATCTCGCTTTGGGCGTCGCAGATGCCGAGTAATGCCCGGGCTCCCTCATAAATATCGCCTGAGGTCTGCGTTCGGACGTGTTCGGTCAATAGCGGCATTTGATCATCGACTGAGAATGAGCCGAACCACGAGTGATGGCGGGTGACCGTGTCATATTTAGCTGAACGAACAAACCGTTTCGCCCGATAATCAAATGACAGGTTCTTGGTCGATACCGGCAGCAGGTTGACCACCGGTGCAATAATCCCCGATCGAATAAATCCCGGTATCGAACGATAGAGACCGGCAACCTTGTGGCCGTAGTACATCGGATACCCGGCAAACAGTTCGTCGCCCCCATCGCCGCCCAGCGCCACGGTCACGTGCTTACGAACAAATTTCGACAGCAGATATGTCGGTATGAGCGATCCGTCGGAAAGCGGTTCGTCGAGCCAGGTTCCGATATCGCTGATAAGGTCGGCAGCCTTGGCGACGCTGAGGATTTCTTCGTAATGATCGGTACCAAGATGTGCGGCAACCTCGCGAGCATATCTCGTTTCGTCAAACGAATCCTCTGTAAAACCGATCGAAAAGGTTTTAACTGTCTCGGTTGCGTGCTGTGTGGCAAATGCCGCTACCGCAGAAGAATCGATGCCGCCTGAAAGGAGAACACCCAGCGGCACATCAGCAACGAGCCGCATCCGCACGGCATCTGAAAGCAGCTCGCGCAACTCCTGAGCGGCCTGATCGATCGACGGGTTATGGCCGTTCTTGTTAAATGTCAGATTCCAGTATCGACGGGTTTTGACCTCGCCATTTTCGACGGTCAGAATATGTGCCGCCGGCAGCTTGGAAATGCCTTTATAGATCGATAGCGGGGCAGGAACGTAATCGAACGAGAGGTAATGACGAAGCGCTTGGAGATCCAATTCGCGAGGAACGGCGGGGTTTGCAAGCAACGCCTTAGGCTCGGACGCATAGATCAGCTTACCGGCAAATACTCCGTAATACAGCGGCTTTTCGCCATACCGGTCGCGTGCCAGAATAAGGCGCTGTCGCCGCGAATCCCACAACGAGATCGCGAACATTCCGTTGAGGTGATCGACAAAGTCCTCTCCGTATTCCTCATAAAGATGCGGGACTATCTCAACGTCAGTTTGGGTGACAAACTTATGCCCTCGATTCTCAAGATCGGCGCGGACCTCTCTGAAGTTATAGAGCTCGCCGTTCACCATCGCGATGACGCTCTTGTCTTCGCTGTAAACGGGCTGGTCACCTGTGTGCAGATCGATGATCGACAACCGCCGCATTCCGAGCGCAACCGCATCGTCCGTCCAGATCCCCTCAGAATCCGGCCCGCGATGGATAATGGTTTCGCACATCGAGTGCAGTACCGATGCGGCGTCCGGTTGAGGATTGGTTGTATCCAGGTTTATCCAACCTGTAATTCCGCACATTCTATTTTCGAGTCGATGAGAACTCTTCAACGTAGCTAACAGCTTCTGAGATATTCTTTACGGCAAAACAACGATGGGCGAAACCGACCTCACGTAACTTGTGGATCGGATGCGGCCGTTGAATCAGCGCAATTTGTCGTGAATCTACCTGCAAAAGATCTATTTCTCCGCGGTTTACCAAAAATATCCCCATGTGAACCGCGTCACGGAAGGTGTTACCCAAACGCATGACTTCCTTCTTTGACGAGCTGCCGACAACCACGTTAAGAGGGCGAGGGTCTAGCGCTACGGAAGATCTTATTAGGTTCTTCTCACTTTCCAGTTTGCCAACGGCGGATTTTCCTAACGCTGAGAGTAAATTATTAGCGATGGCAGATGGATCCCGTGTAATGCTTTCCGGCGAGAGATCGACAGTTCCTAGTTTTCGTGCGATGTCGGGAGGGAGGAACTCACTCATTTTCGCAACCAAGTCATGGCCAAACTCGGAGAATTTTTCTATTCTTTCGACGTCGGATGATTCTGAAGTAATACCTAATGCATGAAGGAAAGGCTCTAAGGCTTTGTCAACACTCTCCTGTTGTTCCTGCGATAATCTTTTTTCAGCTAACGCAGAAAGGCTTCTTGCGACAGTTTCGCTGTCAAATACCGACTGGAGGAACTTTGCGAAAGCCGTTCGCTCATCGCCACCTAGCAAGAGTAAATCCCATTCGACTAAATCACCTCCTTGGAACTGACCATACTGTATTCGATACGGGTCAATAGAAAAGTTTTTCATCCGCTCAACTAGCCGTTGATCCTGCAGATCACGCCCGGAACCGGAGAGTAGTTCGTGCAAAATATGCGATGAGAGCACATGCCGGACTTTAAGCTCATTCAGTCGAGAGATCGTCGAACCAGCGAGCTCATCATTTGCTTTCGCTAACCAAATGTAGAAACTAGTATCAAAATAGACCGTTAAAGACACATTTATTCTCCATCAAACCCGATTCTCTCCCTAACCGCATAGATCGCCTTGTCCTGCGATTCGTGATATGTGCGTACTAGCAGCTCCGCCAGCAGGCCCATTAAGAAGAACTGGACCGAGATCGCCAGCATCACAACCGCGATGATCGGCAGCGGGGTGAGTATGAAGGATGTTCCATAAAATAGCTTCAACACCAACGCCCATACACCTGAGACAAGTGATATCGCAAACGCGATCATCCCGAAAGCCCCAAAAACATAAAGCGGCTTGGTATGATATTCGGCCATGAATTTGATGGTGATGAGGTCGAATACCACCTTGATCGTCCGCGATATGCCGTATTTCGATTTCCCCATCGTCCGGGCGTGGTGATCAACCGGTATCTCGGCAACACGAGCGCCCGCCCAACTTGCGTAGATCGGGATAAACCGGTGCATTTCGCCGTAAAGCCTTACGTCCTGGATCACATCGCGGCGATAGACCTTGAGCGAGCAGCCATAATCGTGGAGTGGAACGCCGCCGATCCACGAGATGATGAGGTTCGCGATCTGCGAGGGTATTTTGCGTGAGATGAGCTTGTCCTGACGGTTCTTTCGCCAACCGGAAACTACGTCGTAGCCTTCGTCAAGCTTATTCAGCAACCGCGCTATATCAGCCGGATCGTTTTGCAGATCGGCATCCATCGGAATCAGGATCTGCCCTTTCGCGGCATCGATCCCGGCAGACATTGCAGCCGTCTGGCCATAATTCCGCCTAAGCGAGATCACGCGGACGCGATCATCCGCCGCCGCGAGTTCCTTTAAGATCTCAAGGCTCCTATCCGTCGAACCGTCATCGACATAGATCACCTCGGCGGTTTTGCCCAGCGCATCGAGTGCAGCCTGGATCTTTGCATGCATCGGCCGCAGGTTTTCTTCTTCGTCAAGGACAGGCAAAAACAAGGATATTTCGGGCGTTTCGGCGTCAGGGATCTTCTGCTGTATATCTTTAGGCATGATAAACGAATAAATTTAAACGTTTTCGGGGGAAAAATACAGCCGCACATATTATTGGCAACTTCGATTTGTTCGATCTGGTTTCCGATGAAAATCGATTCCGATGTGTCATCTGTGTAGGGAAATCCCTAAAACCAACCATGTGAACTGCAACGCACGTATTTACTTTTGTGTCGCCGCTAATACTCAGCTCGACCGCTACACTTTACTCCCGAATCGGTATTGCGGAAAATATATCCGATGAAGTCAGGATTGGCAACAATGTTATTTGGTTTAGCTATGTTCTGTGTTCCGACATCGGGACAGGATGTTAGCGCTCCACCAACGCCTCAACCGACGCCCAGGAAATCTAATGAGCGGCCCGTGGAGGCGGCGTCGGCTGCAGAGCCATTCGACAAA
>JBGTCF010000362.1:0-21311 GCA_041748975.1 Pyrinomonadaceae bacterium
AGACGGCGGTTGTGGCGGCTGGGATCGATATTGAGGGACACAAGCAGATATTGGACTTTGAGCTTGGAAGCAGTGAAAACAAAGAGGTTTGTCGTGATCTGCTGAGTCGGCTCACAAGCCGCGGGCTTCGTCCAAACCGGCGCCTTTTTGTGGTGCTGGACGGCAGCGACGCGTTGAAGAATGCTCTTTTGGAGTTCTTTCCTGATGCGGTAGTGCAACGGTGTCTGGTCCACAAGGAGCGGAACATCAAGAGCAAGTTGTCAAAGAAGCACTGGGGCGAGGTGTCGCGGCTTTTCAAGCGGCTTCGCGAAGTGCAGGGCGAGGAAGCTGCCGCCGAGGTGGTCGCGGAAATGGCGGGCTTTTTGAGACAGAGGAACCAAAAGGCTTACGAAAGCCTGCTCGAAGCGGGCGAGGATCTGACCGCATTGCATCGGTTGAACGTGCCGAACACGCTCAATCGCAGCCTTCTGAGCACGAACGCGATCGAGAATTCGTTTCGCAATACGCGCCGCAAGCTGGGCCGCGTGACGAGGTTCCGGGCCGAGACCGATCAGGCCTCCCGCTGGCTGGCATTTTCGCTGCTGGAAGCCGAAAAAGGCTTCCGCCGCATAACCGGCCACGCTCAGCTCGGATCGCTCGTCAAAGCCCTCGAAGCACTGCCACGCGGACAAGAACGGCGGCACGTCCCGGTTGAGGAAGCCTTCGCCTACGGCTCAGGCTTCCTCAACCGGGATACGAGAGCCTTGAGCACTGACGGGTAATCTGTTATGTCTTTAACTACGGGAGATCACAGACTTTTAACAACAAACGGGACATCCCCAAGCAATATCTACTTGGCGCAAGAGCAGGACAAACTATGACGATTTCTCTGTCTTCAAGATCAGCTCAATTTGACGCTTACTTTCAGAAAGATAAAACTTCTTTAGCCGACGGCACAACCTCTTGGCAAGGAATATTGCCTAAATCGGGAGATTACGTTATTAGTATTTATTCAGATGATGGTGACAGTTATAAACTCGAAGTTTCGATTCGTTAACGACACTTCCCTTGATATAGCCAATGTCGAACAATTCAGCCTTGAAAGAAGCAGTCAAGCGCATAATTTGGCCTGTCCGCCGGGGGCAACAAAAAAACGGTTGCTGCGGCAGGGTTTAACCACTGTGATCGCCGGATGGCGTTCGACGTCTGCTGAGAAAGAACCTTCAGAATATTAGAAACGCTGATGATGCTTGTTCTTCAGTGACCTTACTCGCATATGTGAACTCGTTATCAACTGTTCCATTCAGCCTTTTGAGACTTCGCTTTTATTAGAAAGCGGTCTATGGTCGTATCGGGTTTTGGGTTGCCGGCCGTCATAACCAATGGACGGAACTTACGATTCTTAAAAAGAAAAGTTGGTTCATGAATTAGTTTAGAGACTGGCCGGCGCCCGCCAATGCTATCACGTTGTCCGTTAAACCGAGAGTTGCGTGAAGGCGATTTCGCCCCACGTCATCTCAAGCGTTCGGCATCTGCGCGTGTTTCTCAACGAATTGAGAATCAAGGCAATGCTCTTGTAAGATTGTTGAGAGAGGTTTTTACTATGCCATCTTTAACATTACGCGCACATTTCAACGGGACGCAGATTGTTCTTGACGAACCTTTTTCCTTTGAGCCAAACGTCAAATTGCTGATCACTATTTTACCGCCCGAAACCGACATTGAACGCGACGATTGGCTGCGACTTTCCGCTAAAGGTTTGGAATCGGCTTTCGGCGACGATGAACCTGAATACTCGTTAGCTGATTTGAAAGAGATAAATCCCAAATATGATGGAAGGTGATGTGGTGCTAACGCCCGTGCCGCAAGCCGACGGCACAATCAAGAATCGTCCGGCAGTTTTTCTGCGCGAGATGCCACCGTTCAAAGATTTATTGGTTTGCGGCATCAGCACTCAACTGCGGCAAGCGGTCAAAGGTTTTGACGAGGTAATTTCTTCGGGCGATGCTGATTTTGCGTCAAGTGGTTTAGTCCGAGAGTCGGTCATAAGGTTGGGCTTTCTGGCAGTTGTGCCGCAAAGTCGAGTTGCCGGAAACATCGGTTCAATTTCACCGGAACGACACAAGCGTTTGCTGAAAAAACTAAGAGCGTATTTAGTCAAGTGATGCCGAACAAATGTTCGGCTCAGAAATAATCTTCTACCGAATAAGCCGTAAAACCTTGGTATAATAGATGTGAATGACCGATACCGAGGCAGAACGAAAGGCTCGAGCCGATGAAAGACGGAAGGCGATGAAGATCCGCTTTACCACGCTCGACGACGAGACGGATCCGTGGCCCGTGTATGGTGTCGAGGCAATTTCATTGGTAACCCGCTTGACCCGCGATGCATGGAATCTCGCTCGCAAGCCCTGGCCGACGTATGACCGTGAGAACATGCCTGTAAGGTGTTTGCCCCATTTAGAGGATTGATAGATTTAAGCCCTGATTTTCGTGATCTCCTTATCGAGCTGGTTGACGCCGGCGCCGATTTCGTTTTGGTTGGTGGGTATGCTGTCGCCTTTCATGGTCACCAGCGGTCTACTAAAGACATAGATGTTTTGGTGCGGCCCACTCGCGAAAACGCTTCGAA
This sequence comes from Pyrinomonadaceae bacterium, assembly GCA_041748975.1. Taxonomy (GTDB): domain Bacteria; phylum Acidobacteriota; class Blastocatellia; order Pyrinomonadales; family Pyrinomonadaceae; genus OLB17. The sequence continues at coordinate 2,612 of JBGTCF010000362.1, forward strand.
GGTTTTTGCCGGCCTACGTTCATTTGGTGCACCGCTTAAAAGTCTCGAGATCAGCGAGAATGATTTTGCGGACTACAAAGGAGTCGTTCAACTTGGCTCTCCACCCAATCGTATCGACATCCTTACCAATGTCAGCGGAATAACATTCGACGAGGCTTTAAATGGCAGCTTCGAATTCGATCTGGAAGGAAGAACAGTTACGGTGATCGGGCTCGACGCCCTTCTGAAGAATAAGCGAGCCGCGGCACGGGATCAGGACTTACTCGATGTTAAGGCCCTTGAACGCGGCCGAATAGGCTCTTAACCTGGCAGACTATCGTAGCTGCACTTGCAGGCGGCGATCGCGTCCGTCACCGACTGATTCTGTAAAAAGATCTTCTTCCTTTTGAAGTGTAACGTGGATTATCCGTCGTTCAGTTGAATTGAGCACGCCGAATGTGAACGGGCGGCCGTTTTTCCTGACCTGGTCAGCCGCGAATCTCGCCATTGCGTGCAGTTCCGCTTTGCGCGTTTCTCTAAATTGTTCGGCATCGACGATGAAGCGGTGCTCTCGACCGAGCTCGCGTCCAAACGCCTGAAAAAGCAGTACTTCGAAAGCATCGAGAAGTTCACCATTCTCGGCCAGAGCGTAATGCGAATCTTCACCGCTAAGATTTAGCAGACAGCCTTCGTCCGTCCATGTCGAAGTTACGCTCAGATCAAAACGCAGATCCGAGACTAGTCCTGAAAGGAATTCCGTCGCGTTTTCACAAGTTTGGTTCATAACATGTACAACAGACAGTTAGTTTGTCGGATCGCCAGGCGAACAGCATAGCGGACTATGCGGTCGAAAGTTTCGGTTTGACCTTTTTCGCGTTGGCGGGGACCTCATTAACTATCTCGGTCCCGGGCGGAACGTCCGTCTTATTCCATCGATTGATCAGCATCTGCTGTCCGAAACTAACTATGTTGCCGCAGAACCAGTATAACAAAAGGCCCGACGGTGCCCCCCACATGACCCAGAGCATCATAACAGGCATAAGATAGATCATCCTCTTCTGCTGCATTTGCTGCTCGGGCGTTATTGTTGCCGCCTGCGGAGTAAACTTCATCGCAAGGATCATAGAGATCGCAAATGCGAATTCAAGGAGATGCCAGGGGTCAGCCGCCGAGAGGTCGGGAAGCCAGATAAAAGAAGCTTGTCGGACCTCGAGCGACACGGTAACTGCCGTGTAAAAAGCGATAAGCAAGGGAAACTGAAGCAGCATCGGAAGGCAGCCGCCGATCGGCAGAGCGTCCTTTGTCATCTTAAGCTGCTGCATTTGCAGTTCACGCATTCTCGGGTCGTCGGTCGGAATGCCCTTTTTCTGCATGTCCTTGATCTTTTCCTGGATCGCCTTCATTTTCGGGGCATTACTCGCCGCCTTTTTGAAGGATTTTGACTGATACCACCGAAGCGGAAACAGGAGCGAATAAAACAGAAAGGTAAAGACTATGATCGCTACGCCGTAATTGTGGGTTATGCCGTTAATGTAGTTAAGGGCAATCAAAATCGGTATTGAGATCGGTTTAACAAACCAGCGGATCGGTGCGTAATTGCTGAAATTGATCAGGTTTATGAATTCCAATTCCCGACCGACCGCCTGATTCAACTCCTGGCCCAGGCCTGAGATAAGGAAGTAATCCTTAGAACCGGTGTAGATCTTTGTCACAGAACCGTCTGCATTTATCGGTACGTGCGCTGTTACTAAATGACGAGTCTCTTTTGTTTCCGCACTTCTGATTATCCACGAAAATATACTGTAAAAGAACGGCTCGGTCTCGACCTCATATTTCGAAGCCCTTAGCTCCAGGCCCGGTTTTGGCATAGCTGGTATCGCGGCCATCGCGAAATAACTGTCGCTCACGCCCGCCCAATCGACACTTCCCGGCACGGTCAGAGACGCGTTATTGTTTGCGTCAAAAGTGAAAGAGTAATATCCCTGGTGCCGGTAAATGTCACCTTCGATCGCAGCGACGGCTTCTGACTCGATCTGATAAAAAGTGTGATGATTGATGGCGTGGTCGCCGATACTCGCACCGATCAGTAACTTTGTGTCAGGGACGACCTGGCCATTTTGCCGTAGGGAAACTCCGAGGTCGGCGATATAACTGTCAGCACGAAAAACAAACATTTTCTTGACCTCGACGCCGGATGCATCGGTCAATGTAAAATCTATCTGCTGCTCCTGTCCTTCGGTGAGAGTGATCGTGTCTTCGGCTGCAGAAACCTGATAATTCCGGTCGTTAACCAGATTGGTAACGTTCTGATCTCCAGTGCTGAGGCGAAACGGAATGTCACGCGGAGTGCGGCTCAGTGCTTCCTGAGATATAAGCTGTAGCGGTTTTTGATTCGAGTCAGTTGACCGGTCTGCGTATAAGGGGATCTCACCTTTATGGGATTTGTTCTTAAGTAATATCCAACTGGTCGCAAGGGCACCGCGCGAATCGAGCGTCACCTCGTACAATGGCGACCTTATCGTGATCTGTCGGTTTGGTGTTGTGTCTGGCGTCGTCTGTAGGGCCGTTTCCGATGGGGCCTGATTTACAGGTGCCGGAGCCGCGGGCAAAGCCGCAGTGTTCGTATTTGCCGCGACGTTCGCATTCGGATCTGCCGGAGGCGGCGTCGGATTAAAGAAATATGACCACCCGAACAAAACGACCATCGACAGGATCGCCGCCATCAGGAACCTGGATTGATTTTGATTATTGCTATTGTCCATTACTTAAGTATCTGCGACCTCAATCTATGCTATTGATAGAATCGCAGATCATTTCACCGGATCGTGCCCGCCCCTGCAAAGCGGCTGACATCTAAGGATACGCGTTAGGCCCATCCATGTTCCGCGCGCGGCCCCGTATTTTTCTACCGCCTCGCTTGCGTATTCCGAGCATGTCGGCTCGAACCGGCAAGCAGGCGGGAGAAATGGCGAAAGAAACGCCTTATATATCCCTAAAATATCCAGGACCAAAAACTTCATCTAACCAATAGCCACAAACCTCGACGGCAAAAAGAATATTGCCCGCGAACCACACAAATCAACGCGAATAGAAGAAATTTTCATTCGGGTTATTCGCGTAATTCGCGGGCAAAATGTCTATTCCTCGCCGATCCGGGCGACCATTTTTTTAAACTCGGCCAACGGCTTTTCAAGCTTTATATTCAATAAACTACGGCGAGCGTTCAGGACCCAATCGTATTTGTCCGCGACGGCATTCAATTCAGATCGACTAAGCCTAAAACTTTCCCTCAAGAGCCTTTTTGCACGGTTTCGATCGTGAGCCTTGCCGATCGCCTTCTTTGTGGCCGTAACGCCCACACGATGCAAACCGCGTTTTGAGGGCAAAATGAAAACCGTCATAAAACGGCCTTCAAAACGCTTTCCCTGCTCGTAAACCCTAAGAAAATCGGCGCGTTTCGCGATCCTTGATTCCTTAGGCAGGCCCAGACTTAATAATGATGAACTGTTAATCTCTTGCGTCCTTTGGCCCGACGGCGCTTGATCACTGCGCGGCCGTTCTTGGTCGCCATCCTGGCGCGAAAACCGTGCTTTTTCGCACGTCGTCGGTTGTTCGGTTGATACGTTCTCTTCGGCATATTCGCTCTCCATTAAAATCCACCCTAAAGTGAAAACTTTGAGTTTAAGGAAAAAGGGGGTTTATGTCAAAGAAAGAAAGGCGGATAGCCAGGAGTTCGTTCCTGATATTCTCTCGACCTGGGTACTGCCGATAACTATGGAAAGAACCGCCTCGACATATGCAGCGTGTTCCTGCTCGAGGATCCGGTTGGATAAAGATTCGACATCGTCGTCGGCCATAACTTCGACTTCACGCTGCAAGATCACCAAACCGTTATCCAGATGCTCATCCACATAATGAACAGTACAGCCTGTAACCTTCACTCCCGCCTCAAGTGCCTGTTTTTGAGCGTCTAAACCAGGAAAAGCGGGCAGAAGACTTGGATGGATATTGATAATACGGTTTGAAAAAGCAGCAACAAATTCGGGCGACAGCAGCCGCATATAGCCGGCCAGGCAAACGAGTTCGACGCCGCGTTTCTTAAGTTCCGACGCTATCTCCTCGTCGTGTTCCGTACGCGACCGGCCCTTTCTCTCGACCACAAGCGTCTCGACACCGGCGTCCCGAGCTCTTACTAATCCGGGCGCATCGGGCTTATCGCTGATCACGATCGTGACCTCAGAAGCCGGTATCGAGCCCGATGCGACGGCATCGATCAACGCGGCCATGTTAGATCCGCGGCCTGAGATTAGAATACCGATCTTCATTGACTAGTTTCTTTACAGGTAGGAAAGGGCGTTTAAGAAATTGGTGCCGGAGGTCGGACTCGAACCGACATGGGCGTTAAGCCCGCTAGATTTTGAGTCTAGTGCGTATACCAATTTCGCCACTCCGGCAGCGAACTTTAGATAATAATTACGTGCGGCTGATCGGTCAAGACGGTCGGGACCCAAATGACACCAGAGAACCGCTCAGACCTCAAACAGTATCTCAATATTAACCCGCCGCTTTGCCTCATCCAGGAATGTTTCGATCGCTGACGCGATTCTCTGCCGTGTCAAAGTTCCTCGGATCTCAATGCGAGAATCTTCGAGCGAAGGAAGCAAAAGGTCCGGTGTTCTTCGCCGGAATTCCGGCACATACACGTCGCGATAGTGCCGAGCTTCATCGTCAGCGGTTACGACCACGAATGACCCGAATCGAAAATCGATATACTTCTGGATGGAAAGCCGCCGTCCGATCAGATCTTCGAACGCTTCGTCGCTCACCGAGTCGAATCCCACCTGCCGCAGCCTTGCCTGGAAAACCGCCGGAGACGGGAAAAATGCGACGGTTTCACCTATCGTCTTAGCTATTTCTGCTTTACTTGGAGGATCCCGCGGCAGACGCTGGGATTCAAGGGCAAACAGTCTCTGGTTGATCATCGTTTGCAGGGCCTGGTTGAGATCGTCCGATCTCGGCGGGTCCAGCGGTGTTCCCGGCTGCAGTGCGAGCTGCCACATCAGATCGGAATAGGTGATCAGCTCAGTCCTGTTTCCATCACTTACGACGGCCACGGTCTTATCCACGATCTCCTGTGATGAAACCGGCAACATCGCCCCAAAAACAAAGAGAAACGCGGTTATCAGGGAAAATGGGCGTAAGCAGAAAAATTTCATTACAGTCCTAAGTTTTTACCTATTAAACGCCTGTGTCAACCCACTTGCCAAGGCGTTAAATTTATTGACAAGTTGTTAAAAATTGTTTTTAATTGATGGAGAGGTTCCGAACTGCTCGGAATCTTCTTCAAGTGCCTGTCGTTCGTCAATCCTCCTCGATCAAAAACGGCTGCGACCCCCGCAACATGATAACCTCTTCGCCGCCGAAAAAAGACGCTGTTGTTTCCGCACCGGCGTCCGCGGACAATAACCCAAACGACCTCCGGTTTATCTCGGAACTTGGCCGAAGCCTCCTTTTCACGGTGCATCCCAAGAAGGTCGCGGCTCGCGTCGCCGACGCCCTGCAGCAAGGGGTAGATGCACGAATCTGTCTGTTTGTTGCCGAGCTTGAAAGCGTTGGGCTGATCAGCTGCGCATGCGATGGAGGCGGTATAATCGAGTTCAGCGTTCTAAAACGTGACAAATTCGACAAATGGCTGTCGTTTATGCCACCGCAGATCGGCTACACGCAGGACGATCCAGGTGAATTTTTCATTGAAGGCTCCGAGCACGCCCTCGAATATGTCTCACCCCTTCATATCAACGGCGAAATAAAAGGCGCGATCATCGTGGGATTCAATTCGGGCGACGACATTACTGAAAGGTCTGGGCAGATGATCGACGCGGCTACTCAAATGGCCGCAATGAGCGTTAACCTGACAGCCCATTACGAATTGGCCCTCAACAATTCGATCGGCGAGGCACGGGAAGAAGACAGGAAATTCACCGAGGCAGTGCTTGATGCCCTGCCGGTTTCGCTTTATGTGATCGATCGCGATTATCGGATCGTAACCTGGAATCGGCATCGCGAGGTCGGAGATCAAGGCATTCCACGTGATGCAGCTGTCGGGCGTGACGTATTTGACGTGCTTGCAAAATATCCTCAGGGCCGTCTTCGCGAGGAATTCGAAAGGGCGTTTCGGACCGGCAAGATCGAGCGAATTGAGCAGCAGACAGCGGACGACGCCGGATCTACTCAGCATTGGATGGTAAGCAAAGTTCCGATGCGAAACGAGGAAAATGGTGAAGTCACGCATATCATCACCGTGGGCGAGGATGTCACCATAAGGGTAGAAGCGGTCCGCGCCATTAGCCGTGCCGAGAAGCTTGCCGCCGTCGGCCGGCTCGCGGCCGGGGTAGTGCATGAGATAAATAATCCGCTTGCGACCATCGCGGCCTGTGCCGAGGCCCTCGAGCAGCGGACTGAGGAAGGCGCGTTCGCAGCGTCTGAATCGGTCGATGATCTCGCTGAATACCTGGGGCTGATCAAGAACGAGGCATTTCGCTGCAAAACTATCACAACCGATCTGCTCGACTTCAGCCGTGTCCGTGCGAGCGACAGAACGAAAGTCGACCTCGGCGAGATCGTGCGTTCGGCGGCCAATTTAATATCCCATCAGAAACGCGGCCCTAATATCAGCCAGAGGATCAAGATCGAGTCGGACCTGCCGCCCATCAGCGCGGACGGCGGACAGATACAGCAAGCTGTAATAGCTCTGGCAACGAACGCAATCGATGCCATGCCTGACGGTGGTCAACTCACTTTCCGGGTGTTTTCAAAAGGCAACCGTCTCGTTGTCGAGGTCGAGGACACCGGAGCAGGCATTTCGCAAGAGAATATGCCGAAGATATTCGAGCCTTTCTTTACCACCAAGGACGTGGGCAAAGGTACGGGTCTGGGGCTGTCGGTTTGCTACGGTATCATCTCGGAACACGGAGGCCGGATAAGTGTCAGGTCCAATGTCAGTAAGGGTACAACCTTTAGTATTTTCCTCCCGGTCTCGAACTAAAAATCCCTTCTATTAAAAATGGCAAAATTACTGGTCGTCGACGACGAAAAGAATCTTAGGCTTGTTGTTCAGAAAGAAATGGCCCGCCAGGGGCATGAGGTAGAGTGCGCCGAAGACGGCGAGGCGGCCTGGGCAATGCTTGAGGAAGATGACTTCGATGTCGTCCTATGCGACATCAATATGCCTCGATTGGACGGCCTGGGATTGCTTCGGCGCACCCGCGAGCGAGATCAGGACCCGCCCGAAGTCATAATGCTTACCGGACAGGCCACGGTTGAATCCGCTATCCAGGCGATGAAACTGGGGGCTTATGATTATCTCACTAAGCCCTATCGAATCGGCGAGTTATCTGCGCTTGTCACGGCCGCGGCCGAAAAGCAGCAACTCAAGGTGGATAACCAGCGGCTCCGTGCCCAAATAGCGAGGACCCATCAGTCCCTGCCCGAGATCGTAGCCGAATCCCGCCAGATGAAAGAGGCCCTGAGACTTGTGCAGAGAGTGGCGCAATCTGATACGTCTGTAATGATCACGGGCGAATCGGGCGTTGGTAAAGAGCTGATCGCACAGGCGATACATCGACTGAGCAATCGGTGCGATAAACCATTTATCGATCTGAACTGTGCGGCGCTTCAGGATACGCTGCTCGAAAGCGAGCTGTTCGGACACGAATCAGGGGCATTTTCCGGGGCTCGCGTACGAAAGCTCGGCCTTTTTGAGATCGCCGATGGCGGCACATTATTCATGGACGAGGTTATGGAGATGCCGATGCCGCTCCAGTCCAAATTGCTTCGGGCATTGGAGACACGTTCGTTTTTCAGGGTAGGCGGGGTGAAAAAGGTTGAGGTCGATGTGCGACTTGTTGCAGCTACAAATCGGAATCCAGATCGCGCAATCGCTGAGGGCGTATTCCGGCCCGATCTAATGTACCGGATCAATAGTTTTGAGATAAATATCCCGCCCCTTCGCGAAAGGCGGGAGGACATCGAACCGCTGGCCCGCCACCTGCTGCACAAGCTGGCTGGGGTAAATGCTCCAGAATTATCACCCGTCGCTATCGAAGCTCTTTCGGCATTTCATTGGACGGGCAATGTTCGCGAACTGCGAAACTGCCTCGAACGCGCCATCTTGTTATGCGACAACGGCCTTATCACACCCCGCGACCTGCCGCCCGAGATCGCCTTTCGAACAGAAAAGCCGATTTACTCCGAGAATTTCCCGCTGCAGCACTCCGAGCGCGTAAATACATTCCAAAATGCATCACCGACAAATCTTCGCGATGTCGAACGCCAGCAGATCATCGGCGCCTTAGAAAAAACCGGCTGGCATCGCGGCAAGACCGCCGAACTGCTTGGCATCTCGCCGTCAACGCTTTATCGCAGGCTCAGGGAATATGATCTCGATGTCAGGTAGACCTTAATTTCCGCAAAACAAACAGATATCTCTGCTCCGACATCGGCATTAGCGTCTCATCAAAATCGACCTTTGCTTTTTGCAAAGCCTCGCGCAAATTCGGTCCGCCGAAGAGCAGAATTTGTCTGCGCATCGTCCATTTGAGCAGCCGATCCAGCTTTTCGGTAAATTTGTCGAGGGCCCGGCAGGTAATGATCGAGCAGTTCGCGGGGTCGACTTCCTGAAACTGCCGAGCAACGATCCTGGTCCTGGCGGTCAATCCGAGATTTTCGACGGCGAGCTTTAGAAAGTTCGCTTTCTTTTCTTTTGCTTCGATGAGAACGGCCTTCAGATCGCCGCGGACAAGCAGGCAAGGGATCGCCGGCAGTCCGCCGCCGGAGCCGATATCTGCGAACCTTGCTTTTTCGGGCAAGTGTTTCAGCAGTGTGAGAGATTCGAGAATGTGCCGAATCGCAAATTCCTCCGCGTCCATCGGTCCGATCAAGTGAAGTATAGGATTGTGTTCCAACAAATGCTCATAGTACGTATCGAGCAGGGTCAGACTCTCAGGTGAAAGTTCCAGGCCAAAGGCGGCTTGATGTTTGCTTATCGCGGTCCAGAGTTCCGAGGGCATCAAAAAAGTGTGTTGCCTCGAAGCGGAAAATGCAAATCAGGGCGCGGACCAGGTTAGGACTCTTTGGCGATTGTACGCTCGTAATAATTAAGTATCGGCTGGCTTGAGATACCGTGAACGATAATACTTAGCGCAATGACGGTAAGGGTCATCGAAGAAAGATCTGTAAGGTGCTCAAGCAGTCCATGGTTCATCGCGTAGCTGAGATAATAGATACTGCCGATCCCGCGAATGCCGAACCAACCCATCAACAATCGCTGTGTCTTACTTGTCGGCGATTTTGCCAGAAAAAGCATTACTGCCAATGGCCTGATCACCAGGAACAAGACCGCTGCCAGCGGGACCGCACGCCAATCCCAATAGACGGCCACACAAACACCCACCAGCATGACCAGCATGACCTCGAGAATTCGCTCGGAAGTGTCGCCAAACGAGATGATGTCAGATATTACTCTACCTGCGGCATGGGCGGGGTGTTCGGCCTTTTCTTCGTGTTTCGACCCAAAGACCAGATCTTCGGCAGGCGGGTGGCTCGTAGAGTGTTCGTCAGCGTCGTGTCGGGTCTCCTCAGGTGAGGGATCATGACGATGATCGGGATTCTCGACAACGGTCCGGGTTTCAGCACGGCGGAAACCGATGCCCGCGCTGAACGCTGCAAGAAAGCCCCAGGCTCCAATGGTTTCAGCGCCAACGTAAGCGAGGGCTATCAGTGCCATTGCCAGGAAATCGTTTGGAGCCTCGGAGTCTCGATATTTTGCGCGTAGCCAAATGGCGAGGCGTCCTAACCCTTTGCCCAGCAAATAACCCAGCATCAGACCGGCGGGGACGGCCCACACTAGCCGATGAAGAGCCCAACCCACCGTCCAGTCACCAAGCCGGTCGTACTCCATCCACATCAACGCAAAAATTACGAATGGAAATGCAGCACCGTCATTAAAACCGGCCTCGCCGGAGAGTCCGTACCGCATGCGGTCGTGATCCGCAGCATCATTGACGGAAACAGTGCTGGCCAATACCGGGTCCGTAGGGGCAAGGACCGCTCCAAGCAGAAATGCCGCCGGCCAGGCAAAACCGAAAGCAAAATGCGAAAAGACGGCGACACCCACGATGGATGCGACCATAACCGGACCGGCGAGCCTAAAGGCCGCAACCCACGCCGGGTTTCGAAAGGGCAATCGCAGCTTAAGTCCCCCGACAAACAGCGAGACGATGACGGCGACCTCGGTTAAATGCTCGATCCACTCACCTGACGAGATAAAATTGATCTCGATCCAGCCGAGCCCAACCGGCCCGATCGCCACGCCCAAGGCCAGATAGATCGCAGACGTCGTGATCGGGAGCCGCCGGAGAAACGCCGACGACAACGCCATCAGCAACAGCAGAAGACCGGCAACACCCATCCAAGCAAGAAACGTCATTTCACTATTCTAGTCTAACGAGATCAAGTGTGTAATCTACATTTCTTGTTGATATGCGTACCGCATCGACATATGGCACCGGAAACCCCCTTGAATAATAACTTGACATATAATTGACTTATGAGATGGCACTTGTTCTGCAGTTCACGATCACAGCTTGGGACACTTACAGGGGGTATGACGCAGAAATGGTAATTGAGAGTGGAAAATGGAAAGTTTTAACAGGTGCACGTAGGCTAACTCTCCGCTGTATTTCGGTTCAGCCGGGGTGTGGGTTAAACTTGATTGAGTGCGAACTTTAAGTAGCCAAATAACGTTATAGTGGATACGGCCTCGCGAGGCCATTACAAAGTAAGGGGAGGAATCTTAAGATGTCAGAGTTTGAATCAGAAGTAAAAAAAGCAGAGAGGGAGCTCGAACAGAGCTTGATACCGATCGATGGCCGGGACCCGTTCGGAGATAAGGCCGGAACAGACGAGTTTTTAGGAGATATTAAGATGCAGGCACAGGAATACGGTCAGAAGATCCAGGACGCGGCGGGCAAGGCAAAGGAATTCGCCAGCGAGAAATTTGCTCAGGCGGGCGATAAATTCAAGGAGATCCAGGGCCGTGACCCTAAGGAGCTCGTCGAGGACGCGAAGGAATTTGCCCGGCAGAAGCCCGGTCAAACGATCCTCATCTCAGCAGCGATCGGCTTGGTGATCGGTCTTCTGATGAAGGGTGGCAGAAAATAGTCCAAGATTTGGACCTAAGCAGTGAGGCCGTCCGATATGGGCGGCCTCTTTCTTTTGAACTGCTTCATTTTCATCCACTTACGCGGGCAGGCGGTTCTAAAAGAAACGCTTCTCGGGTGATCGCGTAAAAGACGCACTCCATGCCGTAGTGAGGCTCGGTTTTTTCGTATCGCATTCCACATTTTTCCATGATTCGCCATGAGCCAGTGTTATCGGGATGGGCGATCGCGACTATGCGATCAAGGCCCGCGACGTTGAATCCGTAATCGAGCCAGGCAAAGGCACATTCATAGCCGAGGCCGCGGCGCCAGTATTTTTCCGTGAGATTGTAGCCGACCTCGATTTCGCCTGTATCCTCGAGTGGCTGCAGGCCCGATGTGCCGATCAGCTCGCCATTCTCCTTAAACTGCATCGTACAAACCCCAAAACCGAATTTCTCGTAACAGTCTATGTAGAATTGGAGCCGCTTTTTGAGAGACTCGGGATTTTGCATGGCCGGTCCGCCGAGGTATCGGTTTACAGGGTCGGGGGAGCGCATCTCGATCAGCCACGGCAGATCGTCCTTGGTGATTCGGCTAAATTTCAGTCGTTCCGTCTCGATCATTTTTCAAAAATGGAAGAAATCAAAGCGGCCTCTCGTCTAATTATCGACAAATCGGGAGAAAGGACAAAATTATGGAATATAAGACAACAGACCGTCGTGATTTCCTAAGGCAGGCATCGATGACCGCGCTTGCGTTCCCGCTGCTTGCAGGTTGCAAGGGAGAGATGTGGGCCTCGCAGATGGCCGAGAGCGATGTCCTGAGCATGATAAGAAAAAATGTCCAACCGGCCACGGCTGAGGGAATGGGCGCGATAGATTTTCCGGCAGACGTATCATGGAAGACCGCACTCGCGACCGCCAAAGATGAGGGCGAGCCGATGCTGATCTCGGGCACCGTCTACCAGACGGACGGCAAAACGCCCGCACCGAATACTTTGATCTATCTCTACCACACCGACATGTACGGCATTTACGGCAGAGCGGGCCAGCATAGGCACGGCAAGTTTCGCGGGTGGATGCTGACGGATGCGAAAGGGAGATATGAGTTTCGCTCGATCCGGCCGGCGTCGTACCCGAATACGACCTTTGCTGCACATGTGCACATGACTGTCACGACAGCTGACAAACGCGAGGACTGGATCGACTCGATACTGTTTGAGGGCGACAGGTTTATCTCAGCACGCGAACGTGAAATGGCCGGGCGAAAGGGCGGATTTCAGCCAATCGTCAAGCTCGAAAAGGACGGCGCCGGCATCGCACGCGCCGTCAGGGACATAAGACTGTAAAATAGGAGAGAGAAATGCTTACTGGATTTTTGTCGTTGATGTTGCTGATCGGTTCGAGCCCCGCTTGCCATGCAAAGGAGGTAAACAGTGAGCCAAATGCCGCACGAATAGGCAGCGTCAGCATGATCGCCGAAATGAGAAAGGGCCGGGCTGCCCATAGCTCCACGCTGCTCGGCAGCGGTAAGGTGCTCGTGGTCGGCGGCTTCGCGAGTGGCGAGAACGGCATGAAAAGCGCCGAGATATTTGACCCCGTTACGGGAGCGTTCTCGCCAACCTCGGATATGAATGTCGCCCGGGCGAGTCATTCGGCGACCCGTCTGCGAAACGGCAGGGTGCTGATCGCGGGCGGCTTCAACGGGAATTACATCGATGGTGCAGAGTTATACGATCCCGCGACGGGGAGATTTTCGCCTGCCGGGAAAATGACGAGGCCGCGAAGCGAGCATCAGGCCGTGCTGCTCGCCGATGGGCGAGTGCTCATCGCGGGCGGCGTGGGTACGGGCTGGACATTTCTGGCAAATGCCGAAATATACGACCCGGTCGCCAACACATTTACGGCGACGGGAAGCATGACCACCCCACGCGAATCTCACACTGCGACACTGCTAACGGACGGCCGCGTCCTCGTCGCCGGCGGCCATAAGGACCGGCGGGCCGCGATCACCATTTACTCGAGCACCGAGATCTACGATCCGGCGAAAGGCACTTTTACTGCCGCAGCCGACCTTACGGTCAGGCGGCATAAACACGATGCGTTATTAATGGATGACGGGCAGGTGCTCATCGTCGGCGGCTCGGATGAGAGGGATTCTCGTGGGGCATATACGACAGTAGAGATCTACGATCCGAAAACGAACCGCACCCGACCAGTCGGCGACATGAACGCTTCGCGATACAAGCTGCAGGGCACGACAATCCTGCTTCCTGACGGCCGGATCCTCATCGCGGGCGGATCGACACAGGCGGAGATTTTCGATCCGCGATCGAATTCGTTTATCGTTGCGCGGGGCCAATTTGAGTCGGCCCGTCTGTTCGCGACGGCTACACTTTTGCCGAATGGAAACGTTCTCATCGTAGGCGGATACGACGACAGGCTGGCGGTAAGCCAGAAGGCATGGATGTATACTGAAGCAAAATGAAGACAGCTGCAGAACGGTAAAAAGGAGTAGAATCAGTATCCACGGATGGAGATGGCCGCGCCAGTGACCGAGAACCGGGTGACGAACGATCTGCTTCAGGCATGTATGAATGGCGATCGCGATGCGATGCGCGATCTGTATCTGATGAACCAGAGGCAGGTATTCTCGGTGGCGATGAATTTCTTCGGCGGGAACCGCGAGATGGCTGAGGACATTACGCAGAAGGTTTTCGTAAAGCTGCTGACAAGGATCGATTTTCGGGGCGAAGCTGAGTTTACGACGTGGCTTTATCGATTGACAGTGAACGCCTGTACGGACGAAGCGAGAAAAATGAACAGGTTCGTCGATCTGACTGGCCTTTTTGGCCTTGGGGGGCCACTCGCTTCCGAAGTGCAGCAATTGATGGCTGAGCGCGATGAGGTCTCTAATCTCGTTTCGCTCGAGGTGGGCCGGCTGCGACCGAAATACCGCGTTCCGGTAGTGCTCAAATATGTCGAAGGTTTGTCGTACGAGGAGATAGCGCGAGTTATGGGATGCTCAGCCGGTACCGTTGCCTCACGGTTAAATCGCGGGCTGAAAAAGCTGGAGGCCAGATTAGGCCATTTACGGGGAAGCATCTAAATAGAGAAATGGTTCAGAAGCATTACAAGAAAGAACTAAGCGCATTTATCGACCATGAATTGTCGAAAGACGAGCAGCACAAGATCGGTGAGCACCTGATGCAGTGCGGCGACTGCCGACGTGAGCATGACCGGCTGAAGCTGGGAGCGCAGCTTGCCGGGCGAATGGAGCGATCGGACGCTGGGCCGCACGTTTGGAATGAGATCGAGCACAGGCTAGACGGACGAAGGACGCCGCGGATATCACTGATCGGACCGACACCCCATTTTGGCTTTCGTAATTGGGCCGGATATGCGGTCGCGGCCGTGATGGTCACTGCCCTGATCTCGGCCGCTTACTTTGCCTTATTTAGCCCGTCGGGCTACCAACAGAGGCATGATCGACAAGCTCATGCCCCCGCAGAGAATAATGCCGAGATCGCGACTATTCCCAGCGATCCGGGCAATGCAGACCAGTCGGTGCTCGAACCGGACAGCGCGATGCCGTCGGAAACACAGCCCGCAGGATCGGCGACGGCCTGGGAATTTGAGACAATCTCGGGCAGCCCCACGGTCGGAGCGGGCCCAGGTAAAGATCGGCTGGCTGTGGGCGATTTTATGGAGACCGACGCAGCCTCGCGGGCCCGAATAATAGTCGCGGATATCGGCAATGTGGAGATCTCACCGAATTCCCGGGTCAAGCTCGTCGGGACGGCGGCGAATGAACACCGGCTATCTCTCGAAAGCGGTTCCCTGCACGCTCGTATTGTGGCACCGCCGCGGCTGTTTATCGTCGACACGCCGTCGGCAGTAGCGGTCGATCTCGGATGCGAATACAAGCTCGAAGTGGACAAGGCGGGAAACAGCTTTTTGCACGTGACCAGCGGTTTTGTGGCCCTCGAACGCGATGGGCGCGAATCAATCGTTCCGGCCGGAGCGATGTGCATGACGAGAAAGGGCAAGGGCCTCGGAACGCCGTTCTCGGCGGAAACGTCAAAGGAATTCAGGGCGGCGCTTGAGCGATTTGATTTCTCGGGCGGCGGCAGCCGGGCGGTACAGGCGATGCTCGACAACCGTGGATTTTACGATATGGTCACGCTTTGGCATTTGTTGTCGAGAGTACAAAAGGCCGATCGTGAAAAGGTTTACGATGCTTTAGCAGGCTACGTTGAGCCGCCATCTGGTGTGACTCGCGATGGCATTCTGTCGCTCAATAAGAAGATGCTTGCGTCCTGGCGTGCCGAGGTCGAATCTGCGTGGTTTGAATAGACTATTAGGGCGACAAGCGGCTGATCTTCCACTCGTTATTAACCAACTTGTAAATGATACGATCGTGCAATCGGCTCGGACGACCCTGCCAGAATTCGATCTGATCAGCTACAACGCGGTAGCCACCCCAGTGCGGCGGCCTCGGGACATTCCCGGACGCGTATTTTATGATCAATTTTGCCGCCTTGGCCGCTACTACCGTTCTCGACGCGATAACTTCGCTTTGATTTGACGCCCAAGCCCCAACGCGGCTCGCGAATGGACGGGTTATGAAATATTCGTCTGATTCGTCAGCCGATACCTTGTTAACGTTCCCGCTAATTCTTACCTGCCGTTCCAGCTCGGGCCAGAAGAAATTGAGTGCGGCGAACGGATTTTCCGCTAAATGGCGACCCTTGCGGCTATTGTAATTGGTGAAGAAAACGAATCCGCTGCTATCGTATCCCTTGAGTAGCACCATACGCGAAGACGGCCTGCCCTCGGCATCAGCGGTCGAGAGACACATCGCTGTAGGTTCGGGCAGCTCCGCGGCGATCGCCTCGTCAAGCCACAGGCGAAACTGATCGAATGGATCCTGAGCAACGTGCTCTTTCGAAAGTTCCTCACGCGAATATTCACGCCTGATTTTTGCGAGGTCCTTGTTTTTCATCTTTGTCAGATCATGTGTACGAGAAGTCCGTCTTTAAGCTTCGGCTCGAACCAGGTAGATTTGGGCGGCATTGTCCCGCCGATATCGGAGATCGCAAGCATATCGTCCATCGTCGTCGGGTAGAGCGAGAAAGCGATGCATGCGTGGCCCTCATCGACGAGGCGTTCGAGCTCGTCAGTACCGCGTTTTCCGCCGACAAATTCCAGCCGTTTATCCGTGGTCGGGTCATGAATCCCAAGTACCGGTTCGAGAATATAATCCTGCAAAATGCTGACGTCGAGACCCTCGATAAGGCCGAGATCGCCCCCGCCGTTGCGGTTAAAGCGGAGCTTGTACCACTTATGATCAGTGTACATGCAGAATTCGCCAGGCGTGTGCGGCACCTTTTCGATCGTTTCGACCACGATGAAATTTTTGCGGATACGGGCAAACAGGTCCTCAGTATCACAGCCGTTAAAGCTCCTCACCACGCGGTTGTAAGGGAGAATATTCAGGTCTTCGGAGGGGAATAGCCCCGCGAGGACAAAATTATAATCTTCCGTACCGTCGTGATCTCGATCTGCGACCCTTAAATTTTCGCGGGCAAGCTTTGCACTCTCTGCACGATGGTGGCCATCGGCAATATACAGAGCGGGGAGCTTGGAAAAGGCCTTTATCCAGGGAGCGGTCTCGGTCACGCGCCACACCCGTTGATGAATACCGTCGAGGCAGACAAAATCGTAGATCGGCTCTTCCTCTACCGCGGACGCGATTAGATATCGGATGTCGTCCGATTGGCGGAAAGCGAGAAAGATTAGCCCCGTCTGGGCGCCGACGGCGAGAAGGTGCTCGGTCCGGTCAGCCACTTTGTCCGGCCGTATATTCTCATGCTTTTTGATCAGGCCCTGCTCATATTCGTCGATCGAGCAGCACGCTACGATGCCGGTCTGCACGCCGTTCTCCGATGCGAGCTGATATACATAGATCGCATCGTCAGGGTCGACGTAATAGACATTATCCGTGATAAATTTGTCGAGGTTTTTACGTGCCCGGGCAAAGACGTCCTCGTCGGAGGGTTCGCTGTCCGGAGCGAACTCCGCCTCCGCACGGGTAACGCGAAGAAAACTCAGTGGATTTTCCTCGACAAAGATACGAGCCTCCGGCCCGTACACTACATCGTACGGTACACATGAGGTTTGCTCAGCTTTGTCCGGCATTGGGCGCAAAGCTTTAAAAGGCCTGATTATTGCCACTAATTTCTCCGAAATCTAATTCTTTGGCTGTGTATTTTGATCGAACTGCGGCGGCACGCTTTCGTCCATGGGCGGCTGCACGTTGCTGTTAATTATCTCGTCGAGCCGACGGTTGCTTTCATCCATGTCCCTTATCATCTGGTCGGCGTAGCCGTGCTTGTCGATCTTCCACACGCCGTCCTCAAGTACGAAAGGGACGGTTTCCCAAGTATCATAAGGCGTTTTTACCTGCAGAGTGGCCTTTTCGCCCTCGACCTTTTCGTCCTTGTATTCGATGGTCGTCTGCCCCTCGCTGAAAAGAGTCTCGCGCTTGACGATATCATCGACCGTCACGCCCTGCGATTTGGCCTCCTGCTCGTGCATCTTTATCGTTGCGTCCGACAACAGGACCTTCATCGTCGTAATGTCCTTCTGCTTTAGAGCTTTAATATAGGTCTCAAACGTTTTCTTGGGCGATGCAGGCTCGCCACCGCCGCAGGCAAACGCCGCCGCGGCCATCGCCAGTACTAAAATATTTGACCAAATACGCATTTTACGGATACCTTTTATATAGTCGTCAAAAACGTCAAGTATAACGTAAAGAGTGGGCGGTGGACAGTGGACAGTGGACAGTGGACAGTGGACAGTGGGCAGTGGACAGTGGACAGTGGTCGGTAGTCGGTCGTCAGTTGGAATAGTCAACCAGTCTTGTCAGAACCGGGAGCGGTAGCGACTCGGTTCCTGAAGGCGTCCGGAATCAAAGCCATATGAAACGTGAAATCGTTACCCCAGATGAATTATCCGCCGCGCTCGAAACGCTTGATGGTTGGACCGTTGAAGGCAATAGCCTCAAGAAAAGTCTGAAATTTGCTAACTTCGCCGCCGCCCTCGAATACGTAAACCGCGTCGCGGCCCTCGCTGAAGCCGCCGACCACCACCCGGACATTACCTTAGGCTGGGGATACGCCGACATAGCCCTTACCACCCATGACCGCGGAGGAATAACCGACGTCGACATCGCTCTTGCTAAACAGTTCGATGCCATCGATGGATAGTGGTCAGAGAACAGCGAGATCGCTGCCCTTATGGATAAGCACGCGTCATCGCATTTAAAAGAAAACACGGGCGAAGAGGGTGTAAATTATTTTGTGTAAATGGTCATAGAAAGCCAAATGAGATAGTTTTGGCGGAGGAGAAAAATGACCAAGGAAATAGAAGACGAGTTGATTGACAGTTTGCTGAAGGATTACAAGACGCCTGAGGATTTGATCGGGGAAAACGGGCTATTGAAGCAGTTGACGAAGC
>JBGTCF010000363.1:0-17768 GCA_041748975.1 Pyrinomonadaceae bacterium
ATTCCCTGCTTAACCCACGCATTCGCATGCCAGTTTCCGTCCGAGTCTTTTTCGGCCGAGCGTATTTCTCCACGGCGAAGTGCGGACTTGAACTCCTCGTAAACCTCGCGGTCGTCAGCCGAAAACTGCTTTAGCTTAAAAAGCCCCTCGATCGTTTCTTTGAGGTCCATTTATTTCTCGATCAGCCGGTTGAATTTCCTCAACGAATTTCGCAAACGATCGTGGGGGATGGCGTAGACGGTATTGCCGTTCCGGCCGGTCATCGTTTCCGCCGCGACCAGAGCATTGACGATAGCTTCTTCCGTTGCCTGAATGGTCGCCTCGAACAGTGGATTCAACTCGTTGTTTGGCAAAAATCTTGCTTCGGCTAGGCCTGCTTCTTTAGCCGCAGCTTCCGAATTTGCCGTCGAAAATGCGAGAAATATATCCCCTGAAGAGTTACCGCCTGTTCCGCCCATTAAACCGATCCCAAGCGAAACACGCTTTACGATTCTTTTTAATTGATGTGGCAAGAGCGGAGCATCGGTTGCGACGACCACTATTATCGAGCCGCTGTCTTCATCCGTTTTTCCTTCTGACGGCATCAGATCAGTTATCTCTTTCCCGACCGAAACTCCGGCGATCTTCAACATATGGCGGGAACCATAATTTGCCTGAACCAGGACACCGATGGTGTAGCCGCCTTGCTCAGCGTTCAGAATCCTGGAAGAAGTTCCTGTGCCCGCCTTGAATCGATGGGTAACCATTCCGGTTCCGCCGCCAACATTGCCTTCGGCAACTTTTCCGGTCTTCGCAGAATCCAGAGCGGCAAAAACGTGTTCCTTCTTCACGTGAAAACCATTCATGTCATTTAGAAAACCGTCCCAGGTCTCCGCGACTATCGGCAGACTGTAATCGCCCGAGTATCCCTCTCGCTTGCTCCGCTTCGTTCCCCATTCGATGACCGCATCTCGCACCACACCCACGCTATGCGTGTTGGTTATCATCACCGGACCACCAAAAGCACCTGATTCTTCAAGCCAGGTCGTGCCCGTCATTTCGCCGTTACCGTTCAGCGTAAACCATCCTCCAAACAACGCCGATGCCTTATCTTTCCCCTGCGGCAGAATTGCGGTAACGCCCGTGCGGACGGCATTTGTTCCGTCGCCCGAAACGAGCGTGGTGTATCCAACTTCAACGCCTTTAACATCTGTAATGGCGTTGTTTGAGCCCGGGGTTCCGTCAAATGGTACGCCCAGGTCTCGAGCTCGCGGACGCGATTGCGAAAACGCCGAAATTGTAAGGAAAACGATGACAAGTAGTGAAATTAGTTGTCTCATAGCTTGGCCTATCCGTGCGACGCAACTGATTTAGCGATCAGCCCGATGCCTCCTGCAAAAAGTATCAGCATTACGATCGTATTGAACAGACTGGTCGGTTGGAAATAGATTTGCAGGTTCATAAGGATCCCCGACGCGATTATCACGATGCTGATAAGTACAAGCATCCAGCCAATCAGCGACCTGCCGTTAAAGAAAACGATCCCGATACCGAAGATCATTGGCACAAGCGACAGCCCGAAGGTATTATAGCCGCCCCAGTTCCAGAACGCGCTGGCGAACATTACACGGCTGATCAGCATGTATGCCCCCGCGATCGTCATTGTGAAGCCGATAAGAAATTCGATCAGCCCGCCTGATGTGCCTCCGACATTCTTAAGTTCTTCGATATCCATAGATTCTTTGGTGTACTTTTCGGTTCAACCAGTATCGAAACTACTGTGACGGCCGGCTAGTATGCAGGGCAACGATCTGCCAGCGGCCTTCCTCCTTTGTGAAGGTCGCGGTATAACGAAACGCCGTGTTCATCAGCTTCTCCGAACTGACGTAATTTATACGGCATTCACCGGTCGCGACCGCGGCATTGCCAAAGATCCGCACTTTTATATCTTCGTTTTTTACCGACAAGGTCCGGATTTTGGGATCGGGCTTCAAAAGTTCAAGTTCGGCGAGTTTTCCTCTGGTTTTTCCATCGTATGTGGTGATAACCACATTTTCCTCAAAGATCTCGTCCAGAGTCTTTGTATTGCGGGCCCGCACGGCCTCGCCCCATTTTGCGATCGTCGCGAAAACCTCTTTTGCCACGCCCGTATCGCTTCGATATCCGGCCGCTTGGCCGAAACCCCACGTAGGTACAGCCAGAACAACCAATAACAATAAAATGCTCTTTCTCATCAAACCCCTCCTTAGATCTTCATCTTTTTCAATATGGACTTTAACTTCACACGCGTTGCAGCCGTAACGGGTACGAGCGGTAACCTGAGATTCTCCTCTAGCAGGCCCATTTCCTTCATCACAAACTTACAAGGTGCCGGTGACGATTCCAGAAAGTTGGCCTCCATCAGCGGCAGGATCTTGTAATGGATCCGGCGGGCAAAATGAAATGAACCGCTAATTGCAAAATCCACCATTTTGATCGTCTGTTTCGGTATCTCATTTGCGCAGACTGAGACCAGACCGTCGGCGCCGAGCGCGATCAGCGGCAGAGCGGAGGCATCATCACCGGAAAACACTTTGAAATACTTCGGACGGTTTTGAATGATCTCCATTACCTGCGAATAATTCCCGGACGCCTCTTTTGAGGCGACGATATTGTCGAATTTGGCCGCCAATCGCAATGTCGTCTCCGCGGAGATATTCGACGACGTTCTCGAAGGAACGTTATAAAGCATTATCGGAAACCCTTTTATACTCTTTGCAATTTCGCCAAAATGGGCGAACATGCCTTCCTGCGTAGGCTTGTTGTAGTACGGTGCTACAACCAACGCAGCGTCGGCGCCCGCTTCACGAGCCTTGCGTGTAAAATCGACCGTCGCGGCCGTGTTGTTGCTGCCGGTTCCCGCGATCACGCGGGCTTTCTCACCCTTCGCAGAAGCCACAGTGAGCCTTATTACATTCAGCCTCTCGGCCTCACTCATTGTGACGCTTTCGCCGGTAGTGCCGCATGGAACGAGCAGCCTGACGCCGCCCTTTATCTGACGTTCGACCAATGAAGTAAAACATTCCTCATCGATCGACCCGTCCTTTCTGAACGGTGTCACCAGCGCCGTTGCGCACCCGCGCATCCAATCGATCCTCTGAGTCATATCCAAAACTTTTTTCGATCTGAGTTCGTTAAGTATATTCTCAAGCCGTTAAGATACAAAAACAAAGTGCGTACATTTACAGTCTCAAAAAGAAAATGCATGGCCGTGATCGCGGGATGTCAAAATTGCCGAAAAAAAGCCATCGAGTTTTCGCGGATCAAGCTTCCCATCTGTTCTTACACCCGAACAAATATCCAGACCAAAGGGCTGAACGAGATCGATCGCTTCCCGTACGTTCTGTGCATTCAATCCGCCAGCCAAATAGACTGGTTTCCCGCACGTTTCGACGATCCGTCGGCTTAGTCGCCAATCATGCTGCCGCCCGGTGCCGCCGAGTTCTTTGACAGCGAGATTTGGATTGCCGCTGTCCAGTAAGATCGCGTCAACATGCTCGGCAATCTCGGCAGCTTCGTCGACCGAGCGTTCATCGATAACGTGGATAACCTGCACGAGCCTCACATTAGGCAAGGCATCGCGGATTTCCCTGTAAGTACGGCCGGTCAGTTCGTCGACGATCTGTATAGTATTCGTCTTAGTACGATGATGATGATCCACGATTCCCTGAGCGGTCTGCTCGCTTGTCAGCAAAAACGTCGCGACAGGCGGCGGGACAACTTGGGCGATTGCATAGATCTCCTCATCCGATATCGGCCCGGGTCCGGACGGCATTTTCCCTACCAGCCCGATCGCCGATGCACCCATTTGGATAGCTAGAGAAGCCTCGCCCTCATTGGCAATACAGCAAATCTTGACCCTGAACGTCATTTCCCTATGATCTCGTCCATTACAGTTGTGAATTCGAAAAATCCTTCCTTTCCAACGATCCACTCCGCGGCCAATAGTGCTCCAAGAGCGAACCCTTCTCGTGAACGCGCAGCATGTTCAAGCAGGATCTGATCTGCCAACCCGTCAAATCCGATACGGTGCGTTCCGGGAATTTGGCCTGCACGCGTAGATGAAACGCCGATATCTCCTTCGATGTGTTCGGAAACTATCTCTTTTACCTTCAGGGCCGTGCCGCTCGGGGCATCCTTTTTTTGCGCATGATGCTGCTCTTCGATGAAGACTTCATACTCGGGGAATTTGGCCATGAGTTCCGCTGCGTGTTCTACGATCCGGTAAAATAAATTCACCCCGATCGAGAAATTGGCTCCAAAAACGAATGATCCTTCGTTTGACGATACTAGTTTCCGGACCTCGTCCATTTGCTCGTGCCATCCCGTTGTGCCCTCGACTAAAGGCAGATTTGCCGCCATACAGGCTTCGACATTGCGCAGAACTGCTGCCGCCGCCGAGAAATCGATCGCAACATCCGCCGCTCTCAGCGATTCGGCAAGATGGGATGCGTCCAGGCCCGAGTGGTGTTCGTTAACGACGGTAACGATCGCGTGGTCGCGTTTGATAGCCTTCGCCTCTACCATCCGTCCCATAGAACCGTATCCGATCAAAGCTATATTCATATGATCACCGTATCTTATTCAAATCCCATCCGGCTGATCAGAGCCTTAAACCTGGGCTCTGATCGCAGCTCATTCCATCTAGGCTCCACGCCCAGGAAGACCATTAAAGTCTCTTTTCCTTCATACGCCTTTTCCAAATGCTCTAACGCTTTCGCTCGATCGCCCATACCCAGATATACCTGTGCAATTGCATATGCGGGTATATATCGGGAATCTTTCGAATCTTCGAGTTCTGAAAGGATCTTTCTGGCACCCGCGAGATCTCCGGACCTGCCAAGCGCGTATCCGACTGTTCCGGTTGCTTCCGCGTTACCATTCGTTATTTCTCTTGCCTTGTTTGCGGCCGCTATCGCGTCAGGCCACATTCCCTTGTTCATATATGTGCGAGCGATGAACAAATGAGCGAGCCAGAAGTCCGGGTTAACGTTGACTGCAGACCGCAAGATCTGGAGGGATTCGTCATCGCGACCGGCGAGACACAGGATCTGACCCTCAAGAATATTGGCGAAAAAGTTGAGCGGATCCAGCTCTCGAGCACGCTGTATCTTGGCTATCGCTTCTTCATGTCTTCCGATATTTGAGAGCAGGTGAGCATAAAACGTGTGTGCCGAAGCACTGGAAGGATCGATATCTATCGCCTTAACAAAATGCTGTTCTGCCATTTCCCAATCCCATCGATACCAGAATTCGCTGCTTCCGAGCGATGTCCATGCATCAGGCAGGTCTTTATCCAACTCCACCGCCTTCGTTGCCGCGGCTAAAGCCTTGGGCATAATCTGAAGCGGAGGGGCGTCGTTTGTCAGGACCATCGCCCGATAAGCGTTAGACAGTTCGGCATAGGCACGTGCATACGTAGGATCGACCGCGATCGCCTGCTCGTAAAATGAGATCCCCTTTTGCAGCTCGGGCAATATCAGGCGGGAGGCGTGAAGCCTGCCTCTTAGAAAAAGCTGATACGCCTCGACGTTATTTGTAAAAGATCGATCGACGAGGTTGGCAAGTGAGATCCGAAGTGCGGCCGCTACCCTTTGAGATATTGAGTCCTGCACGCTAAAGATGTCGCCGAGAGGCTCGTCAAATTGTTCGGCCCACAATTGCAGGCCATCCTCGCTTCGGATCAGCTTTGCGGAAACGCGCACACGCCCGCCCGAGATTTGAACACCGCCGTCCAACACACTCTCGACGCCTAACTGTCGTCCAGCCTCGGCGGAATCTTGCTCTGGAGAAGAAAATCTCCGGACGGCGGCAAGCGGCCGCACGTTTAGCTCCTCGCTCCCGCTCAATTTCGTGATCAGTGTGTCGGCCATTCCCATTTCGAGTGCCTCATCCCGATTGTCGATGGTAACGGGTTTGAAAGGTAATACAGCAAGTGACCTGCTCAAACGCCCTGGCTGCGTTTTGGAATTCTCGTAATAAAGGTAAAAGCCTGCGGCCGCGATCACCATCAACGCCGCCGCTATCGCGAGGATCCAAAGTTTCCTGCCTGGTTTTTGAACCAACGGCCCATTTGTCCCCGACCCGGCAGTCGCGACTGAAGCTCCCTTATCGACCTCGGCTACAAACTTATATCCCCGGCCGGGCACTGTCGCGATAAACCGATTTTCGCGATGTTTTTCGCCAAGGACACGGCGTAGGGAGGATATATTTTGTGTAAGATTGTTTTCCTCAACGGCTGTATCGGGCCAGATTGCCTCCATCAACTCTACTTTTTCGGCAACTGTTCCCGCTTTTTTCACCAGGTAGAGCAGTATCTCAAATGCCTTTGGCATTAGGGGCACGGTTTCGCCATCCGCCCTGAAAAGCAGGCGTTTGCCGGCATCAAGACGGAACCCCTCGAACTCGTAAATTTCTTCCTCGCCGCTATTCACCATGCTTCAAACAAATTTTCACAAACTTTCACACCGATTCTAACGATTATCACACGACATTGGCGAGATTATTTCATACATCAACTGACGCACCAATATTTCGGTTGAAATCTAAATCAAGAGAGGAAGAAATGAAAAACAACAAAATGAATCTAGTGATCGGAACAATGATGCTGGCCGTTTTAGCGGTAGGGATAACGGGAACCCTATTCGGGCAGGACGGCAAAGGCGGGAAACTGGTCGGCACGTGGGACGCCCTCGTCACGATCAGAGATTGCAACTCAGGAGCGGTGCTGAACACATTTGCATCGATCGCCAGTTTTAATCACGGCGGCACATCGATCGGTTCAACCTCAGGAATACCCCAGGCGAATCGAACCCCCGAGCACGGCGTTTGGCGCCATGTTAGAGGACATATATATCAGTTTACCTTCAAAACATTTAGCTTCAGTCCGGCAGGTGCCCCTGTAGGCTACTCGATCGTCACGCATGATCTCGAGCTGGATCGCGGCGGGGATACCTACACTTCGGCCGGTATTGCACAGATCTTTCTGATGAACGGGGTGCAGGTAGCACAGGGATGCTCCGACGCAGTAGGGTCCCGGTTCGGATTCTAACGGATCACCGGGAAAGCCTGGGGGAGCAAAAATCATGAAAGTATTGATCACAATTTTATTGATGCTGCTGGCTGTGGAAGCTGCACTTTCTCAAGAAAAAGGGCCGGACGAGTCGATTACTGCGGAGATACGGAGGCTCGAGCAAAAGCAGGTGAAAGCGATCCTCGAAAGCGACATTGCTTTTCTTAACGACCTGATGCTGCCTGACTATGCTGTAAATGCGCCGATAAACCGGGTCACCAGGAAGGCCAACGTCCTTCGGCTTGTTAAGGAGGGGCGGATCCGCTACTCAGCCTTTGAAAGTGAGATCGAGGCGATAGTGATCCATGGCGATATGGTGATAACTATGGGCCGTGAAAAGGTCAAGCCGATCGGCAACGCTCCAATGGCAGGGCAAACCGTGCTTAGGCGATATACGCAAGTATGGCTGAAGAAAGACGGACGCTGGCGGCAAATTGCCCGGCACGCTAATATCGTTTGCCCGGAGAAATCTAATTGATCATTCGGTCATTGACGATCAACCGGTATGGAGCGTGGACCAACAAAGGTTCACGCTCTTGGTTTTTCTAGAAGTCTTCGAATCAGCCCCTCGTACAGGTCAACTGCCCGTTCCAGGTACTGTTTCTGAACAAACTCATCCTTCGTGTGCGCAACGAGGATCGAGCCGGGGCCGATCAGCAGGGGCTTGCCCCAGTTCGGCATATGCGGGATATCCGTGGTAAACCGGACGACTTTTTGTTTAAATCCGTCAACCTCGACCAATTTAACAGGTTCGCTACACGACAAGACCTCGATCTCCGCACGGCCGCGAACGATGTTCTTGATTGCTTCTTCGATAGGTTCCCGTTTTGTCGTAAGCCGAATTGCCAGGCCGGCTTCTGCCTTCGGGGGAATGATATTGAGTGCAAGCCCGCCACTGATCGTGCCGATATTTACGGTCGTTTCGCCAAAGAAATCGTCATTCGGAAATCGCGTCTGCCGAATGTCGTCCAGGATATTTAGGAGTGTCTCGATTGCGGAATCGCCTTCTTCAGGATATGCCGAGTGGGCCGCCTTGCCGGCAGTTTTGATATTAAGCCGAAAGGTGCCTTTTGAACCGATCGCAAGGTCATTATCGGTCGGCTCACCGTTGATCATGTATTCGCACGTTGCCGCGAGCGGGTGCAGGTTCGCCGCTTTTGCGCCGGTCGAGGCCCGTTCCTCTTCGACAGTGTAGAGCAGCCCGATGTCTTCGATACCTTCGGCTCGTAAGTTTTGCGCGGCCGTGATCTGGGCGGCAATTATTCCTTTCGCATCGCATGCACCTCTGCCGTAGATCTTTTCATCGTCCTCGGTGGGCGGAATGAACGGCGGCACCGTGTCCATGTGTGTCGACATCCAGACCCGCGGCTTGTCATTCAGATATGCGAGGACGTTGTTCTGATTCCCAGAGACCGGCTGAAGCTCAACCGTCCAGCCAAGCGATTCGAGATAGTCGCGGAGCCAGAATCCGACCGACTGCTCCTCGCCTGAGGTAGACGGGATGTTCATCAATGCCTTTGTAAGTTCAAATAGTTCCATTCTCAGTTTCCCGATCAGCCAGTATTCGTTTCAGGTCAGCGCTTATTTGCTGAAGTTCATTTTGAAGGTCGGCGACACACGGCTCGCCCCGCTCGGATGCCGTTTCACTATCTCGCTGGATGAAGAAAGTCGCGAGCGTCGCCGTCATATACCCGAAAACCGCAAAACCATAAATTGCTAGTATAAGGCAAAGCATCCTGCCTTCCGCAGTAACAGGAAAATAATCCGAGCCGATCGAGGTCAACAGCATCGCCGTCCACCACAGCGCGTCGGCATAGGATCGAAAACCGCCTTCTACTTCGTTCTCGAAGCTGTACATTCCGGCCGCACCACCGAATAGAACAAGCAGCGACAGCATCAGTACATAGCCCACGCCGCGGCGGCTAAACGCGCCCCCGAGCGATCGCATTCCGCGGTTGAGCGATGTCAAAAGCCGGACAAGCCGCAGACCCCTTGCCGTCCTGGCTGCGCGCAACAGTTTAAACGCTCTAAATGCCCTGAAGATCCTCAGTGCCGGTAATGCCAGGGCAAGCAGCGCCACCCAACTTTTCTTGATGTACTCCCATTTATCGGGCGCGAGGATAAACTTGATCGCGTAATCGACGCCGAAGATGATCCAGATGACGTTGCTGACAGTTTCGAGAAAAGGACTGATCCCGCGCGTCATTTCTACAACGAGCAGGACCAGCCAGATCACGCTCAACACGAGCATCGGCCACTCGAGCCAGTCGTCCAACTGCTCCACCATTTGGGCACGTTCGGATTTTATTTCTTCGACGATCTCCTTTTTTGGGTGCGATTCCATTTCAACCTCCGGTAAACAGCATTAAAGAATTATATGGCATAGAGGCATCCCGAGCGGTTTTCGGAAACTAAGAGTCGATCGCCAATAGAAGTGGATGACATTTCACTTCCTGACAATGTTAAAAGAAATTCGAATGGAGTTTCTTTATAACTGCGGGAACGTCGTCCATCTTTACAACAAATGTGAGATTTACGGCAGAAGCCCCGTGAGATACAAGCGCGATGTTTATATCGTCGATAGTGGAGAATATCTTCGAAGCCAGCCCGGTACTTGCCCGCAGCCCTTCGCCGACGACACAGATGACGGCATAGCCAGGTTCGGCCTCGACATCACCCAGACGGCCTAGGTCGGTAACGATCTTGTCCAATTCGGCGGCATCGTCCAGCGTCAAAGCCACCGAGACCTCGGAAGTCGAAATAACGTCGATAACCGTCCGGTACCGCTCAAATACCTGGAACAGCGCGCTCATGAAACCGTAACTGCCGAGCATTCTCGCCGAAGTTATCCGCAGGATTGTGATGTTCTTTTTATGAGCGATTGATTTTATCTTATTCGGGGCCTCGGCCGAGTCCGGTAAAACCATCGTTCCAGTCGCGGCGGGCTCGAAAGTGTTGCACACGCGCACAGGGATTGAGTAATCAACAGCAGGCTTGATCGTTTTCGGATGCAGCACTTTCGCACCGAAATACGCGAGCTCGGCGGCCTCTTCGTAAGAAAGGACCGGTATCGTTCGCGCTTCGCTGCAGATCCGCGGGTCGCACGTCATTACGCCGGTCACATCCGTCCATATCTGAAGCTCGTCCGCCTTCAGTGCCGCAGCGATAAGTGCGGCGGAATAATCCGAACCGCCGCGGCCGAGCGTCGTCGTTTCGCCTGCCCTGTTTGCCGCGATAAACCCGCCCATCACCGGCACTTCACGAGCGGCGAGCAACGGCTCAATCTCGAGCTTCACAAGCTTTTCGGTTTCTTCCCAGATAGGCTGAGCCGCGCCGTATTCGTCATCGGTCACGATCAGCCGCCGTGAATCGACGTGCCTCGCATTGAGCCCCTTTGCCCTCAAAACCTCGGTCAACAGCCGCGACGAAAGCTGTTCGCCATACGAAACCACAGCATCGCGCAGCATCTGTAGAGGTAATGAGCGTCGTTGGGCTCGCGTCAATAGGTCCTCGAGTTCTTCTCTCGCGTAGTTGTACTCAGTTAGGAAGGGATTTCCGCCGCTCGGCGGCAGAAATCGTTCAGTGATTACAAGATGACGTTCGAAATGAGGCTCAAGCGATTTAAAGGCAGTGGCTGCGTCGCCTTTCTTCGCTATGTCGAATGCTGCGAGTAATGCGTCCGTCACCCTAGTCATTGCCGACGTGACGATCACAGGATTCTTACCGATCTGTGACGAAACAACGTTAAGAACGCGCTCAAACGCAGCGACATCGCCTACAGACGTACCGCCGAATTTCATCACCGTTGGGTTGAGATTTTCGCCCACAGAAGAAAATTTTGACACGAATTACACTAATAGCACGAATCAATCATCACATTCGTGTATTCGTGGCTTACTCTTCTTTAACCACACAACACCGCGCCGCCATTGATGTTGAGGATCTCCCCGGTGATATGCCGTGACCAGTCAGACAAGAGAAAACAGATCGACACCGCGATATCATCGGTTGTCGCGATACGCTTCAACGGTATCGAATCGATCACGCGCTGTTCGTATTCTTTGTCCTCAAAAACTGGACGCACCATCGCCGTCTCGATCCAGCCCGGGGCGACCGCGTTCACGCGAATTTTGGGACACAGCTCTGACGCCAGAGCCTTGGTGAAGGCGATCTGGCCGCCCTTCGAAGCAGCATAATTCGAGTAATTGGCCTCGCCCCTTTGACCAGCGGTTGATGAAACAAGAACAATGGCGGCGGAAGGCTGTTTTTTCATTGCCGGAACGCACGCCTTCGACATTGCCCAGGCAGACTTAAGGTTGGTGTTCAGAACCTTGTTCCACAGCTCCTCGGACATCTCCTCGATCGGCGCCCCGTCCCAGACACCTGCGTTGCATACGAGATAGTCGATACGCCCGAACCGCTCGATCGTTTGCTTGGCTATCTCATGCGCTCCCGCAAATTCCGAAACATCAGCGGCCACCGCAAAGGCCTCAACGCCCTTGGCCCTGCATAGTTCGACCGTTTCGTCCGCTTCTTTATGCTTGCTCAGATAATTGACGACCACATTAGACCCGCCCTCGGCCAGCCTCACTGCGGTCGCCCGCCCGACGCCCCGAGAAGCTCCCGTAACGACCGCGGTTTTGCCTGCGAATAACACCCGCGGTAAACTTACCGATGAATCATTACTCATACAATTCCTAGTGACGAACGAACCGTCTAATATCGTATCAAAGATTCGTTCTCGGTTTAATTCCACGCTGTCGCGATCCGAGATTCAGTAGCCACTAAGCCGATGGGAACTGCCATCTCAAAGTATGGAGAATACGCTGCCTTTGCTGTAAGTGCGGCCGTGTTTACGTTCTTGTTGACGTTTAAGTTGCCTGCAACACCGATACTAATTGAGGCGGATCATCTTTTGTTCGCTTACGAGGCCGCGAGGATGTACAACGGGGATGTAATCTATCGCGACTTTTTCGAATTCACGCTGCCGGGCACACAAACTCTCTATACGCTATTTTTTGCAGCGTTTGGCATGCGATATTGGATTATTCCAGCTTTATCGATCTTATTATCAGCTGCGTACTCAATAATATTGTTAAAGATCTCGACGGCTCTGATCCCTGGCATTCTTCGCTTCGCTGCCCCGCTTTTATTCATCTTCTTTGGCTATCGTTGGTTTGGCATCGACGGAACACACCGAATGCTGAGCCCGATCTTCATTCTATTGGCTATTTTCGTAGTGCTGCGGGGAAAAAGGGCTCGAAATTTTGTACTAGCCGGAATCCTTTGTGCTCTCACGTCGTTCTTTACTCAGCAGAGAGGTGTAGCAGTCGCCGGTGCCATCGGACTCTTTCTTGTGATAGAGGTCTTGATGAACGGCAGAGAGATAAAGGACGCGGCTAAATTAGGTTCGGCTCTCTTCACTAGTTTTGTGGTCACAATAGCTATCTTATGCGCTCCTTTCGTCGTCGCTGCCGGGTGGGAGCATTTCGCCTATGCGGTGTTTGTATACCCGGCTTTTTATTACACGGCTGGCGATCCAAATAGTTACGCTATGTTCTTCGGAGAGATAGGCCGAGCATTCCAACCCAACGGTCTAAATGAACTTATCGCTTCTTTCGTAATCATTTTTTTCGCCATCATTCTGCCTGCGGTGACGCTCGGTGTCTTTCTCCAATTTCTCATTGGTGGGAAATCGGCATGGCACCTTTGGCGGGATCGGGTATTCCTCTCGGTGATAGGTATAATTTTGCTTATTGCAACCGTCGGGCCTACTCCATCAAGGCTATTCCAGATCAGCGGCCCCGCCTTGATACTGTTAGCGCTAACTTTATCGAGTTTGCCGTGGGTCCAGCGTAACGGCCGTCCACTGATGTCGCTTGCGGCTGTCATTTTGATCTTTCTGGCTGGGATTCAGATTTACCGGACACAATATTTTTGGAAGTACGAGATCTTAGACATGCCGACAGGACGTGTCGCAACACTCATGGGTGAAGTTGCTGACAAATATTCCTGGCTTCTTGATAATACGAAGCCGGGTGAATTTATATATGAGGCCCAGACCTCATTTGTTTACTTTCCGCTCCAGCTCGGAAATCCTACTGGAATTGGTCAGGTATGGCCCTCGGAGTATACACGGCCCGAGCAGGTTCAGGAGGTTATAATCGCCCTTCAAAATCAACCTCCGCCTATAATTTTGTGGGAAAAGGATTACAGCAAAGCGCCTCAGGATCGTGCCCCTGGAGATCCCCTTTCACCTCTATATGAGTATTTGAACGCAAACTATACAAGGACCAAGGAAACCTGGATCACGCAAAGTAACCATGCATATCGGGAAGCGTGGGTGTTAAATACCCTAAGTCGTCCGGCTGAGAGTAACTCCAAATAATCCTTGTCTTGTAGCCGACATGCTAACAGAATTGAAGTTAGAATTATCTGAAGATGCACGATAACAACCTTCTCGAAGATCAGCCCATCGCCTGGACACCCACACCCGACATCATCGACCGCGCACAGCTCACAAAATTCATGCGCCAGGTCGGCGTTTCGACATGGGATGAGCTTTACGAATTTTCGATTCGCGACGTCGAGCGGTTTACCGAAGAGGTTTTGACATTCCTCGATATCAAGTTTGACCCGCCTTACGAAAAGCTCTTGGATACATCCAGCGGCGTCGAATTCCCGAACTGGTTCGGCCGGAACGCGGACACTCCTGTCCGCCATCGCAGCCGCGAGACCCCTTTCCGCCAGCCTGATGCCGATGACATTGGCTCCTTCGCCGAACGAGCGGACAAGATTGTCCGCGTTCCGGAAGGGAGATGGCACTATCGTGGATATCTTCCGCATTTTGACGGGCAAGTCGGTCAATTCATCACCTTTAGGCTGCATGACTCTCTGCCGAAAAAGGTTCTGGTTCGCCTCAAGATAGAGCTGGCCCGCGAAAAGCTTGCAAACGACTCAAGAGAATACCGAAAGCGCGTCGAAGAGTACCTCGACGAAGGTATTGGTGAGTGCATTCTGCAAATTCCCCGCGTTGCCGAGATAGTAGCTTCGACCCTAATGCATGAGCATGGCCAAACCTGTGACGTGATCAGCTGGGTGATAATGCCCAATCACGCACATATACTGCTCAAAGCGTACGACGGATCGAGTTTGTCGGACATAATGAAGCGAATCAAGGGCGTTTCGGCAAGAAGGATAAACGAGGCTCTTGATCGAAAGGGAAAGGTCTGGCAGTCCGATTATTTCGACAGGCATATCAGAGACGCAAAGCATTTTTCTAACGCTCTACGCTATATCGAGAACAATCCGGTGAAGGCTGGTCTCTGCCGCGCTCCGGAAGATTGGTACTACAGCAGCGCACATCGGAACGCGGACACTCGGAACGCAGACCCTCGGAACGCGGACACTCCTGTCCGCTTTCTTAATCCGGAAGAATCTCTCCTGAACGTGAGCGATGACCCTCAGGGCCCTTCCTCGCCGCAAGATGCGGACAGGAGTGTCCGCGTTCCGACAGCGGGACTCAATATCACCACCATGTGCCTCGACCGCTGGCAGACCGACGAGATGAAGGACCAGCCGGCGGTGATCTGGGAGGATGAGCAAGGCGACAACGCGAAAATGACCTATGCGGAGCTTCTTCATTCGGTTGAATCTTGCGCTGCAAGCCTGCGAAAAAATGGACTGAATGCTGGAGACGCAATCGGAATCCACCTACCCATGATGATCGAAACGGTCATCGCGTTATTGGCGATTGGCCGAATCGGAGCTATCGCCACTCCTGTATTCTCCGGCTACGGCGTTGAGGCTATAGCGAGCCGTATGACAGCGGTAAATGCGAAGGCAATCTTCACAGGCTTAGGATTTCTACGTCGCGGAAAGGCGTTCGATTCTTTCGAAATAGCCACCGAGGCAATCGCCCTGTGTCCATCGATAGCTAGGGTTTTCGTAGCTGAGCCGGGCGGACAACAATTCGAAGACCTTTATAATCTTCACCAACCGGACTACGAAAAATTTGGTGAACGAATCATTGAGTTCGAAGCATTGATCGCACAAAGTGAGATGTACGCCGATCGTACCTCAAGAAACCAAAGACTGAGGCGCCCAGAACCAACCTCCGCCGAAGACCCGCTCATCATCCTCTACACCTCTGGAACGACGGGAAAGCCCAAAGGCATCGCCCACACGCACGCGAGCTTCCCGATAAAAGCCGCGCAGGACATGGCGTTTGGGACGGATGTCGGCAAAGGCACGCGGATCTCGTGGTACACGGACATCGGCTGGATGATGGGGCCGTGGCTAATCTACGGGGCTCTCATCAACGGCGCTACGATCTGCATCTACGACGGTGCCCCCGATTTTCCGACGCCAGACCGCATGTGGGAATTCGTTGCCAAACACAAGGTCGAGATCCTCGGAATCTCGCCAACGCTCATTAGGGCACTTGCTGCCCATGAGGACCGGAACGCGGACACTCCTGTCCGCATGGACGCCGCTTCAGCGTTCACAAAAAGTGAAAAGAACGAAAGAGGGAGCTCCGACACTCCTGTCCGCATGAGTGACTCAGTTTCAACGCAGGGCCTCACTACCGAGCCCTTTTTCGCCGGAGGAACCGGCGATGCGGACAAGAGTGTCCGCGTTCCGTTCGAACGCCACGACCTTTCCTCCCTCCGGGCCTTTGCCTCGACCGGCGAGCCTTGGAACCCGGCTCCGTGGTGGTGGCTATTTGAAAAGGTCGGAAACAGCAGGCTGCCGATCATCAATTACTCCGGCGGCACCGAGATCGCCGGGGGCATCCTGATGGGCAATATGCTGCTGCCGCAGAAGCCATGCTCTTTTCCTGCCCCTTGCCCTGGAATGGACGTCGATATCCTGGACGAAACAGGTCACCCGGTCGAGCCAGGAAAGGTCGGTGAACTCGTCATAAAGCAACCCTGGATCGGTATGGCACGCGGATTTTGGCAGGAGAAGGAACGCTACCTCGACACCTATTGGCGGCGGTTCAAAGACATCTGGGTTCACGGCGACTTCGCGATGCGTGATAAAGACGGCCATTGGTTCATCCTCGGCCGCAGCGATGACACCCTAAAGGTAGCCGGCAAACGCGTCGGCCCCGCCGAGGTCGAGAGCCTTTTGATTGCTCATCCGCAAGTCATCGAGGCCGCCGTGATCGGCGTCCCCGACGAGAAAAAAGGAACCGCGATGGTCGCGTTCTGTGTGCTCTCTCGCGATCATTCACCGCAGAGACGCCGTGACGCAGAGATGCAAGGAAGCTCCCCTCCTTACGAAGGAGGGGTGGACGCCGCTTCGGCGTACGGGGTGGTTCTCTCACTCGAAACCGAGCTGAAAGCTCTGGTTTCGAAAGACATGGGCAAACCCCTTGCCCCATCGCGCATCCATTTCGTCTCCGCCTTGCCAAAAACCCGAAACGCGAAGGTTATGCGCCGGGTGATTCGATCGGCCTATCTCGGTGAAGACCCCGGCGATCTCTCCGCTTTAGAAAATCCGCAGGCGGTCGAAGAGATCACAGAATTAAGTGGGTAACGTCGGCCGCTTTCGTTTCTGATAAAATAAGCGAACGTGGCCAAGGCATCACAAACGCTAGCACCGGGCGATTCGCACGATCCGCAGAAGTGGCTCGCGGGTGTATTGCGAACTTATTTTGCAGAGGTTCTCGCGAAGCGTGAGGACGCGCTGGATTCAAATCAGATCGAAGGCGTACACAAAATGCGTGTCGCGATCCGCAGGCTTCGCAGCCTCATTCGCGATTTTGCGGAGATCGGAGACAAATATCCGTTGAAAACCCCCAGAAAAGATCTCAAACGCCTTGCAGATGTGCTCGGGGCAGTGAGGGACAAAGACGTTGCCATCGAGGCACTGGAAAAGTTTATTCCAAAGGCGAAAAAGGAATCGGTTCGCGAGGGTGTCGAGTTTATGATCCGACGGTTCAGAGAAAGCCGCGGACGGGCATTTAAGATTGCCGAGCCTCGCCTTACGATCGAAGCGTTATCAGCACTTGAGGAGAGCTTTGAGACAGCTCTCACTACATCGC
Source organism: Pyrinomonadaceae bacterium (assembly GCA_041748975.1). GTDB lineage: Bacteria > Acidobacteriota > Blastocatellia > Pyrinomonadales > Pyrinomonadaceae > OLB17. The sequence goes on from JBGTCF010000363.1 coordinate 17,142, forward strand.
TCGCCCGGCGAAGCCTTTTCAATCCATCTAATATTGATGCGGCCAATCGCGAGATCATCGCAAACCGGGTTGAGGATTTTCTCGGGCTTGCCGACGCTCTTTACGATCCGTTTAAAATCGAGCCTCTCCACCAACTGCGGATCGCGGGCAAGCACCTTCGCTACGCGATCGAACTTCTCTCGGCTGACGGGAATGACGGCCTGAAAGACTACGCTATATCGATCGCAAAAATGCAGACGCACCTCGGCGATGTCCACGATTGTGATGAATGGATCGCCCAGCTCAAACAGGACCTGAAAGCGAAAAAGCGCAAAGCTCTAAAAGGCCAGGAACGCGAAGCCGCCGTCTGGCTGCTGTCGCGATTCACCCGCCGACGAGACAGAGCTTATCGCTCGGCACTTGAACTCTGGGGAGAATGGGAAAGATCGGCTTTGCTCGACCGGTTGAAAAAATGGGAGCCGAGCCCGCCAGCCGATGATCAAGAAGAGTTATTATCGACTCAAATTTCCTCGTGATTAAATCAACCATCTACACTATCGGCCACGGCCGCCATCCGTTTCCATACTTTCTCGATCTGCTGCGGAAATACGAGATCGAGTTTGTTTGCGATGTGCGGGCGTTTGCTCG